>JALHNS010000134.1 GCA_022843445.1 Gemmata sp.
CGAAGAGCGCCTGCACGAGCAGCGCAAGCGCCGCCTCACGCAACTGCTGCTCGCGTGCGCGGTCGCCCTGCTGGGGTTCGTAGTGGCCGGGTTCGTGTGGTACCTCGACCACCAGCGGAGCGCCGAGAAGCAGCAGCAAGCGGAACTGCAAGCGGAACAGGCGCGCCGCGAAAAGGCCGAGGCCGAAGAGAAGGCGGGCCGCGAGCGCGACGCCACTACGGCGCGGGCCGCTCTGAAGTTGGCGACCGACTTGCGCGTGCGCCGGCGGTTCGCGGACGCGGGCGGCGCGCTGGCGCAGGCCGAGAAGTTGGCCGCGGGCGCGAAGGCCGCCGACTTGCAAGCCGCCGTGCGCCGCGAGAAGTCCGACACCGCGCTCGCGCGCGACCTCGACGCGATCCGCGGTGACAAGTTCCGCTGGGTGACGGCTCCGGACGGCGCGAGCGGCAACTTCGCGTTCGCCGAAGACCGCAAGGGGTTCGGCGAGCGGTACGCCGCGGCGCTCGCGGCGGGCGGGTTCGACGTGCGCACCGGCCCCGCGGACGCGGTGGCGAAGAAGGTGCTCGCGTCGGCGGTGCGCGGCGAGATCGTGCGCGCGCTCGACGACTGGGCGCTCACGGTGCTGGACGCGGACCCGCCCGCGGCCGAGCGCGCCATCGAGGTGGCCCGCCGCGCGTCGCCGAACGACGACATGGCGAACCGGTTCCGCGACTTCGCGGTGATGCGCGAGCGCGACCCGAAGGCGCGGCTGCCGCTCCCGCCGGACGCCGTGGACCTCGCCGCGAGCGCGGCCGCCGTGCTGCTCGCCGCGGCCCTGATCGAGCGCCGCAAGGGCGAGCCGGGCGTACCGCTGGCCGTGGGGTTGGCCGCGCACCCGAACGACTTCGACATTGCGCTGGCCGCGGCGCTGTGGTTCCACGACCGCGACCCGGCGCGCGCGATCGGCTTCAACCGCGTCGCTCTCGCGCTCAACCCGGACCACGCCGCGGCGCTCACCAACCTCGGACTGCTGCTCACGAACAGCGGCGAACTGGGTACCGCGGTCGCGCTGCTGGAGCGCGCGGTGAAACTGTACCCGAACGATCACATCGCGCACTTCAACCTCGGCGGCGCGGTCTACGAGCGCGGCGGGAAATCGCCGCCCGCGTTCCGGCGCGCCGACTACGACCGCGCCGAAACGGCGTACAGGCGCACGCTCGAACTCAGCCCGAACTACGGCGCGGCGCACAGCAACCTCGGTGCGATGTACGGCAACCGCAACGCCCCCGGCGACAAGGACCGTGCGCTCGCCGCGCTCGCCGCGGCCGTGAAATTGGCCCCGAACGAGCCGACCGTGCGCTCGAACTACGGCCTCGCGATCCAGCGCACCGGCGACCTCAAGGGCGCGCTGCGGGAGTACGAAGAGTCGATACGGTTGGACCCGAAGCACGCCGCCGGGTATTTGCACATCGGGGCGGTGCGCGAGCTAGAGGGCGACATTCCCGGCGCGCGGGCGATGCTCAAACGGGCCGTGGAGCTGGACAAAGCGGCCTACGGGGCGGAGTTCGAGAAGTTCCAGAAGCGGTACCCCGAGCCGAAGTGACGCGCCGCTACCGCTTCTTGCGCTTCGGCACCTTGCGCTTGAGTCGGAACTCGCCACTCCCGTGGTAGGTGGCGAGCACCGCGCCGGTGCCCGCGAACTTCTCGAACAGGTCGCACACCACGCCCTCTTCGTCCGGCCACGGGTACGCGAACACCAAGTCGAAGTCGCTGATTTCGAGGCCCAAGTCGTCGTAGGCGTAATCGCCCTCGGTGGTGAACCACGAGTAGGTGCCGTTCGCGTGAACGAGCCCCTCCGCGCCGCGGGGCACGAAGCTGCCGCACACCAGTTCCACCGGCAGCTCGAAATCGTCGGCCAGTTGGCGCGCCTCTTCAACGAGGCTCCACTCGATCTCGATACCGCAGGCGTCGTAGCCGGCGAGCGCGGCGAGACCGACCACCGCGCCGAACCCGCTGCCCCACTCGCACATTTGCCGCCCGCGCAGGTGGGGGCCGCTCGCGAGCGCGCAGAGCACCGCGTAGGCGGCCGCGTAGTCGCACGGCACGAACGCGGGCACGCGGGCTTCCGATTGGAACCGGTCGATGCGGCGCTCGGCTTCGCGCAGGAACCGCGCCACCTCCGCGGGCGGCTTGACGGCGGGCACGTCGAGGGCGAGTTCGCGGAGCGGCATGAGAACTTCGGCGGATTCGCGGGATTCGCACCCTCGCGGCGCGCCGGCTCGTAGGATGGGGTGATAGTTGTTGTATCGCCCCACCCACTCGCGAGGCCGCAATGCCCGACCCGGAAGAAGTGCTCCCGCTCGAGCAGCGCCAACTGATCTTCGCCGCGCTGGTGGAAGCGCAAGACGCGGGCGCGAAGCCGGCCGCGTCGCGCGCCACCATCGCACAGAAGTACGAAGTGAGCGAAGACATGGTGCGCGACATCGAGCGCGAGGGGCTGGCGAACCAGTGGCCCCCGCTGTGATTCCGCGATAGCTCCGCGGCGCGGCGTCGGTATACCAACGGCACACGCCACCGGAGACGCTGCCATGCTCGAAATCGCGGACGCGCGCGCCGAAGTGTTGCGCCACTGCAAGCCCCTTCGCACCGAACACGCGGCCCTCACCACCGCCGCGCTCGGCCAAGTACTCGCGGCCGACATCCTCGCGGACATCGATTCGCCCCCGTTCGCCAAATCGCTCCGCGACGGCTACGCCGTGCGCGCCGCCGATTGCGCCGGCAACTGCGCCGTTCTCCAAGTGATCGAGGAAGTGGCCGCGGGCGCGGTGCCAACGAAGCCCGTCGGCGCGGGGCAGGCGACGCGCATCTTCACCGGCGCGCCGCTGCCCGACGGCGCGGACGCGGTCGTGATGCAAGAACACGCCACCGCCGACGCCGGCGCGGTGCGCGTCATTGATTCCGGTGTGAAGCCCGGGCAGTGGGTGTACGCCCGCGGTCACGAGATGCGCACCGGCGATGTGGTGCTGTCCGCCGGCACGCCCATCAACGCCGCCGCGTTCGGGGTACTGGCGAGCGCGGGCAAAACGGCTGTGGTCGCGTACCCGTTCCCGCGGGTCGGCGTCGTCGTTACCGGGAACGAACTGGTAGAAGCGAACACGCGCCCGAAGGCCGGGCAGATTCGCAACTCGAACGGCCCCATGCTGTGCGCGCAAACCGTGCGCGGCGGCGGCCTCCCGCGCTACCTCGGCATCGCCCGCGACGACTTCGCCATCACGAAATCACTGCTCGGCGAAGCGCTCGACGTGTCCGACGTGGTGCTGGTCGCGGGCGGCGTGTCGGTGGGCGATCACGACCTCGTGCCGGAAGTGCTGAAGGCGCTCGGCGTGACGGTTCACTTCCGCACGGTGCGCGTGAAACCGGGCAAGCCGCTGCTGTTCGGCACCGGGCCGAAGGGTCAACTCGTGTTCGGGCTGCCGGGCAACCCCGCGAGCGCGTTCGTGGGGTTCGAGCTGTTCGCGCGCCCCGCGATCCGAATCTTGGGTGGACACGCGGAGCCGGGTCCGCGCACAATCTCGCTGCCGCTGGCCGCGCCGCTGGCGGAAGCGAACGACCGGCCGACGTACCGCCCGGCACAACTGGTGCAAGGCGCGACCGGCTGGACCGTACAACCGCTCGACTGGACCGGCGCGCCGGACTTGGTCGGGATGCAGCCCGCGGACGCGCTCCTCGTGCTGCCCGCGGGCGACGCCCGCGCCGACACCGGCACGCTGGCCGAAGTCGTGTTGTTGTGAGGCGCTCTAACGGAAGGATTCCCGCGTGAAGGCTCGCGTGTTCGCGCCCGCGTTCGCGTCGGCGGTGCTGCTGTGGCTCGCGTTCTTCCCGCTGAACGCCGGGCCGCTCGGCTTCGTCGCGCTCGTGCCGTGGCTCACGCTCGCGCGCGCTCCCGTCTCGAACCGCCGCCGCTACCTCGCCGCGTACCTCAGCGGTTCGCTGTTCTTCGCGCTCGCCACCAAGTGGGTGACGGTCGCGCACGCGATGATGGCGTTCTCGTGGCTGGGCTTCATCGTGGTGATGCCGGTCACGTGGGTGCTCGCGCTCTGGCTGATTCGCAAGTTCGACGCGCTGAAAGTGCCGCTGGCGGTCGCGGTACCGGTGGCGTGGGTCGCACTCGAATACGCGCGAATGCACTTCCCCACCGGGTTCCCGATTCTGAAGCCGCTCGGCACGTACCACATGATCGGCTTCGGCTGGTATTTCCTCGGCTACACGCAACACGCGTTCCTGCCGCTCATCCAGATCGCGGACTTCGGCGGCGTGTACGCGGTGTCGTTCGTGGTCGCGGCGTGCAACGGGGCGCTCGCGGAGGTGATTTCACCTACCCCCCCGGCCCCCCTCCCTAAAGGGAAGGGGGAGTCAGACGCCTCGCTACGCTCGGCGAACGAAGAATCAGCGCCGCGCGCGTCGAGCGCAGCGAGGCGTTTCTCCCCCTTCCCTTTAGGGAGGGGGGCCGGGGGGGTAGGTTTCGCCCTCGCGCTGCTCGTCGCGTCGTGCGCGTACGGTGCGTTCCGCCTCGCGCACGAACCGTTCGCCGACGGGCCGACGGTGGCGGCGCTTCAGGGCAGCGTGTCGCAAACCGTAAAGATGAACCGCGGCGGCGAACTGCGGGAACAGTACGGCCGGGCACACGCGCTCGCTGTCGGAACGAAACCGGACTTGGTCGTATGGCCGGAAACGTGTTTCTGGGTGGACTGGTACGAACTCGCGCCCGGCGTACCCCCAGAGAGCGCGCCCGACGAGCTGCGCGAGCGGATCGAGAGCGCCGCCGACCGCTTCGCTAAGCCACTCGGTGCGAACGTGCTCTTCGGCCTGAGCGGGCACGAGTGGGACGGCACGAAGCTGTGGAAGTACAACTCCGCGCTGCTCGTGCGCCCGCAGAGCAAAGACCCGGTGCGGTACGACAAGATGCACCTCGTGCCGTTCGGCGAGTACGTGCCGCTCGGCGAAATCTTCCCGTTCCTGCAAGTGTTCACCCCGTACAAGAACGAATACTCGTGTCGGCCCGGTGAGAGCTGGACGCGGTTCCCGCTGGTTGCGAAGAACGGGCGCGCGTACACGTTCGGCTGTCTCATCTGCTACGAAGACAGCGACCCGTACCTCGCGCGGCAGTACGTCGCGCGCGACCCGGTGGACTTCCTCGTGAACATCTCGAACGACGGCTGGTTCGACGGCACCGAGGAGCACGAACAGCACCTCGCCATCTGCCGCTTCCGTGCGATCGAAGCGCGGCGCTCGGTGGTGCGCGCGGTAAACACGGGCGTGAGCGCGGTGATCGACCCCGACGGGCGCGTGGTGGCACTGCCGCGCGAAATCGTGGGCGACGAGAAGGGCTACCGCCTGAGCGCCGAACAGCGCACCAGTTGGCGCGAATCGAAGTCGATGGAAGGCGTCGTAACGGCCGCGGTGCCGCTCGACACGCGCGCCCCACTGTACGCGACGCTCGGCGACTGGCTGCCCGCGACGTGCTGGGGGCTGGCGCTCTGGGCGCTGATCGCGGCGCGCGTGCGCGCGCGAACGAGCCGCGAACGCCAGTGAGCGGCACAGAAGGCCGCTCACTGGCGTTCGCGGCTCGTAGCCTCTTTCTCTTGCGGCACGGAGGCCGCTCATGCAACTGCTCTCGCCGATGCGCCTCGCGCTCCCGCGCGTCTCGCTTGTGCGCGTCGCGCCGCTCGCACTGTTCGCGTGGTGCGCGGTGCTGTTCGTGTACGGCGTCGCGGCCGGGCCGCTGTACCGCACCGAGGCGCTGCGCGCGATCATCGGGCGCGAGTGCCTGAACGGGCACTGGCTGTACCCGGTGCTCTACGGCGAACCGTTCCTCACGAAGCCGCCCGGCCACTACGCGGCCATCGGCCTCGCTTCCCTTCCCTTCGGCGAAGTGACCGCGGCGACCGCGCGCCTGCCGTCCGTGTTCGCGGCCGTGGTCGCGGTGTTCCTCGTGTACGGTCTCTTCCGGCGCGCGGTCGGCGAAGGCGCGGCGTTCGTCGCGGCGCTGTTGCTGCCCTGCTCCGTGCTGTGGCTCGACAAAGTGCCGAGCGCCGAAATCGACATGTCGCTCGTCGGCTGGGTAACCGCCGCGATGTGCGCGCTCTATCGCGCGCTCGAAGCCGAAGACGAAGAGCGCGGGGCGCTGCGCTGGTGGCTGCTGGCGCTCGCGTGCGTCGCGGGCGGAACGCTCACCAAGTGGACCGCGCCCGCGTTCTTCTACCTCACAGCCGGACCGCTCCTCTTGTGGCACCGGCGCTTCGGGCTGCTGTTCCGGCGGAACCACCTCGTCGCGGTCGGCGCGGCGCTCGCGCTGTGCGCGCTGTGGGCGGTCGCGGTCGTGCGCGAAGTCGGGTGGGACGCGCTCGCGGACACCGTGCGCAAAGAGGCCGCGTACCGGTTCGCGCCGAAGGCGAGCAAGGGCTACCCGTGGGGCGAGTTGGCGCTGTACCCGCTCGCGGTGCTCGCGGCACACCTGCCGGTGGCCGGGTTCGCGCTGGTCACGTTCCGCCGCGCGTTCTGGGAAACGCTGGCACCCCGCGCGAAGTTGCTCGCACGCCTGCTCCACTGCTGGACGTGGCCGAACCTGATCTTCTGGACGCTGGTCCCGAACCACAACGTGCGGTACGCGCTTCCCATGAGCGCCGGGCTGATGGGCTTGGGCGCGCTGGGGGTGCTCTTCGCTCTCCGCGAGCGGCCGCGGGCGCTGCGAAGCGCGGCGGTCGCGTTCCTCGCGTGCTGGCTCGTGGCGAAGGTGGTGTTCGTAGAAGTGGTGATCCCGAATCGCACCGCGGGGCGGAACGCGGAGGCGACCGCCGCGGAACTGCGCGCCGCCGTGCCCGAAGGTGTGCCGCTGTACGCGCTGAAACTCAAGGACGAGGGCATCACGTTCTACTACGCGCGCCCGGTGCGCAAGCTGACCGACGTGCGCGAGCTGCCGCCGGGGGCGTTCGCGGTGCTGATCCGGCAGGAGCGCGACGACCCCGCGTTCGCGCACCTCGTGCCGGTGCGCGAGTTGCGCGACCAACAGGGCGACCCAATCTGGCTCGTGCGCGCGCCGTGGTAAATTGAACCCGACGCGTAAGCGAGGGTTCTTCTTGGTTTGGTGGCACAGGCTTTCCAGCCGGTGCGGATTGGAACTGAGAAGCCGCACAGCCTCGAAAGGCTGTGCCACAAGGCAAGTGCTACCTCGCTCACGCGTCGGGTTCACTCGAACAGCTTGAACACGTCGGCGAGCATTTTGCGGCCGGCCGCGATTGCCGTGACCGGTACGAACAGTGTGACGCCCGCGGTGTCGTTCTTCAGCGTGACCGCGACGCCCACGTAGGTCGGTTCGCCGCCAGCCGGTTTCAACTTGCCCAACTGCGGGAAGCCCGGCACCACGCCCGCGATGCCGCCCACCGCATCGAACAGGCTCGAAATCGTCTGCCCGGTTTCCATCAGCGTGAGCACGTTCGCGTCGGCCGGCAGGTTCTTGCGCGTCAGCTTGTAGCCCGGGGTGTCGCCCAGTTGCTGCTTGCCGTCGAGGAACACGTCGAGCGCGCGGGTCACCGCACCCCAGTCCGTGCCCACGGCCTGCACCACGCTCTTGCCGTCGGTTCCCACCCACACCGCGGACTTCTCGGTGATCGCGCGCTTGAGTTGCGCGAGGGTGCTCGCGCGGACCGGTTCCGGCAGCCCGGCGACGGTGGCTTCGAAATCGAGCGCGAGGTTGATTTCGGTGAACGCGAACCCGCGGTGCTTGCGCGCACCGGGCGCGAGTTTCGGTGCGTTCTTCTGCACCACGCCGAACACGCGCCCGCCGGCCCCGACCGCGGCGAACCGCCCCGCGAGCGCCTTCACCGCGGCGTCCGGGTCCGCGTAGGTGCCGATCGTGAGCGACACGTCCGGCGGTCCGGCCGCGGTCACTTCGCCCTTCGGCCCGGCCGCGAGCACGTCCTTCAGTCGCGCGGCGAGCGCGTCCGCGCCCTTCTCGTCGTCGTCCGCGGGCGCGAACTCTTGGTTCAGCCCGCGGAGCACGTCCGCGAACTTCGGCCCGAACTTGTTCCCGCCGTACTGTGCCAGCCCCGCGGGCAACTTCGCCACGTCCGCGAGCGCGCCGGGCGTTTCGGCCTTCAGCACGCGCGCGCTGGGCGTATCTTCGGCGAACTGGGCTTGCACGCGCACCGCCAGCCCTTCGGGTCGGAACTCCACCCCGACCGCGACCCCGCGGCAGTCCTCGATCGCTTGGAACGCTCCGCCGATCATCGCTTTCGCGGCTTCGAGTTGCGCCTTGTTGATGCCCGGCAGCATCCCGCCCATTTGCGCCTGTTGCAGGCCGAAGTCGATGAGTTGCTTGAACCCGCGAATCTGGTCGCCGTATGCGTCGTTCAGGACGTCGACATTCACGTACGCGCCGATGTCCGACGCGAGGAACACCTTGGCGCACTCGGAGGGCATCGCGGTGCTGGTGGCGCGAGCGAACTTCTTGGCGTAGGCGTCGGCGGTGGCGCGGTCGGGCGTGACGGCGACGTACTCCTTGAGGTCGACCATGTACGCGGCCCGCGGGTCGCCGCCGAGGGCGAGTTTCACCTCGTCCACGCCGCGCCCGGCCTCGAACGACTTGCGCTCCTCGTCGGTGAGGAACGATTCGCGGAACTCCTTGTAGCCGGTGACGGGCACGAACAGCGCGACCGCCGGCGCGTCGGCGGCGACTCGTTCCACGTCCTCGAACGCGAGGTACACGCGCCCCGCGGGCGGAATCGCGCTGAGTTTGCGCCCCATAAAGAGCGCGCCGAGGCCCGCGTCGATTTGCTTCTTCAGCTTCGGGGCGTCGTCCGGCAGCGCCGCGGTCAGCACGGCATCGAGTCGCTCGCGCGCGGTACCGATGCCGTTGAGTTGGATGACGACGGGCACTTTGTCGCGGAACGGGAACGTGACCGGTTTGGCGTCCGGCACCGGCGGCACCGGCGCGGCGACGACGGCGGGAGCGAACACCACCAAGGCGCAGAGCGCGCCGCACAACCGCGGGGACATGGTGTGACCTCTGGGCGACCGGATCGCTGAAGCGACGGTTCAATGATAACAGCACGAGCGAACGCGGGACAGTGGGCGCCACCGAACCGCAACTGCGCACTTCCGGTAACCGCTTGTTCGCGTCGCGGGGGCGTGTACCATGTCGCGGAGCGGGGCCGCGCCGCGGCCCTTCCCCCGGAGACCTCACCCCATGTTCCGCTCTCTCGCACTCGTCGCCGCCGCGGTCGCCGCGCTCGGCGCGACCGCCGACGAACCGAAGCTCCCCGCGACCATCGGTTCCATCGACCGCAAAGACCCGAAACTCGACGCGCTCATTCCGAAGGACGCGAAGATCGAAGTCCTCGCCGGCGGGTTCAAGTGGACCGAAGGCCCGGTGTGGGACAAGAAGGGCAACGCCCTGCTGTTCACCGACATCCCCAACAACCGCGTCGTGCGGTGGTCCGCGAAGGACGGCGTGAGCGACTTCCTCAAGCCCAGCGGCTACACCGGCACCGACAAGTTCACCGGTTACGAACCCGGCGCGAACGGTCTCGCGTTCGACAAAGACGGCGCGCTGATTCTGTGCCAGCACGGCGACCGGCGCGTGTCGCGGCTCACCGGCGACAAGAAGTTCGTCACGCTCGCGGACAAGTACGATGGCAAGCGGCTGAACAGCCCGAACGATCTCGTATTCGCCAAGAACGGCGACCTGTACTTCACCGACCCGCCCTACGGCCTGCCCGGTCAGATGAAGGACCCGAAGAAGGAACTGGACTTCCAAGGCGTGTACCGGCTCAGCGCGAAGGGTGAACTCGCGCTGCTCACGAAAGAAATGACGCGGCCCAACGGCATCGGCCTTTCGCCGGACGAAAAGACGCTGTATGTGGCGAACTCGGACCCCGATAAAGCGATCTGGATGGCGTTCCCGATCAGCGCCGACGGCACGCTCGGCAAGGGCAAACTGATTCACGACGCGACCGACGAAGTGAAAGCCAAGAAGCCCGGGCTGCCGGACGGGCTGAAGGTGGACGCGAAGGGCAACATCTTCGCCACCGGGCCGGACGGCGTGTTCGTGTTCGGCCCCGATCACACCTACCTCGGCAAGATCGTGATCGGCGACAAGAACGCGAACTGCGGTTGGGGCGACGACGGCACCGTGCTCTACATCTGCGCGAACGACAAACTCGTGCGCGTGAAGACGACCACGAAGGGTCTCGGCTGGTAAGGTGTGAAGAGGGGTATCCGCAGATTTCGCAGATGGACGCAGATTTGAACACCAAGAGAGAAGAGTTTTCGACAGGATAACCGGATCAACACGATACAGAGATCAGAGTTCCATTCTGTACCCTCTTCATCCTGTTGTCCCGTCCAAAACTCTTCTCTGTTCTGACTTCAAAATCTGCGTCCGTCTGCGAAATCTGCGGATCGTTCGTTCTTCTCTGAGGTGTTCGTAATGCTCTCCCGGCGCGACCTGATTCGGACCGCTCCGCTCGCGGCGCTCGCGGGCCTCTCCGCCACCGGTGCGCGCGGCGACGAACCGCTCATCGTGCGCATGCAGGAGCCGCGGAACCTCGAAACGCCGCTTTCGGAGTTGTTCACCGGCGGCACGGAGAAGTTCTTCGTGCGGAGCCACTTCGCGGTGCCGGAAGTGGACGCGAAGGCGTTCAAGCTCACCGTGAGCGGGCACGTCGAGAAGCCGCTGGAGTTGTCGCTCGCCGATCTGAAGAAGATGGGCGACGTGAGTCGCGAGATCGTGCTGGAGTGCGCCGGGAACGGGCGCGTGTTCCTCGTGCCGCAGGCTCGCGGGTTGCAGTGGGGGCACGGGGGCGTGGGCAGCGCGAAGTGGACCGGGGTGCCGCTCGGCGCGGTACTCGAACGCGCCGGCGTGAAGCGCGGGGCGGGCGACGTGGTGCTCGTGGGAGCCGACAAGGGCACCATCGCCGACCCCGCGACGCCGGGCGCGATCCCCTTCGACCGCGGCATCCCGTTCGCCAAAGCCAAAGCCGACGAAACGCTGCTCGTGTGGGAGATGAACGGCGAACCGCTCACACCAGCGCACGGCGCGCCGCTGCGGGCAATCGTGGGCGGGTGGTACGGCATGGCGGCCGTGAAGTGGCTTTCGCAAATCGTGGTGCTGGACCGCGAGCACGCGGGCTTCTGGCAAACCTTCGATTACTCGCGGTGGGAGCGCCCGAAGGGCGCGCCGCCGCGGCTCGTACCCGTCACCGCGATCGAACCGAAGGCGGTGATCGTCTCGCCGCTCGCGGGCACCACCGTGCCAGCCGGCCAAGAGGTGAAGGTGCGCGGGTTCGCGTGGGCCGGCGAACGCGGCGTGGCGAAAGTGGAGTTCAGTTCGAGCGGTGGCGAGGTGTGGAGCGTGGTGCAGGTGTACGAGAAGCCGAAGCCGTTCGAGTACGTGAAGTGGGAGGCGACGTTCAAGCCCGCGGCCGGGCCGCTGAAGCTGCTGGCGCGCGCCACCGACGACGCGGGCCGCACGCAACCGGACGCGCGCGACACCGACCGCCGCACCTACATGATTAACCACCGCGTGCCGGTCGAACTGAGCGCGAAGTAACACATTCCGCGTTGCGCTCGCTTCGGTCGCGGGCGCGTGATACACTAACTGGCACTTCGGTACTCGCGCTCCCGTCGGGAGGTTCGCCGTGCGTTCCGCTTTCACCCGTGCCGCGTTGGGCGCGCTGCTGGTCGCGCTGAGCGCGCCGGTAACGGCCCCGGCCGCGCCCCAAAAAGACATCGACCGCGCGATCAAAGGCGGAGCGGACTACTTCCGCGCGAAGTACGGGCGCGCCAACGCCCCGCCGCCGGGACCGGTCGCGAACTACGGCATCGGCCCCACCTGCCTCGCGGGGCTGGCGCTGCTCGAAGCCGGCGCGCCGATCGACGACCCGGCCGTGAAGAACGTCACCGCGCAAGTGCGCGCGGCCGCGTACACGCAGAGCGCCACTTACCAAGTCGCGCTGTGCCTGATGTACCTCGACCGGTTCGGCGACAAGAACGACGTGCCGCTCATTCAGGCGCTGGCGGTGCGGCTCCTCGTGGGCCAGACGCCAACCGGCGGCTGGACCTACCAGTGCTGCGCCGAAGTGCCGCCCGCCGACGCGAAGCGGCTCGCGGAGATGAAACTCGCGGACGTGCCCGCGGGCAAACTGCACCCGGAAGTGGAGAAGTACGCGCAAGCGCTGGTCGCGGCGCGCGGCGCCGGGGGCGCGGCCCCGGGCGGGTTCGTCGGCGACGACAACTCGAACACGCAGTTCGCGGTGCTCGCCGTGTGGATGGCGCGCAAGCACGGCGTGCGCGTCGAGCCGGCGCTGGACCTGATCGAGCGCCGGTTCCTCGGCACCCAAGACGCGCGCACCGGCAACTGGCCGTACTCCGGTGCCGGGCCCGGCATGCCCGTGCCCGGCGGCCTCGCCAGTTCGCCCTCCATGTACTGCGCCGGCCTCATCTCGATGGCGACCGCGGTCGCGCGGCGCGAGGAGCGGCTCAAGGGCGAAAACAAGCCCGAACCCGCGCCGCCCAAGAAGGACGGCAAAGCCGACGGCAAGCCGACCGACCCGTTCTACAGCCCGCCGGCCGGCACCGCGCCGCCGCCCAAAAAGGACGCGCGCCCGGCCGACGCCCGCGACCGGTGCGTGCAACTCGCGTTCGCCGGCCTCGGCCTGACGCTCGCCGAAATGGTGCGCGGCAACGGGCTGCTCGCCCACAACAACAACGGGCACGGGCGCGGCGACCTGTACTTCCTCTGGTCGCTCGAGCGCGTCGGCGTCGTGTACGGCGCGGACAAGATCGGCGGCGTGGACTGGTTCGACATCGGGTCCACCGTGCTCGTTCGGTCGCAGGGCAACGACGGCTCGTGGGGCGTCGGGGGCTACAACGAGGACGTGAACACCGCGTTCGCCGTGCTGTTCCTGTGCCGCTCGAACCTCGCCCGCGACCTGTCCAGCAAGGTGCAGCGCGACCCCACCAGCACCGAACTGCGCGCCGGCACCGGGCCGAACCCCGTCGACCTGCTCCCCAACCGCCCGACGCTTCCCGCGCCCCCCGCGCCCGTCATTCCGGTGGTCGAACTGCCGAACCCGACCAACGACCCGGGCGTCACGCTCGCGGTGAAGATGCTCAAGGCGAGCAAGACCGACTGGGCCACCCTGCTGCAAGAGGCCCGCGACGCGAAGGGCGCGAGCAACACCCGCGCGATGGTGCTGGCCGCGACGCACGCCGTGGGCGCGCAGAAGGGCGAGGCCCGCGAGGCGCTTGCCGAGCGCCTGTGCCGCATGACCCCGGACACGCTCCGCGGCATGCTGAAGGCCGACGAACCCGAACTGCGCCGGGCCGCGGCGCTCGCGTGCGGCATGAAGGACGACAAGGCGCACGTGCCCGACCTGATCGAGTTGATCATCGACCCCAGCGACGACGTGACGCGCGCCGCGAAGGCCGCGCTCAAGAGCCTGACGGCCCAAGACCACGGCCCGCCCGCGGGCGCGAGCGCCGGCCAAAAGGCGCTCGCGCTGACCGCGTGGCGCGAGTGGCACGCCAAGCAGATGAAGTGACCCCCGCGGCCCGCCGCTGAGCCTCGCGGCGCTCTTGCGCCGCACCTTCCGCCCCAACCGCGCCGACCTTCCCGAGCGCACCGGGCGGGGCACGAACTCGAGTTCGCGCCCCGCCCGGTGCGCCGCGCGCTTCGCGCCGGTGCCGCGGGCGCTCCCGGAGGTGAGGCGAAACCCACTGCCCGGTTCTGCCCGCTCTGCTACATTGTCAGTTGAGCGGTTCACACACCCGGGACCGGGCCGCAGGACGCGGCGTCCCCCAACTGAGGGCTTCCAGTGGCGTCTACGAAGATGATCGACATCCGGCGCGGCATGGTGCTGAACATGAACGGCACCCTCTTCTACTGCCTCGACCGCGACCTGAACACGCCCGGCAACTGGCGCGCGATCCTGTACCTCAAGCTCAAGAACATGACCACCGGCTCGATCACCGACGAGCGCGTCCACCCGGACGACAAGGTGGACGTGGTGTACCTCGACACCAAGGACTACACCTACTCCTACAAGGACGGCGACGACTTCGTGTTCGTCGACGCGGAGACCTACGAACCGGTCACGCTGTCCGGCACGATGGTCGGCCACATGATGCCGTACCTGCGCGAGAACGACCCGGTGAAGATCACCTTCTACGACGGCAAGGCGCTCTCGATGGAGCTGCCGCAAACGGTCACGCTGAAGGTGACGGAAACCGAACCCACCATCAAGGGTGCTACCGCGGCCGCCCAGACCAAGCGCGCGGTGCTCGAAACCGGTCTCGAGATCCAAGTGCCCTCGTTCATCGTCGAGGGCGAAATGGTCGTCGTCCAAACCGAAGACGGCAAGTACCTGCGCCGCTCGAAGGAAGACAAGTAGGGCCGCTACCGCTTCTCGTTCCACGCGGGGTGTGCGTACTTATCGGCGCGAATCGTCTCGGTTCGCGCCCGCTCCACGTCGGTCCACTCGCCCGGTGCGCACTTCCAACCCGTGTCCAGCGCGAACGCTTCCGTTAGCTCGCGCGCCAGCGCTTCCGGCTCAAGTTCCGGCGCGCCCGGTGCGTCGCAGATGCCCGGCAAGTGCGGCGCGAACTCACTCCGGTGCAGCAGAATGCTGCCGTGTTGCAACAGCGCGCCCTTCTGCTTCCGCTGCGCGCTGCCCGCCACCTTCGACCCGCCGATGAGCAGGTCGCCCGGCGTCTGGTGCATGAAGCACACCACCGGGCCGAGCTTCTGCTCTTCCCCGCAAATCACCGCGCGCGCCTCGACCCCGTGCGCCGCCAGCACGCGCCGCACGAGGTGGTGGAACCGGCAGATCCAGTGCTCCGCAGACGCCCACTCCTTCCCCGGCGGCACCGCGAGCGCGTACGTCAGTTCGCGGTGGTGAACGATCGCCGCGCCGCCGGTACTCCTGCGCACCCACGCGAGCCGTGCGAGCTTCGGGTCGTTCAACCGGTCCGCAGCCGGTTGGAAGTAGCCGAGCGAGAGCGTCGGCTCGCTCCACGTGTAGTAGCGCAGTGACGCCCCGCCACCGGCCGCGGCCGATTCGAGTAGCGCCTCGTCGGCGCTCATGTTGGTCGGGCCGTCCGCACCGGCGAACGGCAGCACGCGAATCGTGTTGCTCATGCCCGCATTGTACGCCGTGCCCCGGTTCTCAGTGTGTGCGGCCGAGACGCACACCCCACCTCCGCACGAATCGCGCGGAGGTCCGCACTCATACTTTCCGCTCCGCACGAACTTCGGTCAGATTCACAAAGTGCATTAGAGCCGCGCCCCGAATTGCGCCACATTTCGCGCAATGCGCCCCTCGAACCCGCGAACCACTTGACAGGACGGACGATTCCAATATGATATCAAAAAAATATCGGAGGGCCGAACTGTGGAAGACCGCGAACTGAAACTGTGGTCCGGCTGGGGCGCGCTGCTCGTGCTGCTGGCGGCGCTGGTCGGGCT
The DNA here is from genome assembly GCA_022843445.1 of Gemmata sp. GTDB lineage: Bacteria > Planctomycetota > Planctomycetia > Gemmatales > Gemmataceae > Gemmata. The sequence goes on from JALHNS010000134.1 coordinate 15,500, forward strand.
AATCGGGCTGAGCGTGTACGCGAGCAAGGCGCACAACTCGAACTACCTGCTCGTCATCCTGCCGGGGTTCGTGCTGTGGTCCGTCGGGCTGTTCGGGTTCGTGGTGAACGGGCCGAATCAGGCGCGCGTGGTGCAACTGTTCGGGAAGTACGTGGGCACCGTGCGGCGCACCGGGTTCTTCTACGGCAACCCGTTCTACTGGCGCACCCGCGTGAGCCTGCGGGTGCGCACGTTCGAGACCGGCATGAGCAAGACCGACGAGAAGAAGGACGCGGCCGGCAACGTGCTGGTGCCCGCGAGTTCGCACCGGCAGCCGATCAAGGTGAACGACAAGGACGGCACGCCCATCGAGATTGCCGCGGTGGTGGTGTGGACGGTGACGAACCCGTCCGACGCGGTGTTTCGGGTGGACGAGTACGAGGCGTTCGTGCAACTGCAAGCGGAGGCGGCGCTGCGGAACCTCGCCACGCGGTACAGCTACGACGCCCCGGACACCGACACGCACTCGCTCCGCGGGCACATCGAGGAAGTGGCGGCGCAACTGAAGGCCGACATTCAGGACCGCATCCGGCAAGCCGGCGTGGACGTGCAAGAGGCCCGCATCAGCTATCTCGCGTACGCGCCGGAAATCGCGGCGGCGATGCTCCAGCGGCAGCAGGCCGGGGCGGTGATCGCGGCCCGGGCGAAGATCGTGGAGGGCGCGGTGGGCATGGTGGAACACGCGCTCCAGATGCTGAGCGAGAAGCAACTCGTGGAACTGGACCCGGAGCGCAAGGCCGCGATGGTGAGTAACCTGTTGGTGGTGCTGTGCTCGCACAGCAGCCCGCAACCGGTGATGAACACCGGCACCCTGTACAACTGAACCTCGAACCGCGGAGGCC
>JALHNS010000135.1 GCA_022843445.1 Gemmata sp.
CGCGCGCAGCGGGAACAGCTCGGCCCAGCACCCGACCGCGCGCGTGGGAACGCCGGGCGCGCCCTGAACCTGCACGCCAAACCGCGCCAGCGCCGCAACCACTTCCCGCACGAGCGGTTCGGGCGGTTCGATCCACGCGCGGCCCGCGGGGTCGGTGCCCGCCAGCGCCGGCGCGCGCGCGACCTCCGGCGGCACGAGGCCGCTGGTGAGCGCGAGCCGCAGCGCGTCGGGCGTGGGGAAGAAGAGCACCGGCATGCGCCAAGTGTAGTGCCGGGCGTGCGCCGAAGCACGAAATGGGTGCAGATTCTACGGGGTAGGAGGTACGCTCCGCGTGCCGCGTGTTCGGGCCGCGCACGGTTCCGAGTTCGGAACGCTGAACGGTGCGCGCCGCGGAACTGAATCGGCCCGTACACGCGGCACGCGGAGCGTGCCTGCTATCCCGACGCGGCTTACAAGTTGTTCGTCGCCAAGTTGCGCTTCATGTCGGCGTGGATGCGGCGGCGCACCAAGAACTCGTCGTCGTCCAGCCACTTGCGCCCGGTCGCGCTCAGTGCGGAGTCGTCGCTCACGAGCGCGCGAATCACGTCTTCCACCAAGTTCAGGTGCAGCCGCGAGTAGAACTGCGCGGTCGTGAACGTGTTCGTGATCTTCTTCGGGTCCATCTTGCGGAACAGCTCGATCATCCGCGCGAGGCCGTGGTCGCTCGGCGCTTGGCCCAGCGCCGAGACGTACGCCCGCGCGAGCTGTGTGTAGTGCTGCGACTGCAAGTTGCCGCCACCGGTGCCGAGCAGTTCGTTGCGGGCCTCGTCCAGAATCGGGTTCGCGCGCTCGGTCATGCCGAAGTGCAGCCACCCGGCCGCGAGGTTCAGGAGCGTTTGCAGGATCGCGCCCCACAGGTCCGGCTTCGCGGCGTGCTTCTTGCGCAGTTCGGCCGTGGTCGCGCCGCGCAGCACTTCGCTGTGCAGTTTCGTGAGCAGCCCGTCCATTTGGGTCGTGAGGCCGAGCCTCTTGAGGCTCCGCAGGCACTGCCCGGCGACCACATTAATGAGCTTGAAGCGGGCCTCTTCGGTCTTACCGTGAACGAGCGTGACGAAGTCGTCCACGAGCTTCTTGACGATGTCGTCGCGGTTGAAGTGGCCCGCGAGCTGGAGCGACCGCTGCAGCAGTTCGCCCTGCTTTTCGGGGAAATCCGACGATTCGGTCGCGGCCCCGGTGCCCGCGGCCAGCGCGGTCGGCACCAGCGCCAGTAGTTCCAATGTGAACGACTCGTTCACGCGGCCGGCGAGCGGCAGCCCCTCGTGCAGCGCATAGAACTGCACTTCCTTCAGCGGCTTGCCGCTCACCCCGTCGCGGTACAGCTTGCGCACGCGCTCCGCGAGCTTGTTCGGGTCGCGCACCGTGTGCAGGTCCGCGAGTTCCTTGCGCATCGCGTCGCTGTGCTTGGTCCAGTCCGCGTACGGGTCCGGCTTCTCCTGCGGTTCGAGGATCCACGACTCCTTGCGCATCCGGTCGATGCTGTACTTCGCGAGGTTGTACGGGTTGTTCACCGGCCCGGAGCCGCTGCGCTTGGCGATATCCTCAAGGGCGTCGCGCACCTCGTTCGCCATCTGCCCGGCGTGCGGTTTGCCCGCGAGCGACTGATCGACGCGCGACCGGAACGCTTTGAACAGGAACCCGCGCACGATGGCCGCGATCACGGCTTGGTCCGCCTGCGGGTTGCCACCCGCCGGGATCGGTCCGTCCATCGCCTTGCGCGAGTCGTCGATCAACTTCTTCGCATTGGTTTCTTCGCCGAGTTTCGCCAGCGCGAACGCGAACATCATGTCGACGAACGAATGGTTCGCCTTCAGGTCGTCCTTCTTCTGCTGCTGTGCGGAGTCGTCGAGCCACTTGCGCACCGCGAGATGCAGTTCGGTGGCCTTGTCGCGCACGGTGCGCATGCGCTCCGAGTCTTTCATGCCGCTGTAGCGGAGGAACCCCGGCAGGTCGCGCTCGGCCGTGAGGCCTTGCGTGAGGAGGCGCGCGAGCAAGCGGTCGCGGACGCGCGCGAGGCCCAGTACGTCCGCGCCGCTGAGTTGCGCGAGCCGGTAGCCCGCGAGCCACACCGCGCGCACCGGCAGCGTGTTCTCGTGCGATTCGAGGTAGGCTTGAATCGCCGGCAGCCGCGCCGCGAGCCAACTCGGCACCGGGTTCTGCGCCGCGAGCCACAGGAACGACGCGACCAGCGCGCGGCTCTCGTTCAGCCCGCCGCCGGGATGGTTCAGCAGTTTGTCGAACTCGGGCGCGGTGATCGTGCTGCCGGCGCTCGGCAGTTCGCCGCGCACCCACGCGCCGAGCCACTCCGCGGGCATCGGGTCGGAATCCCAGAGCGCGTCGAGCCAGCACACCGCGGCGTCCATCGCGGACTTCGCCCCGGCGTACGCGGTCGCGAGTTCCGGCCACAGCGCGGTGCGCTCCGGCGCGTCGAGCGGGCCGTCGAACGCGAGGAACTGCGCCTCCAGTTCCTTCGCCTTCAGCACCCACTCGTTCGGCTTCTTCTGCTCTTCCACCGGCGGCAGGAAGTCGGCTTGGCCGGCGGGCTTCGCGGTCGGTTTGCCCTTCGCCGGCCCCTTTGCCGTCGGGCCGACACCTTTCGGGGCGCGCACGTCGTCCTTGTCCTTCGGTTCTTTGTCGCCCTTATCGGGCTTCACCTTCGGCCCGCCGGCGTCTTTGCACACGTAGTGGTCGAAGTCGAAGCGCGTCGCCTCGATCCACGCGGCCAGCGGCTTCTGTTCGGCCTCGATGATGTAATCCACCCAGTCTTCCAGCGACCGGAACGCGGCGTCCGGCACGAACTCCGGGGTGAACGCGCCGTTCTCACCCGGGTAGAGCCACACGACTTGGTCCGGGTCGTCGGCGAGCAGCTTACGCACCGCGTCGCGGCGGAGCGTCGGGTGCAACCGCTTGCCGACCGGCAGGAACAGGTTCGGCAGCTTCCAGTACGGCTTGAACGCGAGCGCGTTGTCGAGCGGCAGCGGCGGCGGCGTTAGCTTCGACGGCCGCACGCGGAGTACGACCGTTCGCGCGCCCTTCGCGTCGGTCGCCACGGCGAACATGAGGCGCTGAAGCAGTCGCTCGTCCGAGTCGCGCACGAACGTGTCGAGTTGCTCGATGGCGTTGTCGCGCAGCACCCACAGTTCCGCGGCGTCGGTGGTGGTGCCGCCGGAGAGCTTCAGCGGCACCTGCATCTTCTTGGGCGCTTTGGCCTCGGTCCAGCCCACCGGCGCGGCCGGGAGCTTGAGGTTCATCATGTCGTAGACGTCTTGGAACGGGGCGTCGTCCAAGTACAGCCACTCGCGCGGCGCGCGCACGAGCACGAGTTGGCCGTCGTCCACGCGCAGTTGCTTCGCCAGCGGGAGCGTGTGCCCCACCTCCACCCACACGCGCGGCGCGGCTTCGGTGTAGGCGCGCACGCCCGTTACGCCCGCGGCGCGGTCGATCGCGCGCAGCAGCGTGTAGTACGGCGGGCCGATGACGCGCAGCAGCACGCGCTTGGAATCGCCCTCGCCCGGCGCGGCGAACCAGCGGAAGCCCTGCCGGTCGTTGCCGAGGCGGAGCATTTCCGTCACGAGCGCCGGCAGATCGTCCGCTTGTTCCAACTCGAACAGTACCGGGGCTTGGCCGGCGAGTTGCGGCGGCGCGGCGTCGCGCACCACCGGCAGAATCTGCGGCCAGCAGGTCACGTCTTGCGGCTCGTCGGACCCGTGGCGCTTCGAGCCTTTCACGCCGAGGCGGTCGAGCGCCTTCGCCACCGTTTTGGAAACGGTCGCTTCGGATTCGACGTACACCTTGCCCGCGTCGTCGAACGAAACCGCGGCCGGCGCGAGCGCGACCTCCGCGGGCACCGTGCCGCTGGTGAGGGCGAGGCGGAGCGTGTCGAGGTCGGGGAACAGCAGGATCATTGGCGTGTGCGGTGTGGGCAGTGGGACAAGAAAGTGGCCCGCAGTGAGCGGGCCGGCCAGAACTCAACCCTTGTTGGACTGCTTCTGCTTTTGAGACTCGTTCGGCTGGCTGATCGGCCCGGCCGGTTGCTGCTCGCTCTCGCGCTCGATGATGATTTCGCCCATGTCTTCGGGCTTCACGCCCTTACCGATGAGCTTTTCCACGAGCGCCTTGTGCATCTGCTCGTGCTCGATCGGCAGCGCGTCCGGGTCCGAGTCGAGTTTGATGATGATGTTCTGCTTCCCGGTGTTCGGGTCGCGGCGCAGCATGATGAGCATTTCGGCCATGATCTCTCCGGTTGTTCGTTCGCCCGCGTCACCACAGGAGCAGGCCGGCACTCTTCCACCCGCCGGCACCGTCGGGAACCTTGAGGAAGCAGTCCACGACGTCCGCGAGTGCGACGTTGTGTTTGTCGAGTTCCGTCCGCACCGCGTCCCAGAGCGCCCGGCCGGTCAGCGCGCGCTCCTGTTCGGTTTCGAGGAACACGTCCACGAGGTACATCCCCGTGTCGCTACCGTAGTGGGCTTCGACTCGCACGGGGCGACCTCACTCGTCTTTCTTCTTGGGCTTCGCCTTGTCATCCGAAGCGGCCGTCGTGGTGCCCGCGCCGGCCGCGAGTTTCACCTCCGGGCCGGGCGCGCCCACGTCCTTCGGGTACTTCGCGCGCAGCTCGTCGATGATCTCCTTCGTGCGCTCGCCCTCGATCGTCTTGTTCGCCACGAGTTCGTCGCGAATCTTGATGAGGTCCGCTTTGTGCTTCGTGAGGATCGCCGCGGCGCGGGCCTGCGCCTCCACGATCACCGTGTTCACCTGTCGGTCGATCGCTTCGGCCATGCTCCCCGAAAGCACCTCGCGCTCGCCCTTCTCGTTGCGGAACGAGCGGAGCGGGGCGGCGAGGTTCGACATGCCGCACACCTCGACGATCATCTCCGCGAGGTCCGAGGCGCGCGACAGGTCGGACCCGGGGCTGCCCATCCCGCTCGCGCCGGTCGAAACGTCGCCGACCACGAGGCGCTCGGCCTCGATCCCGCCGTACAGCACCGCCAGCACGTCCAGCATCTCGCTCCGGCTCATGCCGATGCGGTTCTTCTCCTGCTTGAACTGCGTGAAGAACGGGGCCCACGGCATGTCGCTCTGGATCGTCACCTTTTCGGGCGGCGGGTGGTTCGGGCAGAAGATGGACACGAGGAAGTGCCCGGCCTCGTGGACCGCGACGATGGGCACGTCCTTCTCGTGAACTTCCTTCTTCTCGTCGAACTCCGTGATCGCGCGCTCGATCAACTTCGGCGTCGTTTCGTCGGTAATGCTCTCGCGCATCCGCAACCGGGCCACGGCGCGGCACAGCGCGTTCAAGTGGTCGCCGCTGAACGCGGTGCCGGTCGGCGTCATGTACCGGTTGCCGGTGCGGTTCACCGCGTACTCGAGCGCCTCCTCGGTGAACTGGAGCCGCATCTTCTTGTCGTAAATCTGGAAGATCGCTTTGCGGTCTTCGTCGTCCGGGTACGGGATGTGGATGTGGAACTCGAACCGCCCGGGCCGCAAGAGCGCCGGGTCGAGCGACTCCACGAAGTTCGTTGTACCCACGACGAACACGAGTTCGTCTTTGTGGAACCCGTCCATTTCGGTGAGCAGTTGGTTCACCATGGAGTGTTCGACGCCGCTCCCGGTATAGGTACCACGCGCGGTAGCGAACGAGTCCAGTTCGTCGAACACGATGATCGACGGCGCGCTCTGCCGCGCCTTGTGGAAGATTTGCCGCAGGTTTTCTTCGCTCTCGCCGACCCACTTACTCTTCAACTCCGGGCCGCTCACGATGGTGATGGCCGCGCCGATGCTCGCGGCGATGGCCTTCGCGAAGTACGTTTTGCCGGTGCCGGGAGGGCCCCAGAAGATCATCCCGCGCGGGATCAGCTCTTCGAGGCGCGCGACCTCCTCCTTGTCGATGGACTTGTTGTCCATCGCCTTGTCGCGCTTCTGGAGCGAGTCGAGGATTTCGGCCTTCAGCTTCGCCTTCACCTTCGCGTAGCCGCCGATGTCTTTGTCCAGATCGACGGACGGAATCTCCATCTGCCCGCTGAGCGTGGCTTGCCGCAGTTGGGCGTAAGCGCGCTTCGGGTCCGCGGGGTAGTCCTCGCCTTCGAGCGTGCTGAGCAGCCTGCGCAGGCGCACCGCGTTCACGCCGGACACGTGCTTGTAGAGCTGCCACGGCGAGAAGTCTTTGCCGAACTTGCGGCTCTCCTTCTGCGTGATGAGGTGGTGCAACCGGTTCCGCGACGTGCCCAGAATGCTGAGCCAGTGCGGGAACAGGTTCTCGATCACCTTCGGCAGCGGGAACGACGGGTCCTTGAATCCGAGCCACACGAGTTCCGGGTTCTCGTAGAGCAGGGGAATCACTTCGCGCGCTTCGCCCGTGAGGCCGCCCTGACTGGTGGTGAGCAGGTCCAAGTGTGGGAGCACGACGACGCGGCGCTCGGTCGCGCCGCGCACCGCGTCGCGCAGTTGCGCGATCATGGTGCCGATGAGGCCCATCGGCACCGCGCCCTGTTGCGGGTCGCGCTGCCGGCCGTCAAGGTAGATGCACTGGAGTTTTTGCTGGCGCAGCCGGTCGCGCACGTTCATGAACAGGTACGGTGCGAGTTCCTTGTCGCACTCGATGAGCGTCGGCAGCCCGCGAATGAGCTTGCTGGCGACCTCGGCCATTTCCTGACTGTACGCCGCTTCCACCGCCTCCACGGGCGTGAGCGACTTCGGCAGGTCCGCTTCGGTGATCTTCGTTGACATTTGCTTTCGCGCGGGGCGTGGGCCGGGGGATCGCCTCTTCACCCCGAAGGGGTGAGACAATATAGCCCGGTGCAACGCACCGGGATTGCGGTCCAGATCGCGGCACCCCGAAGGGGTGCGACACGGGCCGCGGTCGTGTGTCAGGCCGTTGGCCTGCCCGCGTGTGTTCGCGGAACCCGGTGCGTTGCACCGGGCTAAGTTCTCTCACCCCTTCGGGGTGCAAACATCAAACCTCAACCTTGATCGTGAGCGAGCCGCTTTCGGCGTCCTCGCTGATCTCCTTTATGGTGCCCATCTGTTGCGCCTTTTGCTTGAGCGCGTCGCGGGTCACTTGGTTCACGACTTCGGAGATTTCCGGTTGCAGCTCTTGCAGGTGCTTCTCCAGCGCTTCGGTGGCCTTGTTCTGGAGCTTGCTCTGCTCGTTGTCGAACTTCTTGTCGAGGTCCTGCTTCAGTTGCTCTTTGGTGCGCTCGCGGAGCGCCTTCTCGTTCGGGCCGACGTCGTTGTAGCCGCTGGCCTCGCGCTTCGCCTCTTGGTTCACGGTCGCTTCGGTCTCGGCCTTGACGCTCACTTCGCCGGTGCAGGGGTCCACTTTCACCGTGATTTCGCCGTCCTTGCGCACGAGGGTGCCGTCGTCTTGCTCGTCGAAGCCGCGCTTCTTGAGCTCCTCGCGGAGCAGCGTCGCCATGTCTTCGGGCGGCAGGATTTCGAGGATTTCGATGTCCGTGCAGATCTCGTCGCCGGCCTTGAGGTGCCGCGTTTCGGACTCTTTCACGGTGATGCGGTACGCGCGACTCATGGCTTCTCCGTGGGAGTTGTTGTTAGCTGTTAGTTGTTAGTTGTTAGTGGGCGAAACAACGCCATCCGTCCGCACGTCGCGGTACTCAACTCGAACTGTCGGCGGCGCTCGCGTTCGCGCCGCCCGCGTTTCCGGTGGGCGTCGCGGGGCCGCGGAGCGGTTCGAGCATCTCCAGCGCCGCCCGCGCGCGTTCGCTCACGCGCTCGCCGTTTGCGGCTTCCCAATCGAGTTTCCACAGTTGGCTCGATTGGTAATCTTCGTCGAAGTAGCCGACCATCCGGGCGCGGTCGTTCCACGCTTCGAGAATCTCCATCTGTCGCGGGACCGCCAAAGCCGAGCGCTGCGTATCGAGGCGATCCGCGAGGCGCGGCGGACCACTGCCTTGCAAACCGCCGGTCCAGAAGATCGGCGTCATATCGGACTGCAAAATCGCCGCGTTGGTTCGCAGCACGAACCGCGCGAGGTCCGTGCGCCGGGCGGCTTCGCACGCTTTCAGGAACGCTTGCAGGGCCGCGAACTCGGCGTTCCCGAGTTGCCGCATCTTCTTCCAGTCGCCGATCTGCCCCTTTGCGCGCTCGCTCCGAATCCAGCGGGTTGTGAGGAACGTTTGGAGGCACTCGAGGATCACCGCGCGCTGCCCGGTGCAGTGCGTTTCAAAACTCGGCACGGTCACTTTCGCCGCGTCCGGGTCCACCAAGTCGCCCGGGGCGAGCAGCCAGCAGAGCGGGTTCCGCGCGAAGGCGTCCTTGCGGCGCAGCACCGCGGTCACGTCCGGGTCGGCGCGGGTTTGGTCGAACGCAAGCGCGAAGAACAGTTCGTCCGCGGGCGTGAGCGCTTTCGGGGCCGCGTCCCACGCGAGTTTCGTTTCCTGCACCTTCTCCGCGGTCAGCCACAACAGAAAGTCCAGCACCGGCCGCGAGAACTCCAGCGTGCATTCGTCCAGCGGGATGCGGTCCCACACGCGGCCCGGCAGCGGTTGGTTGTCGCGCAGGTACTTGTCGTTCCGCCACCCGCCCGCCTTCGCCAGAAAGAGGACGCTCGCTTTGGCGAGTGTGTCTTTCACCAGATCGACCGCGCCCGGGCTGAGGCACTCCGGGCGCGTCGCGGCTTGGCGTACGAGTTGCAAGCCCTGATCGGCCGGGAAGTGCCCGACCAAGAACCGCAGCACGCGGAGCAGGGCGAACTCGAACTTCGACACCTGTCGCGGACCTTCCGGCTCCGGTGGCTGCGTCGAGGGTGCGGCGGTGCGCGTCATTTCGCTTCGGCCTCGTTCGTCGTCGGCTTCGCGTTCGCCACGGGCAGCGGCTTTTTGCGCCGCCAGCCCTTCCACAAGCCTACAGCATCCGCGGCCGGAAAGCCATTCACGACAATTTCGCGCCCGGAAACTCGGATCTCGAGCGTGTTCTTCTTCCGCCACTGCTCGTCTTGCGAGTACCGCGGCGTGAGGAAGTGGATGCGCTGGTTGCGCGACCCGATCCACCGGCGCTCGGTGTCCGGTTCGTCGCGCAGGTACGGCCCGTCCACGAGAATGTCGGTGTGGTCGATCAACTCGCGCACTTCCGGTTCCGGTCGGGCGCGCAGGTCTTCGAGTAGGAACCCGCTGAAGGCCATCACGGTGAGGCCGAGTTCGCGCGCGGCCTTCGCCAGCGCCGCCGCTGGCACCGCGTGCGCGAACGGCTCGCCCCCGAGCAGCGTGATGCCTTCGATGCCGCTCTCCGCTTTCGCTCGCGCGATCCACTCGACCATTTCGAGCAGCGTTTTGGTTTCGCCGCCCTTGAACGGCAGAAACTCAGGATTGCAGCACCCGGGGCAGCGGAGCGGGCAGCCCTGAAACCACAGCGCGAACCGCTTCCCGGGGCCTTCGGCCTCCGTGCAGGGAACGACCTGCGCGATCTGCATCGTAAGTTCGTCGCGCGCGTCGGGCATCGTGTCCTTTGTGTACGCTCCGGGTGGCGCATTATACCCGCGCCGCGACCCGCACAACGCCTGTTTTGCCTTCGGTGTTCTCAACTTCGATGACACGGTCGCAGAACCGGCGCACGGTTTCGATGTTCGTTGTGAGGTGGCGCGTCACTTCCGAAGTGCGATACGCGCTCGCGTCGTCGCTGAAGGCGAGCGGGAGCAGCAACTGATCGGCCGAGTGCGGATCGACCGGGGCGCGGGCGTCGCGGAACGCGATGGCTTCGTCGGCCGCGTCGTCGGCGACCATCTCCGACGGCTTCCCGCGTTCGCCGAGGCCGAAGAAGAACGGCGGAACCGACACTTGGCGGAAGATGACCGCCGCGACACTTCCCGGATTCGCGGCCTCCCACTCTTCGACCGGAATGTGCGACTCGACGCTTTCGGATTTCAAACGCACGCTCAGCCGCCGCGCTTGTTTGCGCCCCACCGATTCCGGCAGTCCCGCATAGGCACTGAATCCGCCGGCGGTGGTCAGCTGCGGGCACTCCAAGTGCTTCACGCCGTTCACGCGAGAACACGGATGCACGACGGCGCGCATCTCGCCCCCGCCGCGCGGGTAGAAGCCCGGCCGCACCATCTCCACGTCTACGTGAATGCCCATCTTTGCGAGGTGCGCGCACCACGTTGTTTCGAGGAAGTGGTAACACGGGGCGTGCGTGGTGTGGGTGCCGCCGGTGATGACGATTTCGCTCGGCTTGTCGCCGCGCAGCGCGAGCGGCAGGTAAACGGTGTGCAGCACGAGCGCCGTCGCGCCCGCGGTGCCGATCGAAAACGTGTACTTGCCGGCTTTCACCGCGCCCGGCTCGAAGTACAGCACGGCCGACCCGTTCGCGGCACCTTTGTACGTGGCGCTGCTGATCGCGCCCGCGGCCCGAACGCAAGCAAGGTGCTGCGGCTGCAACCCCGGCTTGCTGCGGTTCGCGCGAATGTTCACGAGCTTAAACGGCCGCTGCGTGAGAATGGACAGCGCGAGCGCCGAGCGCAGAATCTGCCCCCCGCCTTCGCCCTCCGACCCGTCGATTTCAACGATACCGTTGCTCATTCTGATCCCGCTGTCGCGTTGTGCGCTTGAGGGGTAGTGCGAATACTGAGCGGTCCAGCCGCCGTGAGGCGCACAGTGTGCGTCCCAAGTAGCACAAACACTTCCGCAAAACTTGACAACTCGAGGAGTTCGCGCGTTGCCTCGTAATGCGGAACCTCCGCAAACGGGTAAGTGTTGGCGACGACGAGGATCCGAGGTTCAGTAACAGATCCGCTGTTCAACTTCTTGGTCTTTGATTTGAGCACTGTCCGAAGGAGTTCGCAGGTGGTAGTTGCGATTGTCGGTTCTCTCGCCGACATTGAGTGCGTGTGTTCAATGAGGCACGGTTCTGGTTTGATCTTCTCGACGGTTGTGGCTCCAAGACCACGGCGTTCGATAGCTTTTCGCTTCGCACTGTTCGGGTCAGTCGTTTCGCGGACGTAGCTCAGAATGTTTGTGAGGAGGCGCTCACGCTGACTGCGAAAGTCAGGGATCGGTCGATAGGTGTGGATGACGTAGTAGCCTCTCAGACTACCTTCTTCTGTCGAACGTTTCGTCGCCTCTTCTGCGAGTTTACGCATCGCATCGCGATATGCTTCGATCTGAATCGGATTCCCACGGGGTGGCGCAACAACTGTTGGTGTACTGGTCATCTCCACGGCATACTTGACGCCACGCACCGTCAGGTAGTAATCCGGTGGCTCGTTCCTAGAGGGGCCGGCTTCCCAAAAGATACCAGTGCAATCAAGCGACTCACGAAGAAAGTCGCTCAACTTCAACTTTGCCGGTTCTTCGCGTTCCGTCCCCATCGTACTTTCCAGTGCGAACATTTGCCGTTGGGAAGGAGGCAGGGCGAAGCTATGGGGTTCGCGCCCCTCACTTCACCCACTTCGCCACGTCGCGGGCGTGGTAGGTGAGGATCATGTCGGCCCCGGCGCGGCGGATGCTCGTGAGGATTTCCAGCGTTACGCGGCGCTCGTCGATCCAGCCCTTCGCCGCCGCCGCCTTCACCATCGCGAACTCGCCGCTCACGTTGTACGCCGCCACCGGCACGCCGAACGTGTCCTTCACGCGGCGGATGATGTCCAGATAAGACAGCGCCGGCTTCACCATCACCATGTCCGCACCTTCGGCTAGGTCGATGGCGACTTCCTTCAATGCCTCATCGGTGTTCGACGGGTCCATCTGGTAGGTGTTGCGGTCGCCGAACGACGGCGGGCTTTCGGCCGCGTCGCGGAACGGGCCGTAGAACCCGCTCGCGTACTTCGCCGCGTAGCTCAGAATCGGGACGTGCGCGAACCCGGCGTCGTCGAGGCCCGCGCGAATCGCCTTCACCATGCCGTCCATCATCCCGCTCGGCGCGATCACGTCCGCGCCGGCCCGCGCGTGGCTCACGCACTGTTGCGCGAGAATCGGCAGCGTCGCGTCGTTGTCTACGTCGAGCACGCCGCGGGTTTCGCACAAGATGCCGCAGTGCCCGTGGTCCGTGTACTCGCAGAAGCACTCGTCCGCCATCAGGAGCACGTCGTTCTTGAACGCGCCTCGGAGCGCGCGAAGCGCCTGCTGAACGATACCTTCGTCGCGCAGGGCGCTCGAACCGGTCGCGTCCTTCGTTTCGGGTATGCCGAAAAGGATGAACGACGTGATGCCGATGTCCTTCGCCGCGCCGACTTCGTCCACGAGCGTATCGACGCTGAGTTGGAAGTTGCCCGGCATGGAGCCGATCTCGTTGCGCACGCCTTTGCCGTGGCGCACGAACAGCGGAAGAATGAGGTCGCGCGGGGAGAGGTGCGTTTCGCGCACCAGTTCGCGCACGAGCGGGTTGTAGCGTAACCGGCGGGGCCGCGCGACGGGGAAAGCAGCGGGGGCTTGGCGGGGGCCGCAAACGGGGGTGTTCATAGTCGCTTCGCGTGTTCGGTGAACGGTTCTCCCATCCTACCGGCACCGGGCTTCGTCGGGCGTACCATTCGTTTTGGGTCTTCTCCCGTTGACATCTTTTGAACTCAAGTATACTATTCGGGCTGGTGCGAGGTGCCCACGCCGTGGGGGCGTTCGTGCGCACGCGCGAACTCGAACCGCGGGCCGAACGGCCCGCAAATGCGGCCCAAATGCGTGAGCGGGGTATAGCCCGAACGGGTTGGCCAACTCGGTCCGTGTCAGTGGAGAAAACGCTAAGATTTCTAGTGTTTTGAGTGAGTTGGCCAAGTGGCCAACTCGACTGGCCAACTTGGGCCAACTTGGGGCGAGTTGGCCAACGTGGGATCGAGCGCGGGCAGAGCGATCGTTTCGGGTTCGTCTGGACACGGCGCGCGCGAATCGCCATACCGCGACCCTCCTTGAAGCGCGAGGTTCAGGCGCATGCGGGCGTCGCTCTCCGTTTTCGCCGTACTGCTCAGTGCGTGTGGGTTGCAGGCCCAACCCGCGCCGCCGGAACCGGACGCGCTGCCCGGCGGAACGCCGGTGTCGCAACCGCTCACGCCGGTTGGCCCGGAGCCGGGCGCGCCGGTTGCGCCCGCGAAGCTGCCCGAACCGCCCGCGGCCCCGAAGCCGGACCCGGACCCGCCCGCGCCGAAGCCGGAGGTGAAGGAGTTTCCCCCGGAGCGCCCCATCGGCCCGCTCGGCCCCGCGTGGCACGACCTTTCGCTCTTGTACTGGTGGCCGACGCGCCAACCGCTGCCGCCGCTCGCGGTGAACGGCGCGCGCGGAAACGTGCTGCTAGGCGGGCAGGCCATCGACAGCGAACCCAGCGCCGGCGGGCGGTTCACGTTCGGCACCGCGCTGAACACGAAGCACACGGTCGGCTACGAAATTAGCTACCTGTTCCTCGGCACGCGCGCGTTCTGGGACGCGGTGCGCGGCGGCCCCGGCGGTCAGGTGGGCACACTGGGCGTGCCGTTCGTGAACGCCGAGACCGGTGCGCCGGAAGTGCTGGTGCTCGCGCGGCCGGACGGCCCTTCGGCGACGCTCGCGGTCAGCTCCGCGGTGCGCGTGCAAGGGTGGGAAGTGAACGCGCTCTCGAACCTGTACGCGGGCAAACACCTGAAACTGAACGCGATCCTCGGCTGGCGCTACTTCCAGTTTCACGAAGGCGTCGGCGTTCACACGACGCGCATTTTCGGCGCGACCGACCCGCAGTTGGTGCGCAGTTCGGAGCAGTTCGACGCGCACAACCGGTTCCACGGCGGGCAAATCGGCCTCCACGCCGACGCGCGCCGCGGGAACGTGTTCTGCGAACTCACGGGGAAGGTCGCGTTCGGACAGAACTACGAAGTGGTGCGCAGCGAGGGCATGACGATCCTGTACGGCCCGTCGGGTACGCGATCGTTCGGCGGCACCGGACTGTTCGTGCAGCCGTCGAGCTTCGGGCGCTCCGCGAACGGCACCTTCGCGGTGCTGCCGGAAGGCACGATCAAACTCGGCGTGCGGCTCGGCGAATCCGGTCGGTTGTACGTCGGCTACAGCTTCCTGTACCTGAGCGACGCGGTGCGCCCCGGCGATCAGATCGACCGCACGATGGGGCTGGCACAGTTGGCGGTGGTGGGCGCGCCACAACCACTGGACCGCCCGGCCCGCGCGATCCAGCGCTCCGACGTGTGGGTGCAAGGCGTCGTGGTCGGCTTCGAGGCGCGGTTCTGAGCGTCAGCCAGAGGCGAGCGGCACGAATGAGCGTGCCGCTCGCGTTTGAGAGTCTCTTTACGCCGCGTACGCGCGTTCGGCGGCGGCGACGCCGGCCCCGAGCGTGATCTTCGCGCCCGCGCCGGCCAGCACCACTTCCATCGCAGCTAGCACTTGCAGCACGCACGCCGGGCGGCTGTTGTGGCCCATGATGCCGATGCGCCACGCCTTGCCCTTGAAGTCGCCCAAGCCGCCGCCGATCTCGATACCGAACTCCGTCAGCATGCGCTTGCGGCACGCGAGGTCGTCGATGCCATCGGGGATGCGCACCGCGTTCAGTTGCGGCAGTTGGCAGTGCGGCGCGGCCGTGTACGTGAGACCCAGCGCTTCGAGGCCGGCCTTCAGTGCGACGTGGTTGCGGACGTGCCGCGCGAACCGCGCTTCCAACCCCTCTTCCAGCACCAGCCGCAACCCCTCGCGGAGCGCGTACACCATCGAAATCGGTGCGGTGTGGTGGTACGCTCGGTCCCCGCCCCAGTAACTCATGATCGACGTGAGGTCGAGGTACCAGCTTTGCACTTTCGACTTGCGCGCCTTCAGTGCGTCGGTCGCCCGCGGGCTGAAGCTCACCGGGGCCATGCCCGGCGGGCAACTCAGCCCCTTCTGCGAGCAGCTAAACGCCGCGTCCACTTCCCACTCGTCGAGCTTCACCGGGCTGCACCCGAGCGACGTAACGCAGTCGGTCACGAGCAGCGCGCCGAATTCGTGGCACAGCTTCCCGAGCTGTGACACGTCTTGCAGCGCGCCGGTGCTCGTTTCGGCGTGAACGATGGCGAGCACTTTGGGGCGCACCGTGCTGAGCGTTTCGCGGAGCTGTTGCAGGTCGAAGGTTTGACCCCACGGGGCTTCCTTCACCGTGAGCTTTGCACCGCAGCGGCCCGCGATGTCCACCATGCGGTTGCCGAAGTAGCCCATCGTGCAGACGACCACCGGGTCGCCCGGTTCGATCAGGTTCACGAGGCACGTTTCCATGCCCGCGGTGCCGGTCGCGCTCACCGGGAACGTGAGTGCGTTGGTCGTTTGGAACACCGACCGCAGCATCTGCTGCGTCTCGTTCATCATCTCGAGGAACTGCGGGTCCAAGTGGCCGAGCAGCGGCGTGGTCATGGCACTCAGCACGCGCGGGTGCGCGTCGCTGGGGCCGGGGCCGAGGAGCAGCCGCGGGGCAGGGGAGAGCTGACCGGGGATCGTCATTTCGGTTCGCCAGTTAGGTGTTCGGAGCGCTCGATAACCAGTTTACTGATCGCCTTGAACTGCGGGTGCGCTGCGTCGCGCACCCACTCGAACGCGACGGCTTCCGCTGTGGTGGGCACGGCACCGGCGAGTTCGAGCCGGCGCAGGCCGGTGTCGTGGTCGATCGCGCCGCGCGCCGCGACCGCGTCGACCGGCACGAACACGTGCAGCCCGGCCGCGAGTAGGTCGAGCGCGGTCTGCGCCACGCACACGTGCGTTTCCATGCCGACGAGCACCACGTTCGGCCGGCGTGCCATTTCGAGTTGTTCGAGGAACGTGTCCGCGCCGCAACAACTGAAGGCGGTCTTCGTCGGAATCGGATTCGGCAACCGGCGCGCGATCTCGGCCGCGGTCGGCCCCAACCCCTTCGGGTACTGCTCCGTTGCGAACACCGGAACGTCCAGCAGTTTCGCCACGTCTAAAACGAACGCGGCGTTGCGCACGAGTGCCGCGGCGGTGGACACCTTTGCCAGCAACTTGTGCTGAATGTCGATCACGACGAGCGCGGAACTGTCGGCGGTCAGGCGCTTCGGTGCGTTCACGTTGAGGCCCTCCTGTGGTCCGGTCCCTCCGTGACCGGAGGTGAAGAGCGAGACATCCGATCCGGGTTCGTAACCGCGGCGCGACGCACGGCACCGGTCACGGAGGGACCGGCGCGCGGAAGCGCTCACCCGTTCAGAGCGCGGCGGAGTGCGTCCAAGCCGGCGTCGAGTTCGCCGCGCTGCGCGTCCGTAACGGGGGTGCCGCCGAACCGCTCCGCGTAGTACGCGGCGGCCCATTCGAGCGGCACCTCGGCCACCGCCGCGCAGCCCGGTTTCGCTCGCAGCGCCTCACACGCGGCGCGCGCGTACTCCAGCGCCGTGTCTCCGGGCGCGGGCCCGATGTCGTGCGCCGCGAGCACCGCCGCTAGCTCGCCGAACCACCGC
>JALHNS010000136.1 GCA_022843445.1 Gemmata sp.
CGCGCGTCGCAGCGGTCGCGCCGCTCGTGCTTCAGAACGACCCGGTGCGGGCGGCCCGCGGGCTACCGCCGCTCATCGACACCGCCGGCGACGAATACGACCTCGGCGGCTTCGCCCGCAAGCGCGGGCACGGCGCGCTCGCGGAAAGCGCCCCGCGCGAGAGCGCGCCGGTGTTCGGCGCGTCCGGGTGCGCGGCGTTCTACCGGCGCGCCGCGGTGCTCGCCGCGGGCGGCTTCCCCGAACACTTCGGCGCGTACTTCGAAGACGTGGACCTGTCGTTCCGCCTGCGGCGCGCCGGGCACGAGATCGTGTACGACCCGGCGTCGGTGGTGTGGCACCGCGTCAGTTCGAGCTACGGCCGCACGCCGTCGCGCCGCACGCTGGAGCGCCAATCGTGCAACGAGGAGCGCGTGTTCTGGCGGAACGTCCGCGGGCGCGCGCTGGTGCGCGCGCTACCGCGCCACGCGGCGGTGCTGTGCGCGAAGGCCGTGAAGCGGCTGCAAGAGGGCACACTGGTGCCGTGGCTGATGGGCCGCGTGCGCGCCGCGGTGGGCTGAACACGCTCCGCGCGGTATGCTGTCGGGCGCTCACTTCCTCCCGGAGCGCTCCCATGCGTTCGCTGCTCGCGGTCGTGGCCCTCGCCGCGACCGGTTCGCCGCTGTTCGCGGCCGACCCCAAGAAGCCCAACATCGTCGTCCTGTCGTGCGAAGACATTTCGCCGAACCTCGGGTGCTACGGCGACCCGGACGCGATCACCCCGAACCTCGACGCCTTCGCCAAAGAGGGTGCCCGGTTCACGCGCGCGTTCACACACGCCCCGGTGTGCGCGCCGTCGCGCAGCGGGATCATCACGGGGCAGTACCCCACGACGATGGGCAGCCACCACATGCGCTCGAAGCTCGTGAACGCGCCGCCGATGTTCACGGAGTATCTGCGCAAGCAGGGCTATACGATCTGCTGGCCGGGCGTCGGCGGGATCGGCAAGACGGACTTCAACTTCGACCCGCCGAAGGGCTGGAGCGACGTAACCGACGACTGGACGAAGAAGCCGGAGGTGCTGAAGGAACCGTTCTTCGCGGTGTACAATGTGACCGTGACGCACGAGAGCCAAGCCCGCGCCGCCGATGCCGCGTACAAGCGCAATATCGCGCGGCTGAAGCCCAACGAAATCCGCGACCGCGCGAAGGTGAAGCTGCCGCCGTACTACCCGGACACGCCCGCGGTGCGCGAGTGCGTCGGGAAGTACCACGACAACATCACCGCGATGGACTACACGATGGGCGACGTGCTGAAGCTCCTCGACGAGCGCAAGCTGCGCGACAACACGCTCGTCGTCTTCTACGGCGATCACGGCTGGGGGCTGACCCGCGGCAAGCGCTGGCCCTACGACAGCGGCCTGCGGGTGCCGTTCATCGTGCGCTGGCCGGGCGTGGTGAAGCCCGGCACCGTGCGCGAAGACCTGACGTGTTTTCTCGATCTCGCGCCCACCTACATCGCGCTCGCGGGCGGTGAGGTGCCGAAGCAGATGCAGGGGCGCGTGTTCCTCGGCGAGAAAACCCAACCCGCGCCGCCGTTCGTGTTCGCGGCCCGCGACCGCATGGACGAAACCTACGACCGCGTGCGCAGCGTGCGCGGAGAGCGGTACCGGTACGTGCGCAACTACCACCCGGAACTGCCCTACTTCCAGTACATCAACTACATGGACGAAATGCCCATCCTGAAGGACTGGCGCAAGCTCGCGTTCGACGGCAAGCTGAGCGACACGCAGAAGCTGTTCTGGTCGCGCACCAAACCGAAGGAAGAACTCTACGACCTCGACACCGACCCCTACGAGGTAAACAACCTCGCGGGCGCAGAATCGGCTGCCATTCAGAAGGTGCGCAAGGAGATGAGCGCGGCGCTAGACAAGTGGATCGTCGATACGAAGGATTTGGGCGAAGTACCGGAGAAGGAACTCATCAAGCGGGGCGTCGTGAAGGACGTGCTGAGCACGGAATACGACGCCCGCGTGAAACTGCACCCGAAGGGCGCGCCGGTGCCGTGAAGCGACCGGCGCGCCGGTGTCGCGGTTACTTCTTCTCTTGCGCCGTGACTGGGAGCAAGTCGCGCACGGGCACGGGCGCGTTTGCGCCGGCGGCCCCCGGTGCCACCTGAATGCGCAACCCGTTGGGCACGAACTGAACCGCGGCGTTCACCGAAGTGAACTGCTTGTCCGCGGGAACGAACCGCGCGAACCACGGATCGAACAGCGCGGCCAGATTCGCCTCACTGAGCGTGTAGGTACCGTTCGTGCCGATCGCGACTTCAACGGCAATCAGTTGGCCGGCCGCATTCGTGAGGCCGGGAACGCTCACATTCACGGTGGGCGGGTTCTGCCCGCTCGCGAACTTGGGCCGGATCGTGATCGAGCCGGTGCGCGCGCCCGCGACCAAGAAGTTGTCGCCGGTCTTCGTGCCGCTCAGTTCGAAGTTCAACTTCGAGGTCGTTGTGAGGTAGTACCCGTCCGGTTCGCTGGCGGCCGAATCGACGATCGGCACCAGCACTTCGCGGCTCACGCCGTAGGGCGTGGCGACGTGGACCGAAACGTGCTTGCCCTTCACAGTAACCAAGCCCGGCGGAATCACCACGCGGGCCACCTGCCGGCTGAGCAGACTCACGTCGAGCGGCGCGGTATTGCCCACAATCACCTTTGTGCGCAGCGGGCTGAAGTGGTCGCCCACGAGGAACAAGGTGGTGGTCTTGCGGAAGTCCACGCCCGGCGCGCCATAGAAGCCGTCCAGTTCGGGCGCGAGGCTCTTGGTGCTGGTGTTGAACAGCTCGAATCCGCCGAGTGTGCCCTCGGTGGGCACCGGGAACGTGTTCGTTTGCATCGGGAGCCGGGCTTCGAGCTGGCGCGCGCGGGCCACGAGGCGCTCGGCGTCGCCGTCGCGGTAGCAGTGCGCGTCACTCAACCCCACCGTGGTGAGCGCCTTCACGGTGCGCCCGAGGCGCACGCTGTCGGTGTGTTCGAACACCTTGTGCTTCGGGTTAGTGATCGGGAAGAAGTTCGAGGTGCTTTCGATCCGCACGTTCGACACGAACGACGGCATGATGACCAGCGCCACGCAGTCGCGCGGTCCCGGTTCGAGTCGCCGCTGGCGGAGCAGTTGGTTCTTGTTCGGCCCGCCGTACAGCAGGTCGCGACCGATCAGCTCGAGGTTGCTCGGCGTGTCCGGGGTCTGGAACCGCGGGTAGAACCGCCAGCCGAAGGTGACCGGGCCGTGGTTGAACCCGACGCTCGTGCGGTTCACGTCAACGGTCTCGTACTCGGCTTCGAGGCGGCGCGCGTAGCGGCTCAGTTGGTTGAAGCTCATGTACCCGTGCGAGAACGCGAGGGACAGTGCCAGTTGCAACTCGCGCCGGGTGGACAACCGGTCGGCGAGGTTCTGCTCTTGGATCATGGGGTCGAGAGCGAACACTTGGATCGGCCACCGGGCCTTCACGTAGTCGTTGAACGCGCGGCACTCGTCGGTGCCCGGCTTCGGCAGGTACAGCGGGAGCCAGTCGCTCGCGGGGGCCGCGCAGCCGCCACGGGCGGCTTGCGCCTTCATTTCACCGCACAGCTTCTCGTTCAACAGCGCGGCGTCGATCAGAATCGCCCACGCGAACGCGGCCGAGCGCGACAGTTGGGCCGGGTCGCGGCGGTTCTGCTTGTCCGGCCCGGATTGTGCTAGCCGCTCGAGCGCGAGACGGAACTCGCGCCGCTTTTCGTCCAGTTGGTCGTAGGCCTGAGTGCGCACGAGGTGGACGAGGGTCGGTTGACAGAAGTTCCACAGTTCGCTGTTCAGCGGGTTGTTCAACAGATCGTACGCGGCGTTCAGTTCCTCCTTGAGATAGCCCTGCACTTCGGGCAGGTGCGCGTAGTCCCGCGCGAGAGCCTGCCGCCCGAAGGCCGCGCGCGCGCCGAGCGCGATCTCGACCGTGTAAACGGTCCCGTACACGTCCAGTAGTTGAGACGTCGGCAGCGCGACGCGCGCGTTGGTTCCCGGCGCGAATTGGGGTACCAACGCGCCCAGCCCGACGGACAGCGATTGGCGCACGGCGAGCGGTTGGGTTAACTTACCGTCTTTGATTTTCTTCGCGTTCTCGTCATCCGAGAAGGCGGTGAGGTTGGGCCGGAACACGACCGTCGGCGCATCCGCACCTTCGCTCACCGCGAACGCCAACCCGTCTCGCGTCGCGTTGAGGGGGCGTTTGGGCTTCGGGCGGGTGAGGTCTTTCAGGCTGTCAAGGGTCAGTTGATCTTCGCAGTCCACCGCGTCGCGCAGAGCACGGCGCGTCTTTTCCGGCAGCGCGCTGTACACGTCGTGCGCGCGCTTTCCATCGCCCGTTACCAGATAGTCACTGATGAGTGTGACTGTCGTCAGGACGTCTTGCGTTTCGCGCGTCAGCAGGTTCTTCAGGTACTTGAAGTTCTCCGGGTCGCGGTTCGGGTCCAGCGCCTGCGTGATCGGGAACCCGAGTTGGTGGACGAGGTCGTTAATCACCAAGTTGCGGAACGTGTTCGGTAGCAAGTCGTCGCCCAGCACCGGGGCCAAGCTCATCGTAAGTTCCGCGCCGAAGCCCACGTCGGTGCGCTTGCCCGGCAGCACCGACACCGGGATCCGCATCAGTTGCAGCGAGTACCCGGGCGCGTCCGCGGTGTCGTCGCCCTCGTTGGTGCGGCGGATGTTCGCCAGCAGGTCCAAGTACCGCTTCTTCTGTTCGAGGTACCGCTCCGGTTCGAGGCTCAACTTGAGTTTCTCGTCCTTCTGTAGGCCACGGAAATCGTTCGTGAACTTGAGGGCGGTAGCCCGGTCAATGAAGACGTCGATGCTCTCCGCGTTCGGAGCTTTGCCCGTTTTGTCGCCGCCCGCGATCACACCACCGACACCAGTAGGCGTCGTCGGTAGCGCCTGCGGCGGGTTGGCCGGTGGGATCAGGATCGTTTGCGGCTTGTCGATGACGAGGATGTTGTCCTTCACGGCCGGGTCTTTGGGCGTGCCGTCGGCGTTGCGCCCGAGGAACCGGCCCGCGGGCACCGTTTGCGTGCGGAACCCGCGCACCGGCGTTTCCAGCGCCGCGCTGATGGCCGTCGCGTTCAGCAGGAACGCTTGGTCCGAGCGCGCCAGAGCGCCTTGCAGCGATTCCTTAAACCCGCCCAGTTCCTCTTTCATCTGCGCTTCGAACTCTTCGCGGTACTGCTGCAGCCGCGCTTGGCCCCATACCGATGGGACCGCGGCCGTCACGCTCCCGCGCCAGTCGATCAGCTCTTCCAAGTGGTCGAGGTCGCGCGCGGCCGAATACACCGTCGGCTTGTGCAGCACGTGCGGCTCGTGCACCTTCGGGCGCGCGTCGGGGCAGTCGTCGCACGCGCGCTTGTTCAGCGACTGGCACGCGACCATCAGGAACGGCAGCAGCAGCGCCGCGGCGCGCCGCGGCAACCGAGACGAACGCGCTGGCATGGGCGGTTCCTTCCCCATACGGTGGATGAGACCGGCGCACTCTCACCGGTGTTAGACTGCATCGACCTCGCCGGTTCTGCCGCTTGAAGTGTTTTCGCGGCGGCGCGAATTTGCCGATTCGGACAGTTTCACTCAAGTTCCGGTCCAGTTCGCCCCTTCGCGCACCGCCGGTTCGCTTGCTACAATGCGGAACCCCTACCCGCACGCGCGCACCGTCGAGCCGACGCCCGGTTCCGGTGCCAACGGAGACCGAACGCGATGCCCTCGCCTTTCCCCGGCATGGACCCGTACCTCGAGCACCCCAAGCTGTGGGCCGCCGTGCAGCACCAGTTGCTCGCGTGCCTGTACCAGATCCTACTCCCCGGACTCGTGGACCGGTACCGCGCGCGCGTCGGCACCCGCACCTACGTCTCCGAGATGCCCCTGTTCACCTCCGTCTTGCGCGAAACGTACACCGAGGAGTTCATCGAGGTGCGGGGCCGCGGCGACGGCAAACTGGTCACGCTCATCGAAGTGGTGTCGCCCGCGAACAAGGTCACGCCCGCCGGCCGCAAGGCGTACACCGACGCGCGCGCCGCCGCGCTCGCGCAGCGGGCCGGCGCGGTGGAAATCGACCTCGTGATGCAGGGCAAGCCGCTGCTCTCGTACTCGCGCGACGGCCTGCCGCCGTTCGACCACGCCGTGACCGTGACCCGCGGCACCGCCCCGGACCGCTACGAGATTTACACCGCCACCCTGCAGAAGCGGTTGCCCAAGTTCAAGCTGCCGCTCGCCGCCGACGACCGCGACGCGCTCATCGACCTGCAGGCCGCGTTCGCCCGGGCCTACGACCTCGGCAACTTCGCCGCGCAGGTGGACTACAAAGCCGCACCCCACCCGGACGTGCCCCTCACCGAAGAACACAAGCGGTGGGCCGACGAACTGCTGAAACTCGCCAAACTGCGATAGGCAACCGGAACCGGGCGCGCTCGGCCGCTCAGCGGCCGAACAGCGCGGTGTTTTGCAACTCCCCGGTCTTGCGGTCGAACGGGGTCGCGGTGTCGTCGAAAAAGGCGTCGAGGGTGCGCTTGCTCGCGTCGCCGGTGTTGAACCCGGTCAGGAACGCGCCGTACCGCTGCTTGTCGGTGCCGTGGTTGAAGCTCTCCGGCCACGAGCGGCCCTTCATCTTCTCTTGCAGCCGGTTGTCGCCGATCGAGCGCGCCGTCTGCATCGCTTTCTCCACGTCGCCGCGCTCCAGAATCTTGCGCTTCTTCTCGGCGTGGTGCGCCCACACGCCCGCGAGGTAGTCGGCTTGCAGTTCGAGCCGGATGGAGAACTCGTTCTCGCGCGGCGTCTTCCGCATACGGTCGGCGCGGTCCGAGTAGCCGCGCAGGTTCTGAACGTGGTGCCCCACCTCGTGCCCGATCACATAGGCCTGCGAGAACTCGGCCTTCGAGCCGCCGAGTTTCTCGAGTTCGTTGAAGAACGTGGGGTCGAGGTACACGGTGCGGTCCGCCGGGCAGTAGAACGGCCCGACCGCGGAGGGCGCGCTGCCGCACCCCTTCGTATCGACCGCTTCCGAGAACAGCACCATCTTGGGCTTCTCGTAGGCCCCGTATTTGTTCGCGCGGAACTGTTCGGTCCACACCTCTTCGGTGAGGCCCAGAATGCGGCTCGCGAACTGCTTGTACCCGTCTTTCGGCGGTTCGCCCTTCTGCGCGCCGACGCCGCCGCCACCCGGGGGCGGCCCGCCGACCGGAATCGGCAGCTTGTTCGGGTCCAAACCGAGCACCGCGGCGATGATGAGCACGATCACGCCGGCCCCGCCGCCGATGGCGAGCCCGGCCTTCTTCATCCCGCGGCGGTCTTCGACGTTGTCGCTTTCGGGGCTGTCGTCGAGGCGCATGAGAGGGGAACCTCAAGCGTGAAATGTGTTGGCGAGCCACGGGGTTTATCCCCGTGGTGCTTCTCCGCGTGGAACACCACGGGGATAAACCCCGTGGCTCGCTTGTCGCTTAGGTGTTCTTTTCGAGCGCGACCGCGAACCGCTTCAGGTCTTCGAGATCGACGAACTCGAGCGCGTGCATGTGGGTCGCTTCGAGCACCACCGGGCACGCCATGCCCGCTTCCAGCGACTGCTTCCAGCGGGTGATGCACACGCACCACCGGTCGCCGGGCTTCAGCCCGGGGAACCCGTACATCGGGAACGGCGTGGTCAGGTCGTTGCCCACGTATTTCTGGTGCGCGAGGAACTGCGCGGTCACTTCGCAGCAGATGGTGTGCAACCCCTCGTCGTCGGGGCCGGTGTTGCAGCACCCGTCACGGTAGAACCCGGTCATCGGCGCGGTCGAGCACGTCTTCAGCGGCCCGCCGAGCACGTTCTTCGCATTGGTAGGCATGGTGTTCCTCAGAGAACCCGGGGCTGACGCCCGCGGGCTAATGACAGCCGCCCCTCCGGGGCTACAGGCAATCGCGTGTATTCTGAAGCCCTGAAAGGGCGACTGTCCGTAGCCCGTGGGCGCAAGCCGCGGGCATCGCGGCACAGAACCGCCGCCCCTTACGAAGGAAGCAGATCCTTTACCACGTCCTGTTCTTGCAGCAGTTCTTCCAGCGTTTTCTTGAACTTCGCCTCGCCGAAGGCGTCCAGCTTCAGCCCTTCCACGACGTTCCAGTTGCCGTCGCCGGTTGCGGTGCAGGGGTAGCCGAACACGAGCCCTTCGGGCACACCGTACTGGCCCTTCGAGACGATCGCGGCGCTCGTCCAGTCGCCCGCTGGCGTGCCGTGCACGAGGCTCTTCACGTGATCCAGCGCGCCGTTCGCGGCGGAGAACGACGACGACACTTTCGTCGTGTCGATGATGAACTTGCCGCGCTCCTGCGTGGCCGGCACGAAGGTGTTTTCGAGCCACCCGCGGTCGGTAATCACGCTGGTGGCCGGCTTGCCGCCGATCTTCGCGTTCGTGAAGTCCGGGTACTGCGTGTTCGAGTGGTTGCCCCAGATGGTGACGCACGTGACCACTTCGTTGCCGACGCCGGCCTTCGCCGCGAGCGCGCTCACCGCGCGGTTGTGGTCGAGGCGGGTCATCGCGTGCCAGCGGTCCGCCGGGACTTCGCGCCCGTTGCGCTGGGCGATCAGGCAGTTCGTGTTGCACGGGTTGCCGACGACCAGAACGCGCACGTCGCTCGCGGCGTTCTTGGCGATGGCCTTGCCTTGGCCCACGAAGATCGGGCCGTTCTTCAGGATCAGGTCTTTGCGCTGTTCGCCCGGGCCGCGCGGGGCCGCCCCCACCAGCAGCGCGAAGTTGCAGTCTTTGAACGCGACGTTCGCGTCGTCGGTGACGATCACGTCTTTGAGCGCGGAGAAGCCGCAGTCTTGCAGCTCGTACATCGCGCCTTCGAGGTTCTTCATGGCGACCGGCAGTTCGAGTAGTTGCAGAATCACCTTGGTTTCGGGGCCGAACACCTCGCCGGACGCGAGCCGCACGATGAGACTGCTGGACACCCGACCGGCCGCACCGGTCACTGCCACGCGAACGACTTTCGCCGCCATTGGAACGCCTCGGAAAACGGTGAGAGATACCGTTCAGCCTAGCGAGTGCGGGCGCGCGCGGCACTGGAATCGCGGGCGGGGAACCGTACCCTAACACGCGAGTGCAACTAACTTCGCAACGGAGATTACTGAAATGGCCGTGAAGGTCGGGATCAACGGGTTCGGGCGCATCGGGCGGCTCGTGTTCCGCGCGCTGGTGGAACAGGGCCTGCTCGGCAAGGAACTCGACGTGGTCGCGGTCAACGACCTCGTCCCGGCGGACAACCTCGCCTACCTCGTGAAGTACGACTCCACGCAGGGCCGGTTCGCCGGCGAGGTGAGCAGCAAGAAGTCCGCGGGCGCGGCCGAAGACGACATCCTGACCGTGAACGGCCACGACATCAAGTGTCTCGCCGTGAAAGAAGGCCCCGCGGCGCTGCCGTGGAAGGACCTCGGCGTCGAGTACGTCATCGAGAGCACCGGCCTGTTCACCGAAGCGGCGAAGGCCAAGGGCCACATCACCGCGGGCGCGAAGAAGGTCATCATTTCCGCGCCGGCGAAGGAAGAAGACATCACCGTCGTGATGGGCGTGAACCACGACAAGTACGACGCGGCCAAACACAGCATCATCAGCAACGCGAGCTGCACCACGAACTGCCTCGCCCCGCTCGTTCACGTCCTCCTGAAAGAGGGCTTCGGCGTGGCGGAAGGGCTGATGACGACCGTTCACAGCTACACCGCGACGCAAAAGACCGTGGACGGCCCGAGCAAGAAGGACTGGAAGGGCGGGCGCAGCGCCGCGATCAACATCATCCCCAGCACCACGGGCGCGGCGAAGGCCGTGGGCCTCGTGTGCCCGGAGGTGAAGGGCAAGCTTACCGGCATGTCGTTCCGCGTGCCCACCCCAACGGTTTCCGTGGTGGACCTGACCGTGAAGACGACGAAGGCCACGAGCTACAAGGACATCTGCGCCGCGATGAAGCACGCGAGCGAGACGTACCTGAAGGGCATCCTGAAGTACACCGAAGACGAGGTCGCGTCGAGCGACTTCATCCACGACCCCGCCAGCAGCGTGTTCGACGCCGGCAGCGGCATGGAGCTGAACGGCACCTTCTTCAAGCTCGTCTCGTGGTACGACAACGAGTGGGGCTACAGCAACCGCTGCGTCGATCTGTTGAAGTACATGATTTCGAAAGCGTAAGTTGTCGTCGAACCGCCGGCGTGAGCCGGCGGGTTAGTCTCGCTCTACCCGCCGGCTCACGCCGGCGGGTCGACTGCCAATTCACAAGGTCGGAGCATCAATGGCGAAGAAAACGATTGCGGAACTCGGCGACCTGAAGGGCAAGCGCGTCCTCGTGCGCGTGGACTTCAACGTTCCGCTCGACAAGAAGACCGGGGCCGTGAAGAACGACCGGCGCATCCGGGCCGCGCTCCCCACCGTGAAGGCGCTCCTGCGCGCCGGCGCGAGCGTGATCGCCATGAGTCACCTCGGCCGGCCCGAAAAGGCCACGCCCGAAGAGCGCGCGAATCTGAAGCTCGATAAAGTCGCGGCGCGGTTCGGCGAACTGCTCGGCGCGCCGGTGGCGAAGGCCGCAGACGAAGTGGTCGGGCCGGGCGTCGAAGCCGCGGTGAAGGCGCTGCCCGCGGGCGGCGTGCTGCTGCTCGAAAACCTCCGCTTCGACCCGCGCGAGCAGAAGAACGACCCGGCGTTCGCCGCCGCGATTGCCGGCCTCGCGGACGCCTACGTGAACGACGCCTTTGGCACCTGCCACAACGACAAAGACGCGAGCATGGTCGCCGTGCCCGCGGCGCTGAAGGCCGCCGGTAAGCCGCGCGCGGTGGGCTTGCTCGTCGCGAAGGAATTGGAGATCATCGACGGCCTGATGGGTGCGCCCAAGTCGCCGGTGCTCGGGATCATGGGCGGCGCGAAGGTGTCCGACAAGATCGCGTTCATCAACGCGCTGCTGGCGAAGGTGGATCACCTGCTCGTCGGCGGGAAGATGACCTACACCTTCCTGAAAGCGCGCGGCGTGGACGTGGGCGGCACCCGCGTCGCGGACGAAGAACTGACCGCGGCGCAACCGCTGCTCGGCTTCGTCGGCTCCAAGATCACGTTGCCGGTGGATTACCTCGCGGCGAAGTCGGACGATCTTTCGCAGACGCTGGTGTGCGAAGGCTCCATTCCGGCCGGCTACGAGGGCGTGGACATCGGCCCGAAGACGGTCGCGCTCTTCGCGCAGAAGATCGGCAGCGCGAACACGGTGATCTGGAACGGCCCGGTGGGTTGGTTCGAGCAACCGGCGTTCGCGGGCGGAACGAAGGGCGTCGCGCAAGCGATGGCCGACAGCAAGGGCGTCACGGTGGTCGGCGGCGGCGAAACCGCGGAAGCCGTCGAGCAGTTCGGGTTCGCCGAACAGATGACGCACGTTTCCACCGGCGGCGGCGCGTTCCTCGCGTACGTTGAAGGTAAGAAGTTCGCGAGCCTCGCGCAGATCGACGAGAAATAGTTTTCAGTGGTCAGTGGAGAGTGGACAGAGAAAACAGTTTTCGACGGAATTACAGGATGAAGAGGATACAGAGAAAAGCCCCCTGTATTCAACGGTCTGTATCCTCTTCATCCTGTAATCCTGTCGAAACTGCCTTCTGCTGACTTCTCAACTGCCCACTAACCACCGTCCACTGCCCACTACGCCAGATGAACACCATGACGACCGAGCGGCCGAAGCGCGGCGTACCGGAAGGGCTGTGGATCCGGTGCCCGAATTGCAAGGCCACCGTGTACAAGAAGGAAGTGGAAGCGCACCTCCACGTGTGTCCGGAGTGCGACCACCACTTCACCATGCCCGCACGCGACCGCGTCGCGCAGTTGCTCGACGAGGGCACGTTCGAGGAGTGGGACGCGGAGTTAAAGCCCTGCGATCCGTTAGGGTTCGTGGACCGCATCCCGTACCACCAGCGGTTGAAGGAAGAGCAAGCCAAAACCGGAATGAACGACGCCGCGGTGTGCGGGAAGGGCTTCATTCGCGGGCGCGGCGTGGTGCTCGGTATCACCGACTTCTCCTTCATGGCCGGCAGCATGGGCAGCGTGGTGGGCGAGAAGCTCACGCGCGCCGCGGAGCGCGCCACGGAACTGAAGCTCCCGCTCATCTTCGTGAGCGGCAGCGGCGGCGGCGCGCGGATGCAAGAGGGCATCATTTCGCTGATGCAAATGGCGAAGGTGAGCGCGGCGCTCGCCCGCTACGACAGCGCCGGCGGCCTCTACGTGTGCATCCTGACGAACCCGACGATGGGCGGCGTCGCCGCGAGTTGGGCGTTTCAGGGCGACATCACGCTCGCGGAACCGAAGGCGATGATCGGGTTCGCCGGCCGGCGCGTGATTAGCAACACGGTGCGGATGGAGTTGCCGGAGAACTTCCAGACGAGCGAGTTCCTGCTGAAGCACGGGTTCGTGGACCGCATCGTCCACCGCCGCGACCTGCGCACCGAAGTCGCCCGCATCGTTGACTACTGCCAGATTCGCTAAGGTCCGCCGACTCGGTGAGGGCATTCGCGTGGACGAGCGTTGTGCCGAATGCCGAAGCACAAATCTTGAGACGGTGAGCACCCGAGACATACTCCGACCGGTGCGTGCCGGTGAACCGCCGGATGTCGAACGCCCGGTCGTCGCTCGCAAGGTCGAGGTGCGGTGTAACCGCTGCGGGTGGTCGGATTTCATTCTTCGCCGGATCACTACGGACTGACCGCACGGGTTCGCGCACTCGCGGCGTGACGCGGGGCGCGGCGTGGTGTAAGCTACACGTCAGTTCCGCGCCCCTCGCTCCGCACTAGGTGAACCGTGGGCCTGTTCGACTTTCTCTTCGGCAAAAAGAAGGACGCGCGGAGCGCGGGCAACCCCAAGAAGGGGCTGAAGCGGGTCAACATCGACAAGCGGTTCGACCTCAGCGCCGGTAAGGTCGGTCAGGGTAGCATGTCGAAGGTGTACCGGTGCTACGACCGCGAACTCGGCCGCACCGTCTGCCTCAAACTGCTCGACAAAGAGAAGACGAAAACCTTCGAGGCCCGGTTCGCCGGCCTCAAGAAACCGAGCGAAGGCGAAGTGTGCCTCGCGCTCAAGCACGACAACATCGTCCGCACCTACGAGCACGGCATTTCGACTTCCGGCGAACCGTATCTCGTGATGGAGTGGGTGGACGGCCTCGGCCTGAACTACCTCGTCGAAACGCGCGCGCCGCAGATGAAGGGCAAGCGCATCAACTACCTGTGCCAACTGTGCGACGCGCTGCAGTACATGCACGACAACAAGTGGCTGCACCGCGACCTGTGTACCCGCAACGTGATGGTGGACAAAGAGGACGTGCTGAAGCTGATCGACTTCGGCCTCACGATCCCGTACACGCCGGAGTTCTGCGTGCCCGGTAACCGCACCGGCACGCCGGACATCCTCGCCCCGGAGATCATCAAGCGCAAGACCACCGACCACCGCGTGGACCTGTTCGCGCTCGGCGTGACGGCGTACGAGGTGCTCGCCGGCGGGTTGCCGTGGGAGCGGTCCGTTTCCAGCGAAGAGACGTTCCGCCGCCGGCTGAACACCAAGCCGCGCACCGCGAAGGAACTGAACCCGAAGTTGGGCGACGACGTGAGCGACGTGCTGTTGCGCGCGATCGCCACCGACCCGGCCGACCGGTTCCCCACCGCGACGATGTTCAAGAAGGCGCTGCTCGGGTTGGAAGACAACGAGTATTAACTTGGTGGCACAGGCTTTCTAGCCTGTGCTGTTTGGGGACGTAAAAGCACAGGCTAGAAAGCCTGTGCCACGAATCACTTCCCCAGCACGCGCAGCAGCTCCGTGCCGGGCACGGCCATCTTCACCACCATCTGCTGCGGCGACCCCTTCGGCACCTCTTTCGCCTTGTCGTCGCCCTTTTTGTCACCTTTCTTGTCGTCCTTCTTGTCGTCTTGCAGGCGCGCGAACTTGGGCCGTAAGCGGCGCGCCGGGTTCGCGGCCGCTTCGTCGCTCGCTTCGAGGCTGAGCGTTTGCGCCGCCATGCCGACTACCGCACCGTACTTGTTCAGCACCGGCGAGCCGCTACTGCCGCTCGCGAACTCCGCGGTGATGCCCATCCACTTCTCGCGCTTCTTCTCGTCGTCCGGGTTCTTGTTCGTGCTGTACCGCGTCACGGTGCCTTGCGTGTAGACGTAGAACAGGTCGCCGGGGTGACTGATGACGCCCACCCACGACCCGACCTCCGCGTGCGCCGGCGCGACCGGGAGCGGCGCGAGGTTCTTCGCCGCGATGCGGAACACCGCGACGTCCGCGGTCTTGTCGCCACCGAGGAAGTCCGTGACCGGGTAAACGGTGCCGTCGCGGTCCGCGGCCCCGAACACTTCGCCGTCTTTGAGGTCTTCGAAGACGTGCCAGTTGGTGACGAGCGCGCCGTCGGCGGTCACGGCCCACGCGCTCGCGTAGGTGCCGGACTCCCAGTTCCCGTCTTTGTCGGGGAACGTGCTGGCGACGACGAACACGCTCTTTTCGGCGAGCTTGTACACGTCTTCCGGCGCGAGCGCCTTCTCGCCGGGCTTGGCGAGCGCGACGTTCGCCGGCCCGGGCTTGCGCTTGGCGACGAGTTTCTTGTGCGCGAGCGGCTTCTTGGCCTTCGCGAGGTCTTCGAGCTTGTTGAAGACGTGCTCGTAGAACTCGTCGTCGTCAACGTACCGCGGCCCGGTGCCGGCGGGCGGCGCGGCGAGCGCCAGCGCGCCCGCCACGAACAGAACGAGGGAAACGACCGTGCGGCGCATTCCGACCTCCGCGAATTGGGCAGCGGAACAATTTTACTCCGCGCGCTTGGCGCGCGTCTGCGCGTAACCGGCCGCGAGGCGCTCCGCCAACTCCGGGAACTTGTCGAACAGGCGCTTCGGGGTTCGCTTCGGCAGGCGCGAGAGGCTGTACGCCGTGAGCAGCGGCAGCGCGATCGTCGAATCGACGTAGCACGTCACCGAGTCCGGGAGCTTGTCCGGGTCCACTTTGCCCCACGTCATCGCTTCGCTCGGCGTCGCGCCGCTCAGGCCGCCCGTGTCCGGGCGCGCGTCGGTGAACTGCAGGAAGTAGTCGTGCCCGGCCTCCGCGAGGCCCAGCACTTCCTGAATCTGCGGCTCCGTTTGCAGCATGAAGTTCTTCGGGCTGCCGCCGCCCAAGATCAGCACCGAACTCGTGCCCGCCTTGCGGCCCTTCTTCGCCTTCGCGTCCCACACGATCGCCGCAGACTGGTTCACGTCGCGCAACGGGTCGATGCGCAGCGCGCCGCCTTCGAGCATCAGCGCCGCGAGGTTCATACCGATACTGCTGTCGCCCGGCGACGACGTGAACACCGGCACGCCGCACCGGTAGCACGCGCCGAGCAGGCTCTTCCCGACGCGCCCGGCCTTCTGCTCGCCCTCCGCGACGTACTTCCCGACGAGGTTGTGGAACTCCGCGGTGCCCATCGTCTGCTGGAAGGCGTCCCCGCGACACAGCTTCCGGAAGAACGCGTCGGTGCCGAGCAAGTTCTCGTAGTCGAAGATGATGTCGTAGATGCGGATGACTTGGTTCTTGCGCAGCTCCAAGTCCGGCAGGGTCGGGCCGGCTTGGTACAGGTCCATGCCGAGTGCGTAGTGCGTGTCGTGGTACAAGTTCGCGCCGGTCGAAACGATCCAGTCCACGAACCCGGCTTCGACGAGCGGCACGAGGCACGACATGCCGAGGCCGGCCGGCGTGAGCGCGCCCGAGAGCGCCAGCCCGACGGTGCCGTCGTTGGCGAGCATCTTCTTCACGAAGAGCTGGCACCCCTCGCGCAACCGCCCGCCGTTGTACGACAGGAACGCGGAGTCGATGAGGTCCGCGGCGCTCACACCTTCGGCAACCGGGTCCGGCGCGATCCGCTCGCGGCTGATCTTCTTCAGGAACTTCTTGTTCTTCGCGGTGCCGGCGTGGCGGTCGTAGTGCGGCTTGTGGGGGTGCATGTGGGGTGTCGTGGTTCGTTGGTAGTGGCAGAGGTTTGTCGGAGACGGAACTAATAAGACAGGAGACAGGATACGAAGTGATCGGTGCCGCCGCGGTGGCGCGGGGGTTGCAGGCGCGCCCCCGGAAGTCGCCTCACGACCCACTGAGAAGGGGGAGCGCCAATGTCCGCGCCGCCAACCCCACCGCCCGCACCGCGCACGGGGCGCGGGCCGCTCGCCGTGCTGCTGGCGCTCGCGGTCGGCGCGATCGTGTGGCAGGGGTTCGGGCTGTTGGGGTTCGGGACCGACGTTCACGTCACGCGCGCCGGGGCCGCGCTGGGCGCGGCGCTCGTGTGCGCGCCGGTGGTGGTGTC
>JALHNS010000137.1 GCA_022843445.1 Gemmata sp.
TCGTACCTGCCATCGCTTGTTTGCTCCACCAGGATAGGCTGACCGAGTTTCTTGCCGTACCAGTCGGCGACGGTCGTGATGTCTTCACGAGCAATGAAGTGACATATGGTTGTGCCCCGGTCATTGAGATGTTCGGGTTGGCACCGCCTAGACCAAGCTTGGGGTAGCACCAGTATGCAATAGTGTCCTTCGGATCGACGACTTTCGGGACGGTATCGAGCGGCGTTGGCGTGCTTGGTTCAGGCCCGCGCTGCGAGACCGTGTCCGGCTCACTCGGCGGTACGGAAGGCGTTCGCGCTAGCCATCCAGCCGCAAAACCAGCCGTAGCGAGCAGGACACCGACGAAGACTAGTGCAACACGCTTTGCCATCCGCCGTGCCCTCCTGCGGCCGAAAGAATCCATGCAAGCCGTGTGTGTTCGGGTGGGGTTAGTCGCCCGCACCGGTGGGAGGCTTGCGATGAGTGACACGATTATCGCCATTGATCTGGGTCGGCACAAGAGCGTGGCGTGCGTTTCCGACCGCCGTACCGGGGCGCACGCGTTCCGCGAACTCGACACCACCCCGGGCGCGCTCGACCGCCTGCTCGCGAGCCACCCGGGCGCGGTGGTGGTCGTCGAGGCGTGTGCCAACGCGGGCTGGGTGCACGATCGAGTAGCCGTCGGATGTCGCCGCGACGTCCGAGTCGCGCCGAACCGAGCGGCGGTGCGGATGGGTCGAGAACCAGCTCGGCGTGAGACGGGAAGGCGGGACGAACCGGCCGGCCGTGTCGGAAGTACGCGCCGAGGGACCACCGGCGCACACTCAGACCGTCCTACGACACCCCAGCCTCGTTTGAAGTTCCTAGGGGAGCGCTAGACCACTAGGGTGGTAAATGCCTGCGCCTTTTGATCGTAGATCGCCTGATAGCTGTGCTCCTGATCGTCGGCAAGCGCGAGCAGCACCGCCAACGTGTAGTCGTCGTCGGTCGCATCGCCCTCGCGGAACACGGCAACGGTCGCGGACTCGACGCCCCCGCGCCCCTCGGTCAGCCGTTGCAACTGCCCAACGAACTCATCCCGGCGTGCCCGAAACATCTCCAGCAACTCGAACATCCGCTCGTCCGGGTCGAGCGACGCAGGGTCGCCGCTGGTGCCGATGCCGGTGTAGAACCGCAGGTCGAACGGCACCCAACCGGTTTGAAGGGCGTGTGGTCTTGTCCAGTAGATGTCCAAGCATTCCTCGTCGGCTTCCACCGTCCACGGCCCGATGGAATCGAGCCGCGCGGTGTCGAACTCGTCCGAGAAACCTTCGTTATCGTGCTCTGCCATCCGATCGTGCTCCACTTCTGTTGGGCGCCTCGTCCTCGGTGACCGTCATTCGGCTCAGCGACATCGAGCAGCTCTCCGTCACCGAACGAATGAATCCGTGCAAGCCGTGGTGTGTGAGTTTGGGGTTAGTCGCCCGCACCGGTGGGCGGCTGGCGCCGGGGCTCGTCGCCCGCACGTACACGGATCGACACCTAGACTAACTAGCCTTCACACTCGCACCAAGTATCAAATCGCCGTGCGGAACGCGCACCTCAACGTCAGCCGATGATCCCCAGTCGCCGCGCGTCCTCGCGCCGGGGCGGGCCGACGAACAGGAACCCCGCGGTGAGTCGGTTCGTTGCCGCAGTGCGCCCCAGCACGCGATTCGACTTCGAGCCCGGTTGACTCGCGCGTGACGGCCCGCGGCCCATCTCCCAATTCTTCGACGCGGCCCGGTACCGCATCATCGCGGGGTTGCCCGTGGTGCTCCGGTACGGCTTGCCCGTGGCGCGCATCACGCCGGCCACGAAGTCGCTCAGCGCGTTGCCGATCCCCACGCCCTGATAGTCCGGCAGGCACACCGTGCGGTGCTCGCGCCAGAAGCTGCCCGCGAAGTGCGGGTAGTGCAGCACCGACGCGAACGCCACCGGTCGCCCGCGCCACAGCGCGAGGAAGCACTTCGCGCCCGGATTCAGCGCCGTGTCAAGATAGTGATGGTGCTTGAACAGGTGCCACGCGTCCTTCTCCACGCGCTGGACCTCGAGTTCGATTTGCGGCCGTCGAAGTGACCTCCGGGCAAACGTGCCGGCGGGCATCTCGACCACCCAGTCCGGGCACAGCCACTCTTCCACGTCCGCGTGGCACGTGACCGCGACGAACTGCCGGCCCGGTTGCCGGCGCACGGCCTTCGCCACCGCGGCGCTGCCGATCTGCGCGACCGTCCGGTCCACCACACTCGTGAACTCGTCGATCACCACGAGCGGCCGTTCGTCCACCAGCGCGCGAGCGAGCGTCGCGCGGAACTGCTCGCCGTTCGACAGGCACCGGAACGGCCGCAGCCACGCGGGCGGCGTGCTGAAACCGACCGAGGACAGCGCCGCCGTGACCTCCTTGATCCCCAGCGCGGCCGGGAACCCGTCCACAACCGCTTTGTCCGCGGGCCAGTCGTAGCCGCTCACGATGTGCGCGCCGAACGCCTCGCGCGCGAGCGTGCTCTTGCCCGACCCGGACGGCCCGACCACGAGGCCGATCTGCCACGGCGCGGCGTCGAGCGGCAGCTCCACGGCCCACTCGCGGGCGCTGCGCTCTGAAGGGGGCACGTCGAACAAGCCCTCCAACTGGAGCACGCGCGCCGTCTTCACGACGGGCACCGAAACGGCCAGCTTCACTGTCGGCACCGCAGCACCTCCGCAACCGGCCAATGATCGAGCGGGAGGGCGAGCGCGACACCGCGCCGCGCCGGCTCACGCCCGCGTCAGCTAATCAGCGAGCGCACCTTGAGGCCCTCGCCCGCGAGCCGTTCGAGCAGCTCGGCCTGCTGCTCTTCGCTCGCGCACTCGACGAGGACTTGGAACTGTTCGGGAATCACGTCCGCGCCGGCCGCGCCCTCGTCGCTCGCGCCGTCGTGAACCTCAAGGCCCGCTTGCTTCGCCAGCCCGTCGAGCAGCTCCTGCACCGCGGCGCTCTCGGTACTCACCTCGTTGAGCAGGCCCTCCAACCGACTCGCGTCGATGCCGGCCATCGCGCCGAGCGGGTCGAACGTCGCGAGCAGCTTGTCGGCCTCCTCCGCGGTCACGTCCAGCACGAGCACCGGGATGGGTTCGTCGCCGCACGCCTCCGCGCGGGCGTGCCCGTCGATCAGTTCGAGCGTGCCGTCCTCGAGTTCGCGCGCGAGCGCGGCCCCGGCGACGCCCACCTCCGCGAGCACGCCCCGCAGCGCGTCCAACTGCGCGGTCGGGTGCGTGCGCCAGTTCTTGGGGTTCGGCCGCAACTCGGACGCGCGGACGCGGCGCAACTCCTTCACCCGGTCGCGGAGCTTCATCGGACGTGCCCCCGGAAATGCGCTTCCGAACGAAATCCAAAACCCGTGAAAATCTGCGCGCGGCTGCACCCGCGGTCTGTTCCGCGAGGATCGTAGTCTTTTGATCCCCCCTCCCTCTGTCGCGCGGCGGCGGTGCAGAGGTGCGGGGCAGGGGTGGCGTCACTCGGCGTTGCTGTCGACGACGGGCGCGGTGGCTTGGGCGAAGACGGCTTCGGCCTCGATGTACTGCTGCACCAGTTGGCCGATCATGGGCAGGCGGTCGAGGGGCACCACCAGTTCGGGTTGGTTGCTGTTGTAAGCGATGATCGGCAAGTGCTTGTCGATCTGAGCGCGAAGGCGTTCCAACACCTCGCGACAACTGCGGCTCGCTTCAGATGTCATGCTCGATGCTCCTCGGGTGCGGCCGGCGCGCGACCGAAGCCGCCGTCACTGGTGATCGTCTTCTGCGAGTGGCACGACTGACACAGAGCTTGCAGGTTGGCCGGATCGTAGCCGCGTGGGCCGGTCGGACCCGCGCCGTCGATGTGGTCGATGCACGTGGCCTCGACGATGAGGCCGCGGGCCTCGCACCTCACGCACAGCGGGTGCTCGGCGAGGTAGCTCACGCGGAACCGCTGCCACCGGTGGTCGTACCCGCGGGCCGCGGCGGTCGGGCGCGAGGCTTCACTCGGCGCGGGCCGCTTGATGGAGGGGCGGAACGTCGGCGGGCGCTGCGGCATAAACCGACGGTATCGCGCCCGGAGTTGGGTGACAATGCGATGTCACCGATATGCGCTCGCAATCTGACCCGCCGAGCGGGCGCGAGCTGCGCGATCCCGAGCACTGCCCCTTGGTTCTTGGCGCGTCGGGCACGAGCGCGTACGCTCCACCATGTTACACGGTCCCGTACCGAGACCGAAATCACCCGGGTGCTCACCGGAAAGCGAAGTGAACCGTGTCGTTCGATCCCAAAGAATTTGTTGGCCGAGCACTGTCCGATCTGGTCAGCGAACTCGCCCGCGCCCGCCCCGGCGAAGTCGAGGCAGGGCTGGAGCTGCACGCACTCATACCCCGAGCACGGGTGTTTGGGGGCATGACCGGCCCAGCCGTGACGTGGCAGACGTCTTGGCTGAAATCCCCAGATCCCGCCGAGACTCTCCCCTCGCCCCAGCACCCCAATGTCGTCCCTGATGACGTGACGCTCGGCGAGTACTTGGGCGGCGGCACACAGGGAGCCGTGTACGCCGGGCGCGTCCGGTCCACCGGTTTGGTCGTCGCCGTCAAGGTGATTCGCTCGGGTGGCGACGAGGGCGCAGCCCAAGCGATACGAGAAGCGGGGATCGGCGCGAAGCTGCGTCATCCGAACGTGCTGCGCGTGTTCGGGTACCAACAGGTTGCAGGTTTCCACGTCGTGGTGATGGAGTTCCTCCAAGGCGATAACCTCGCGGCGTGTCCGGTGCCCTTACCCGAAGCGAAGGTGCTGCTCGCGCGTTTGGCCGACGCGGTCCTCGCCATCGGACGGGCGCGCGTCGTGCACCGGGACATCAAACCGGCGAACATCATCCGGAGGGCCGACGGAGAGCCGGTGATCGTCGATTTCGGTACCGCGGTCGATCTGGACGCACTCACCAAGAACCCCGGGATGGCCGGAACTCCGCTGTACATGGCCCCGGAAGCTGTGACCAGCGGGTGGCCCGAACCGTCGTGGGACGCCTACTCGCTCGGTGTCACCGCCGTCGCGCTCTGGGCACCGACTCGGCTGCCGGGCGGTGGCGGCGTTACCCAAGTGCTAATGGCGAAAGTGTCTGGCGACTACGACCGCGAACTGCTCGAACTGCTGACCCAGATGCCCGACGCCGGATTGCGGGCGTGGTGCGCCGACCTAGTGGGACCGGCCCCGGCGCGGGTGGCGGCGCTGGAGCGCGCGCGCTCTCTGGTCGGCTGACTCACAGGGTCGCGTGCGCCCCGCGTGGCCCACTCACATCGGCAGCGCGGGTTCCGGCAGTTCCGGTTTCGTCGTGCGCGCGGCGTGAACCGCGGCGGGGTCGATGTGCCGCTCGGCGAAGGCCCACACGTAGGTCATCGCGTCGAGGTAGGCGTCGAGTTGGTCGCGCGGCACCGCACCGGCGAGGCACTCGCGCTCTAGGTGCGCGCCCGCTCGCTCCAACCACACGAGCAGTGTGGGCGACAGGCGGAAGAACGGTACCGTGCGCGCCTCGGGTCCGAACGCGATCACCTCACCGGACCACAGCGACACGTTCGGGAGCCACTTCAGTTCGAGCCGCTTGGACACGTACAGCCACAGTTCGGCCGGCGCGAGCGGTGCGAACGGGACCGCAGCGGGCGGTGCTGGCGTCGTACTCGGCGCGGGAAGAGGCACCGCAACCCGGGCACTCGGCGCATTGGGTTCGGCATTTCTCGGCGGCGCGGCCTTCCAACCCACAAATCGCTTGCACTTGGCGCACTCCATCCGAACCCGTTCACCGGCGCTCTTGTGCAGCGTCGGAGCAGTTTCCACAGCTTCACAGCCACACCGCGGACACCGGTATCCCATCTTCGCTGACTCCTACGATCCCGTTAAACTGGTCCGCATGACCCAGATGGTTACTAGAGGGGTCCGGGGTATTATTTGACGCCTGTCATTCTGATTGCGGCGAATCTATAGGCTCGGGGGTCCGGTCAGCATCCGGGTCATGCGGGTCGGGTTATGCCGATTACTCACTCGCCGCTGAATTGGAGGCTCCACGTCTTCGGCTTGGTCTCGGGGTCCATCCCGACCGGAAGCCACTTCGCACCTCGGTACGGGGTATTGGCATCCCACTTGCTCAGCGATGAGATGCCGAGCGTGTAGAGCCACCGCAGCCCGCTCGCTCGCGACATGCTCCCGAACTTCTTCACCACGTGTTCGAACAGCTCCTGCGAGGGGATCAGCACGCAGTCCTTGTCCGGGTCGAACCGCTTCGTGTCGAGCAGCGAGCGGATCGCGTCGGCCACCTCCGCGGCGATCTCGCGGTCGTCGTCGAGTTGCCCCTGCCGGCCGAACACCTCGCCGGCCAGTGCCACCGGGTTCGGGGCCTTCGCGAGCACTTGGTTCTCCCACTCGGACCAGCGCGTGAACCGGTAGTCGTCGGGCAGCTTGCCCGGCGCGCGCAGCTCGGCCACGCAGTCGGCGATGATCTGCCACCGGTGCTCGCGGATGTGCGCGGTCACGGACTCCTGCCACTTCGGGTCGTACACGGGCGTGGTCACCCGTACGATCACCGACCGCTGCGCGAGGTCCTTGGACAGCGCCGGCATGTTGGACGTGATGATCCACTGGAGCGTGTTGGGCCGTCGGCCCTCGCCCGTGTACATCTGCCGGCCGGAGATGACTTCGGACGTCACCAGCCCTTCGAGGTCGCTGTTGCTGAACCGCAACGACTTCAGGTTGTCGATCAGGCCGACGCGGCGCGTGAGGCCCTCGGGCGACAGCAGCCGCGCGTGGATGTCCTTGATCTGCTCGGTGGGCGAAATCTGGAGGTAGCCGCCCACGAGCGCCGCCGCGAAGCTGGCCAGCGTGCTCTTGCCCGCGCCGCGCCCGCCCTCCTTCGAACCGGCCGCGCTCTCGATCACGAACACCGGGCGCTTGCCCGGGGGCCCGCCCCACACCATGGACAGGAACATCAGGCGGATGAGATCGTCGTCCTCGGGCGTGGCCGGTGCGAACCGGCTCACCAGCTCGCTGAGAGCGGAGCCGTCGCCGTTCGCGGGCACCTCCGGGTGGTGGTAGTAGTGGCCCGGTACCGGCGGCTCGTGCGGGAACAGTTCGACCTGCTGCCAGTTCTCGCAGTGGATGCGGCACGCTTCGAGGAACTCGGCCTGCGTCAGGCAGCCCGCGCCGCCCTGCCAGTCGAACCCGCGGCCGTCGTCGAAGCGGAACTGCCAGTCGATCCACGCGAACAACTCGCTGGCCTGTTTGATCCAGAGCACCTCGTCCGCGTTGCGCCCGCGCACGAACAGCATCTTGCCCGAGCGCCGCGGCCACCCGCCGGTGTAGGTGACCAACTCGTCCACCAGCTCGCGCCCGCCGCGGCCCCGGCGGATGCGGCGCATGGTGCTCCCGTCGGGCACGTCCTCGAAGCCGTAGTTGCAGAAGCACGGGCCGGGGCCGGCGGTGCCGGTGCGCTGGCGGTGGGCGTGCGCGCCCGGCGGCGGCGGGTCCGCGGTGAGGAGGAACCCGCGCGGCCCGGGCTGACGCGCGGCCTGTTCGAGCTTGCGCCGCAGCTCGTGTTCGGACCACGGCGGGTTGCAGTTCGCGTTCCACTCGGCGAGGAGTGGATACGCCGCGTCCGGGTCGAGGCCGAAGCCGCGCACGAGCCGGTTCGCCGCGTAGAACGTGCGGTCGTGCCCGCGCTCGCCGGCCACCGCACCGGGAATGGTCGCGATGTACGCGCGGGCGCGCGCGATCGGGTCGCTCGCGTCGGCCGCACCGGAGTTGCGGCGCGCCGGATGGTTGAGCGCGGAGACGGAAGCGGCCCGGCTTGGGGCGCGGGCCGCGAGTGCTTCGAGTTGTGCGCGGGTGACGCCGGTCATGGTCGATTACCTGAACGGAAGAACTGCCCGTCGCGCTTCGGCGCGAACGTGGGGTAGATGTCTGCCGGGGCGTTGCGGACGACGAACTCGACGCCCACCCACCGGCAGCCGGCGAGCGCGCGGCCGACGTTCTCGGCGAGGGTGCGGTTGCTGCCGAACCACGGGGCGAGAGCGGTGATCGGCGGTTTGGTTTCTACCTGTGCGCTCATTCGAGTTGTTCCGGTTTTTGGCTTGCCTGCTGGCGTCGGCGCGCGGTAATCTCGAAGCGCATCGCAGTGAATGGGCGACGCTGCGAAGCACGGGCACCCGCGGGTCACACCGCGGGTGCTTTCGTTTCCGGCACCTCCAGCACCCGCGCCCGTCGGTGCGGGCGCTCTTCCGTCCCCGGCCCCTTGCACGCCAGCGTGCCCGGGAACTTCACGATGCGCGCCGGGTTGTACACCTTCGTGTCGATGTTCCCGTCCGCGCCGCCGAACCGGTCGGCCAAGTGCCGCAGCACCTGCCGCAGCGTGTCGCCTTCCTTCAGCGGTAACTCGCCCGCGACCGGGTACGGCTCCGCGATCCGGTACAGCAGGTGGTGCCCGTTCCCCGAGTCGCACACGATCGGCGCGGGCCAACCCTCGGTCGCGAGGTACTCGCGCACCGCCTTCGCCACGCCCAGCGTGCGCGCCTTCTCCGCGCTCGTCGCGCTGTCGTCCTTGTGGTCGGCCGCGCGCACCGGGTCGATGTCGATCAGCAGCCACCGGCGCTCCAGCACGTCCGCGTCCTCGGCCGTCTGCCCGCGCGCCGCCTTCTGCACCCGCGGGGCCTGTCGCACGAACCGCTCCGGGCGCAGCGGGTTGAGCGTGTAGTACACGCCCTGACACAGCCCGGAGAGCGTCAGCGCCTCGCGCGCCATCACCTCCAACTCGCTGCCGCGGAACATGCCCGCCGCGGTGTAGCCCACGCCGCCGTGCTGCTTCGCGCCGTCGTGCATCTGGAGCGCGCGCAACTCGACCACTTGGTCCGGGTCGATGAGGTGCCGCAGCCAGCCGGCCACCTTCGCGACGGCGCGGTCCAGCGGCGACGGTTCGCTCGATTCAGACACCGGTGCTCTCCATGTCCTCGCGCAGGAACCGCTCCAGCAGCCGGAACGCCGCTGGCCAGTGTGCCGCGCTGCGTGGGCAGCCACGAGCGCCGGCGCCGCGTGTGCGGACTACCAACCCACCGCATCCAGCGCGCGAGCGACGGCTGCTTGGTGCGGGTCCGGCTTATCGCTCGGAACCGGGGTGTCGGTCGGAACCGAGTGCCGCGCGGTCGATTCCAAGAACCGCCGCACGGCCGGCTTGCTCGTCATCCAGCGCACGCCCTGCCGCACAGCTTCCAGTTTCACGCGCAGGCTGCCTGCGCGAACGCCGCGCAGAATCCAACGGGTCAGTGTGCTCACCCGCGGCGGCTTGCCCCGCACACGGCCGAAGAAGGCCGTGGCTTCGCGCAAAGGCACCAGTGGTTCGTCGGTGAGTGCCACGGGTCAGCCCCCCCTAGAACTTCGCCGCGCGCTCGCGAGCCCTCCGCAGCGCGCGAATCGCGTCAATGTTCGCGCGACGGTCGGTTTTGAACACTCAGTCCCGAAATGACCCGCCCGCGTTGATGTGTTCTCTTCTCCGAGTTACTCGGAGAGCAACGGGCTTTCGGCGCGCCGCACTCGGAGCGGGTGCTGAAATGCGTTACTTGCTGTGTTGCGTTCTGCTTGTCGTGCTATTGTTCGTCGCCTGCAAGAAAATGACCGAGTGAGGCGCACCGATGCCCCGCGTCTCACTGACGGCCGTGCAGATCCGCGAACTCCGAGACAGGTGGCTCTGAGCATTGTTCGTTCTCGGAGTAACTCCGAGTGCCCCTGATCGAGACCGATATCGCTCCATTTGCATGAGCCGGCGCGGCGCGGCCAAATCCGCTCACCCTGTTCACGCCTCACGTTGCTGTCACCCGAACGTGCAGCCCTCGCGCCAAAGTGAAAAGAGAAGCGGCCCGCCGGAACAACCGGCGGACCGCTCGTGTTTGCGTCTACTTCTTTACCTGTGGCGCGGAAGGCTCACGGCACCGCCGGGAGGTGACTCACCGCCGGTTGGCCGGAACCACGACCCGCGGGGTTGCCTTAGACCGACGGTGTACGAGTCAACCCTCCACCGATGGCGGTGCTGGAACAGCCTTCCTCGCGTCGTATGGCACAGTGCGCTCTCGGGGACGCAACATCGCCCTGCTGCAATGCAACGAGCTAAACCCGCCCACGCTTGTACCCAGGCCTCAGTTGAACCGGAAGCGCCTTCTGCTGCCAGTCGTCCGGCGATCCACGACGCACTCACCCGTGACCACTTCGGTGAGGCGATTCCATTCCACCGGAGTTACACTCGGATTCTGAACTCGCTCACCCCACTTCGCCCGCGAGTTTTACTGCGAGCGCGAGGTTCTTCTCGGCGTACACCTGCGTGACGTCCGCGCGGGCGTGTCCGAGCAGCACCTGAGCGCCTTCCAACCCGCCGCCGGGCATCCGTCGCACCTTCGTGGCGAACGAGTGCCGCAGTTGGTTCGGGTGCCACCGGTGGGCCGCGTCCCAGTCGGCGAGCCGGTCGCGCTGCGCGTCGGTCAGCCGAGCCAACCACTTCTTCCGCGACTCTCCCTTCTGCCGAGCCAGTTCGCCCGCCGGTGGGAATGCGAGCGCGCAAGCACGCTGAACCGCCACACCGACTGCGTGCGTGGTGTAGGCCGCGGCAGGCGTGCGTTTCGGTCGATGCTTCCGCTTCGCGGCTTTGGCCCGAACGTGTGACGGGTATCGGGGCGTCTTGCGTGCCGCGCGCTGGGCCGCACGCAGTTCGGCGACGGCGGCGGCGGGGCTGAACACCGGCGCGGTCGGATCGTCGCCGAGGAAGGGCGCGAGCACGGCCTGAGCCTTTGGCCCGATCGCGATGGTGCGCCCCTTCCCGTGGTGCGCCGTCTTGTGCTTCTTCGGGCTGAACAGCCACACCGGGCCGGTGCGGTCAACTTCGCACAGGCGCAACGAACACGCCTCACCGGGCCGGCACCCGGTGAGGCGCATGAACTCGACGATCCCGCGCAC
Organism: Gemmata sp.; assembly: GCA_022843445.1. GTDB lineage: Bacteria > Planctomycetota > Planctomycetia > Gemmatales > Gemmataceae > Gemmata. The sequence continues at coordinate 10,975 of JALHNS010000137.1, forward strand.
GTGGCGGTTGAGGAAGGGCAGGGTGGCGTCAACGGTCGCGTCATCGACTGGGCCGACGGGTTCGTTCTCTCGTGCGGTCGTGCGGCCCGCGCTCAGCCCTTCGACCGCGGCGAGCGCCTGATACACGAGTGGGCTGAGAAGGCCGTGACCTACGGCCCACTTGAAGACGTGCCGCACGCGCCGCGTCTGCGCGTTCACGTACTGCCGAGACCACTTCTTGCGGCTCACTTGTTGGTCGCGCCACTTCCGCAGTTCGATCGGGCCGAACTCGGCCGCGTTGAGGTGACCGTACAGCTCGCGCAGCGGCTTGAGTGCCGCGCCGAAGTTCACCAGTTCAGTGCTCGTCTCGCCGTAGTGCTGCGTGGCGTGATCGCGGAACCGGAGCACCAGTTCGGCGAGGGTGAGCGGGGCCGGCACCGCGTCGCGCACCGCGGCGGGTTCGGGCGGGGCTTCCTCGGCGCGAATCTGCTGGAGGAGCGCGGCGTACCGCCGCTTGCACTCGGCCGACCCGTACGGGCCGAGCCAGTATTCGCGGCCCGCGTATTTCACGCGGCCCTGACCATGGGCGTGGCGATGGAGCTTGGGAACGGATGCGCGGGGACGTGACATGAGAGCGCTCCGAAGGGGTTTGGGGTGTCATCGACACCCCGAACCGGACATTCGGGCCGCTCTCTCGACCACCGAGAGGTAAGCGTAAACGCTTGGGCCTCAACGATTTGCGTTCAGTAGCGGGGGTGGGAATTGAACCCACGACACCTCGCTTATGAAGCGAGTGCTCTAACCTCTGAGCTACCCCGCCAGAGATACCACTTCACTTTACAGCCACACACCGCGACGGCAAGCCTCGCCTTCACACCGACACCGCGACCCGCGGACCGGTTCGCGCACGGCCCAACAACCCGCACCACCCGCACCCCTCACAGCGAAGACGCACTCCGCGCACAGTTTCTACTTCCCCGCGCCCCGGCACGCGCGGTACCCTTTACCCATCCCGCCGAACCTTCCGCTCCTCCCCGCGGAGATCGACTCGCTATGCTCTCACTCCGTCGTCTCGGCGCGCAGGGCGCGCTTGGGTTGGCTCTGGTGTTCGCGCTCGCACTCGTGCCCGGTGCCGGGGCCGCGCCGCCCCCGCCCGCGCCGCCCGAGTTCGCGCAGCCGCAGACCGCGCCCAAACCCGCACCCTTCGCGGTGAAACACGTCGATCAGGGCACCTTCGACCCGCGGTTGAAAGGCGTTCTGCTCCCCGAAGGCTTCAAAGCCGAGATCGTGATCGACGCCCCGGACACCATCAACCCGGTCGGCATGACCTTCGACCCGGACGGCAACCTGTACGTGATGGAGTGGCGGCCCGACCCCGTCACCGGCGACAAGTGGTTCGAGGTGAAAGAAACGTTCCGCTACAAGGACGGCACCACCAAACAGGTGGCGACCATGAAGAAGTTCACCACGGACTTGGTGAAAGTCTTCAAGTACGACGCGAGCACCGGGCAGTTCGGCAAGCCGCAAACGATCATCTCCGAGGAGTTGCCCAGCAGCATTCTGTGGCACGAGGGCTACCTGTACGTGACCGGGCGCGGGACCGTCCGCCGCTGGAAGCAGTCGCGCGTGGGTGGCCCGTGGGACGTGCGCGAAACGATCGCGCAGGGGTTCTGCGGGTTCCACCACCACCAAGTGAGCGGCCTCACCATCGGCAACGACGGGCTGCTGTACCTCACCAGCGGCGACGACGACAACTTCGTGGAAGGCTCGGACGGCTCGCGCGCCACCGTGCTGCGCACCGGGGCCGTCTTCCGCTGCAAGCCCGACGGCTCGCAGATGGAGACGTTCTCGATGGGCTACCGGAACCCGTACCGGGACATCGCCTACGACGACAAGTTCAACCTGTTCCACACCGACAACGACCAAGAAGACGGCAGCAAGTTCATGGGCTGCCGCATCATGCACGTCGCCGAGGGCACCGACTTCGGCTGGCGGCTACAACTCGGGGCGCGCTGTTGCCGCACCGACTTCGTGCGCGGGGCGGTCGCGGGCGAAATGCCGGGCAAGGTGCCGCCCATGATCAAGACCGGGCGCGGCTCGCCCGCCGGCCTGCTCATCTACCACGACACCAAACTGCCCGAAGCGTACCGCGGGCTGCTCTACTACCCGGACGTGTTCCGCAAGACCGTGCGCGCCTACAAGGTGGCCCCGGAGGGCAGCACCTTTAAGATCACGCACGAGTTCGAGTTCATGAAGACCGACGAGAAGACCGGCGACCCGCTGTTCCGCCCGTGCCAGATGGTCACCGGGCCGGACGGCGCGATCTACGTGTGCGACTGGCGCACCAACTCCGGCGGCGCGGGCAAGCTCAGCGGCGACGGCGTCAACGGGCGCGTGTACCGCGTCACGTGGACCGGCACGAAGGACGCGCCCGCCATCGCGCGCCGCGCGATGACCAGTTGGGCCAAGTTCAAGACCATGAGCGACGCCGACCTCGTGAGCGCTCTCGCACTGCCGGACCTGACCGACCGCGTGGAGGCCCGGAAAGAACTGGTGCGCCGCGGGCCGAAGGCGCGCGACCTCGTGCTCCGCAAGTTCGTGTCCGGGATGCTCGACGGCGACGCGCGGCTCGTCGCGCTCGGCGTGCTCGCCGCGCACTGGTCCCCGGAGGTGGAAGACCTGTTCCGGTTGCTCATCAACGACGAGTCGCCGGACGTGCGCCGGCTCGCGGTGGATTCACTCGCGTACCACGCGAAGCCCAAAGACAATCGCACCTACGAAACGCTCCTCAAGGCGCTCGCGGACCACAGCCCGGCCGTGCGCCCCGCCCCGGCGCTGGGCATCGGTCGCCTGAACCACGACGGCAGCGGCGAAACGCTCCTCAACGCCCTTCGGCACGAGAAGGAAGCCGACGCGTACCTCGCCGACGCCTACGTGCGCGGCATCGAGCGGCTCGGCAAACCGGGCATTGAGGCGCTCCTCGCGCTCGCGCAGTCGGGCGAGCAGAAGGGCCGCGACTTGGCCGTCGACGTGTTCCTCGGCTTGCGCACCAAACCCGCCGCGGACGCGATTCCCGACCTGCTCCTGCAACCGGACGTGACCGCCGAGCAGCGCGAGGCGCTCGTGCGCTCGTACCCGAACTACCAGACCGACCCGCCGGTGTCGCTCGACCCGCTCGCCGACTACCTCGCCAAGCGCCCCAACGAGAACCTGAACGTGGTGCTCGCGGCGGTCGAAGTGTTCGCGGCGAGCGGCACGGAGGTTTCGCCGAAGGCCACGCAACTCGTTCAGAACCTGCTGGCGCGCCCGGACGAGCCGACGCGGATCGCGGCCCTCATCGCCATCGAGAACGGGCGCATCGCCAGCGCCGCCCCGACGCTGGTCGCGTTCGTCGCCGACCCGAACCGGACGCAGGTGGAGCGCGTGGCGGCGGTGAAGGCGCTGCGCGTGCTGAACGACAAGCGCGCGGTGGACCCGCTGAAGGCGCTGTTCGCGGGGCAGCACCCGGCGGCGCTGAAGGCCGAGGCGCTCCGGGCGCTCGCGGCGCTGGACATCGCCGCGGCGCGCGGCGCGGCCGAGACGGCGCTCGACCAAGCGGACCCGGCGCTCTTGAGCGAAGCGGTCGCGGTGCTCGCGGCTACCAAGTCCGGCACGAAGCTCATCGCCGAACGCTACTTGGCGAAGAAGCTGCCGCGCGACTTCTTCCCGCAGGTGAACGACGCGCTCAACAAGTTCCCGGACGACGCGGCACTCGCCAAACTCCGCGCCGACGTGCTCCGCGGCGGGTTGCTGCTCTCGCTCGAACCGAGTCAGGTGGACAAGATTCGCGCGGAAGTGAGCAAGAAGGGCAACCCCGCGAAGGGCAAGGAACTGTACCTCAACACGAAGTTGCTGGCGTGCGCGAGCTGCCACCGCATGGAGGGCGTCGGCGGCGCGGTCGGCCCGGACCTCACGCGCCTCTGGGACACGATGACCGTCGAGAAGATTCTCGAATCGATCGTCGATCCCAGCAAAGAGATCAAGGAGGGCTTCCAAACGTACCGCCTCACGACCACCGACACGAAGGTGTACACCGGGCTGAAGGTGAAAGAGGACGCGAAGGAAGTCGTGATCCGCGACGCCACCGGCCGCGACTACCGCGTCGCGAAGGACGACGTGGAAGCGCTCGCGCCGAGCAAGCTCTCGCTGATGCCCGACAACGTGGTGTCGCAGATCACCTACGAGCAGTTCATCGACCTGTTGGCGTTCCTGAAGAGCAAGAGCGAACAGGAAGCGCTCCGCGGGTTGGTAGCGGAAGCGAGTGTCGCCCCAGCGCAAACCGCGGACCTGAAACTCACCGAGAAGACGGCGGACGGCGCGTGGAAGCCGCTGAGCGCGGGACCGGACGGCGCGTTCGACCTGAAGCCGGCGTTCGGCGGCACCGCGCCGGCAGCGTACGTGCGCGCCTACGTGTTCGCCCCGAAAGCGCAGAAGGCGCAACTCGCGGTGACGGGCGAAAACCCGTGGGCCGCGTGGATCAACGGCGCGCCCGCGACGAGCGCGGCCGTCGAACTGAAGCAGGGCTGGAACGCGGTTCTGGTGAAGGTGGCGAACGCGGGCAAACCCGCGGCCCTCTCGGTGCGCGTGACCGGCACCGAGTTGCGCACGGCGGCCAGTGAAAAATGAAAAGTTCAAAATGAAAAAGCCGGAGGACCGCGCCCTCACGTGGGCGCGCGTCTTCCCTTTTCATTTTGAACTTTTCACTTTTTACTGATTAGTAGATGCCGCCGTGGACGCGCTCGGGCGTCAGGTGGCTGGGCTGGTCGTTGAACCAGAACCGCCGCCATTCGTTCTGGATCTGGCGCAGGTCTTCCGACTGGTACAGCAACTGCTGCATGCGGATGTTCGGGTCGCTGGAGTACTGGTTCAGGAGGCACCCGCTGTTGGCGGCGAGCGCGAGAGCCGCGAACAAGCCCAGCAGAAGTTTGCGGAAGTACAGCTTGCGGAACATTGGCCCGGCCTCCCTGCGCGGTGACACCGCCGTCCGGCCGCGCACGGCCCGCGTTCCCCCACGCGGGCGAGCCGTCGCCGAACCGTACCTGTGTTATCGGCACGCCCGGCGCGGGCCTTAACGGGATTTCGGATTTTGTCGCGCGCGCCGAACGCGCCGCGCGAAGGTGGGTAAGCGCGGCGGGCGTCAGTTCACCAGTTTCGCCAGCGCCACGCCGGCGGCGGCCATCACCGCGGCCACGAACAGCAGCAGGGGGATCGAGAGCCCCTTCTTCGGCGCGCCGGCCGGGGCTTCCGCGGCGAACGGGTTCTTGGCGAGGAACGGGTTGGAGCCGGTCGGGGGCGGGGTGCGGTCGCCCGCGGCGGGTTCGCTCGAGGGCGGCGGGGCCGGTGCGGG
>JALHNS010000138.1 GCA_022843445.1 Gemmata sp.
GGGCCCCGCCTTCCCGCACCCACCCGAAATCCCGCGACCGACCGACGGCTGAAACACCAACTCCCACAGCCCGTCTCACGCGCGACGCGCGCAGAACTCTGTCTGTGATCTTCGTCAGCGCGAGCCGACGCGGTCGGCCCACGAGCGCGCGCCCGGTTCGCCACCCTGTGCCGCTTCCAACTCGAACCGCAGCCGCGCGATCTCCTCGCGCTGGCGCTCGATGATCCGGTACGCCAACCGCTCCCGCGGCTTGCCGTGCAGCAGCCACCGGTAGTGCTTCAGGAACGCCGCCACCTGCGCGTCCGGGACCTCTCCGCGCTTCGCCATCCCACACACCTACCACCACCACCTTTCGCTTTCAATCACCTTCAAGCGGCGCTACGACTGTTCCCGTTTGTGCGGCTTCATGTCGCGTTCCGTTGGACGGTCCAGCGGAATCAAAGAGTGGGCCGGGCGAGTGCTAGCAACACTCCCCGGCCCGTGGCCCTGTCGTTAGGAGGCAGGACAATGGTCACGGTACGCGCGCTGCTCGCTCGGGGCAACTCGAAGCTCGGCAGCGCGATCCACCACTTCGACCTGCCCGCGGTACGCACGTGCCCGGGTCGGTCGAGCGTGTGTGAGGCGGTGTGTTACGCCACCCGCCACCGGTTCCGCACGGACCCGGTGCGCGAGCGGCTCCACTGGTGCCTGCGGCGCTCGCGCCGCGCCGACTTCGCCGACCACGTGGTCGACGAGGTGCGGCAGAAGGGCGCACTGGTGGTGCGGTTGCACGTGTCCGGCGACTTCTACGACGCCGAATACGCGCAGAAGTGGCTCTCGGCGATCCGCCGGTGCCGCGCGACGACGTTCTACTTCTACACCCGCTCGTGGCGCGTGGCGGAGGTGGAACCGGTGCTCGCGGAACTGGCGGCGTTGGAGAACGTGGTCGGCTGGTACTCGGCGGACGCGGACACGGGGATGCCCGAGTGCGTACCGTCGGGGGTTCGGGTCGCGTGGCTGCAAGCCGACGTGGACGAACCGGTCGCCGGCGACCTCGTGTTCCGCGACCGACCGCTCCGGGAGGCACCGCCGTCGAAAGTGGCGCTGCCGCTGGTGTGCCCGAGCGAAACGCCTGCGGGTCGCCGGGCGCACACCAACTGTGGCAACTGCGGCCACTGTTGGAAGCAGTAACACCGATCCCGCGCCCCTCGTGAAGGGCGCGGGATGGTGTGCGCCGCAAAACTGCCTTTGCCATATTGAAAGCACCAAGGAGCCCAGTTCACATTCCATCGGCCGCCGCAAGTTCAATCTATTAATGCACTTGCAGACAGATCAATTGCATGCATAGTGTCACAAATATGAAAAGATATACGTTTCGCAACTCCGCCGGCTTGCACCGATCACATGACCAATGACGGTGCCGCCTTGTTCACAACGATTCTCGGCCGTCCGGACGACGACACCGCGCGCCTGGTCTACGCCGATTGGCTGGACGAGCACGACGACCCGGAATGGGCAGAGTTTATCCGGGTGCAGTGCGCCCTCGCGCGGGGTGGTATGAGCGAGGAGGAAAGAAAAGAGTTGAGGAAACGCCAATACAGCCTGTTGGAGAAGAATGAGAAAAAGTGGACACCCGACTTTACAGGTGCGATCAGCAAGATGACCAACATTGAATACGAGCGGGGCTTTCCGTCAGAAGTCTACTATACGCATGGCTGCCCAAGAGATTTTCAGAAGGAACTCGAGTTTATCGTAAAGACACTACCACTTGAGACGCTCAGGTTCTCCGAGGTGTCGAACGACAATGAGATCCGTGCACTCGCACAGTGCCCGCAACTCGGTCAACTGTACAAACTCAGTATTGGTGGCTTGATCAGCGACGAGTCTACCCGCGCCCTCGCCCAATCGCCGCACACGAAACGGCTCAAATCGCTCTCGCTGTGGAGCAATCCAACGTTCGAACGCCGACACTTGACGAATGCGTCGGCGGAGATCATTGCCGCAGCAGGTGCGTTTCCGAACTTGCGCCACATGAAATGTCACGGCCATTGCATCGGCTCCGCCGGCATTCGCACGATACTTACTTCCACACATCTACCGCAGTTTCGCGAGCTGGAGATCGATGGGATTCGCCTCACACCCGAGGATGCGGCGGCGATTGCCCAATGCCCAGAAGTCGCAAAAATGGAATGCCTCCGTTTCCCATACGCAACGCTATATCTGTCCAACGCTACGCTCCAAGCACTCGCTGCCAGCCCCTACTTTTCACCAGATATGCAAGTCGACATGTATAGTTCCGACAGATCAAGCTTCTGCGGCACCTTCGCGGAGTTTCAGAACTGGGTGCAGCAGCGCATCCATTCAGCCACTGGTGTCGGCCTCACGTAACGGAAACTGGCGATGTCCCGGACATGGCCAATAGGCTTGCCCGAATTGTGAATGCGCCTACGAGATCCGAGTCAGCGAGAAACGGCTTGTGCTTCTCAACCAGATCTTCAAGCGTCGAAGACCATGGAAAAGGGACGCCTGCCACAGTGTTTACGCGCTCGAGTTCTTGGACCTGATGAAGGATCGCTTGCGTCAAGGGAAGCCGGTCCGTCTCGGCAAAATCAGGGAACGCACAGTTCAAGGCAACGAGTGCGATGCCGGTCGCCGCCAGAGTACCCTCCATCAATGTGCGGTTCGTCCAAGTATCGTTCGCGCCTGATGCAACTTGAAACTCCTTGGCCGTTCGCACTGCCGAATACAGGCGACGCAACCGCGTCAAACATTCGGGCAGGTGGCGCGCGTCTTTTGATGGCCAACGCGGAAGGCGCGTTCCAGTTGCTGCGGGCGGCGGATGCACCCGCGCCAATAACGCGTCGAGGTGCATGAGGAGCAATCGATCCGCGTGGTACTGGGCGACCATCGAGAAAAACAACTTCCACCAGACGAGGTTTCGTCGGGCTTGCAAAAGACACTCGCGCGCTCGCGCGAGGCAGCCACTGGCCGAGTCGTACTTGGCCCGAGCTTCCGCGACCGGCTCCAGAGCCCGAAAACTGGTAGTCGCGTCGCTCGCCACAACCCCGGCCCTGTGGAGGTGGCACCGCGCGACCCCGAGACAGGCTTCGGTAGAGTAGATATCGGCAAGTGCGGCGAGGAGCGGGTTCGTGCCACCCAACGCACCCTTGGCGAGTTCAAAGTAGCGAAATGCCGTTTGCACCTCTTCGCGGCACTGCCCAACACCGGCCTCGGTGGCGTTGGCGTTTGTCACCGCCGCGCGCCAAGCCACTCGCGCCCGGAGAGTGTCAAAGACTGCTCGATAGGGTCGATACAGAGTTCCATCGGAGGTCCGGTCCACTACGACGCTCCGCGGCGAGTCGCGGCCAGTCGGGTCCTGATGTCGGTTCTCCTCCAACCCTTTGTCGCACAGCGCGGCAACGGTGTCGAGCGCGGCAACGGTGTCGAGAGTCTCCTCGGGAGACTCAGCGGGCGCGCCAGAGAAACCAGTTACGAATACCGAGATGGGACCGAGTTCTGCATCGGATTGGATGTGGAAGCACCGCAGGCGGGCCTCGTGTCTGGCTGCAGCCACGGCTCGCTCGCTCGCGGCATTACTCGTGCGCTTACGCTGGTCTTCGCTCTCATACACTTCAAGAGACGCACTGACCGCTGTTAAGAGTGCCTTCGCAAAGACGAGATCGGTGAGCGGCCGACCATCTGCACGTTTCACCAGTGCGTTTGCCACGTCGAGTGCGTAGTGTGCGCAGTCGGCTCGTTCAAGATTTGTTCGTTCGCACGCGCCTAATCGGCTTACAACGTCCCTCGCCCACGCGTCTGCCGAACCACTGTCAGCGGTCGGAGGCACGTTGGCCCCGAGCGCCCTACAGCGACTCGCGATAACTTGGTCGTAATCTCCGCGTTCCGACCACAGTCGAACCCGAAAGTCGTCCACCACCTGTTTGAGTCGATCAACGGATGTCGAATCGATAAGCTCTGCGCCGGGCGGCCACGCTGTCGGAGCACCACTCGCGTTGTCATAACCTACAACTACTTTTTTGCATTTAATCGATAAATCCTCATCGACCAGTCGGGCGCACCAGTCGAGGAGATCTTGTGCTGGCAGTTGGAGACACAAGAGTGCGGAGTGGCGCTGCCAAGCGCGCAGCAACGCTCGCGATTCTTTTGTGTGGCGCTGGACAAGTTCTGCCTCTAACTCACACAGCGCGAGGGAAGCAGTAGAGCCGGTTATGGGGGCATACATCGTGTCGCTGGGGCGAAGCTGAAGCCGCAAGAGAAGCGATTGGAATCGAGCATCATCTCCGCCCGCGGCGCTCTTCAGGAAGCGACCTACTTGAGCGAGCGCGGGTCCGACAACAGTATCCGTTCCTGCTGGACTTTGCAACTTCCGCAGGACCGCGACGAATCTAACGAGATAGCGGAGCCACGAGACGCGGTGATAGGTGTACTCCATGAACGCATTTGCGTCTTGCGAAAGCCCGAAGTTGTATACGTAGTAACTCCGCGCGAGCCGGTGATGGATCGCGCAGGCGAGGGCGAGTTGGAACACGCAACGTCGGCCGTCTGTTTCGTCAACTTCCACCGCTTCCAATATCTCCTTCATCATTTCGCGCGACGGAGCTGCGGTGTTCTCTGCGTACAGGTAATTGCGTACCGGCCGACTGATCCAGATCGCCCCGCCCTCCAACCGCAGGAAGCCGTGTTTCGCGTCCCGGGTCACCTCACGCAGCAGTACTTCGGTCGCTTCAGTGCTCCCACAGATCGGGCGAAGGATGTGTCGTACCATTGCCAAAGGGCGGGGGCGACGACAGGAAGTGAGCAGCAATACAGCAAGCGCCAACTGAGCCGAGTTGGAGTGGCTCGCGTTCTGTAAAGTACGAATAGGAAAATCTGTGCCATCGATGTTGAGAAGACAGAACGCATCAGTGATCGCTCGGTCACTCGTCTCAAACTTCACTCGCGGGACTGCCGAAAGCGCCCGGCCTTCGTGTTTCAACACATTTGCGAGGGAGATGCTGATTGCATCGCGGGTGGTTCGGTTCAATCGCCGATCAATTCCGAGAACTATCCTCGACTCAGCGAGTTCAGCTTGGTTATCGTGCAATTTGAGCACAAAGTCCCGAAGCAGTTCCAGACGAGTTTTCAGGTTTTTCGAGCCAAGGGTCGTTTCGCCGTGATGCGAAAGTGGATTCCACAGGTACGACTCAAGTCCGTCAAGGAGAACGACATACCGAGACCGTTGAAGTGCGTTCGTTACGAGAGAGACGGCTTTCTCCAATAACATTTTTCGCCGTAGTGTGTCGCCCCCGATATCCTCTGACGGAAGCGCCGACGGTGCCAGCGCCGTGTCGTACTGGCGGCACTGATCGACAATGGCACCCACCACCCCAGCCAACGTGTGTGCGGCCTCAAAATTGACCAAAATCGGAATGTAGCCGCGCCCCAAGCCGGCATCGGCGATGTTCAGCAACGCCTCGGAGGCTGTAATCAGATCGTACTTGTCAAGGCTAGCGTCGTCGAATCCATCAAGGTCAACAGGGGACAACCAGAAGACTTTCTTGTCGCTATCGAACACATTTCGAACACCTGAATCGTTCTTCGGGACGGAACAAGAATACTTCAGCGCCTTTTCGGCTCCGGCGGGGTAGGGTCGGGAACTTGCGGGGTGTCGGCTGGTCAAAGTGGCGTGGATGTGCGTCAGCGCCGCCCAAGGCTGGTTCACCTGCGCCGTCAGCACGCCGTCCCTGAGTGGCAATTTGTCGTTGCGATCCCGGGTTAAGAACCGGTGCAAATACCGTTCAAAATGCAACCACACGACTCGTTTCGGGTCTGGATTGGACCCAGAAAGAACATGGTCTACGAGGCTGATCAGTCGGGTATCTCCGCCACTGCACCCGATAACGACCAACAACGGATCGGGACCAACGAGTCGGTCAAACCGTTCGAGGTATTCTCTCGACAGCGGTCGGTCGAGGCGCTCGTCCAACAGGAGCGCGTGCGTGCTTCCGTGCATTTTCACAACGGACACTGCATCGCGGTTCAACGTGTCGTGAGGGAGTGTACGGCCTTCCTCCATCGCGAACACCTTTGCGCGCAGCCCCTCTCCTTCCAAAGTGCGTTCGATGAGGTCGTCGAAGTTGAACGTGAATACGGTCCGAACGGACAACAATCGAATCAAGAACGTTAGGTAGCGGTGCCCTTGGTTCGGAACTTTGCGTCGCCCGAGTGCCGCAAACAAACCGTCCGCGTGATCAGTTTGGTAACCGGTGAGGTGTTGGATCAGCCTCCGCCAATCACCGTAGACGTCAAAGGGCGTACTCCATCCGCGACTCTCTCGAAATAGAGTGTCGACCTTGTCGCGTCCTGAGTTCCCAATCACCGTAACAAGACTCTCCTGAAGCTGCTGAAATTGGTATGCGGCAGTGGGGTGGATTGTGGGAAGCAACTTGTTCAACACCGCGACGACCGACTGGGAGATCGTCATTGCTGAGCCGCTCGATTGGCCGATCCGGAACATGTCTTGGTTTAACTGGAACCGATCCGGCCATCCGAAATCTGCAGCAAACCGCCAAAGAGCCCCTTGGTAGCGATTCTTAACGCTATCGAGTAGCTTCTTCGTGGCGCACTCGTCGGGAGCGTGGAACGCGGCGTCAGCGCATGCCTTCTTCGCTCTGCACTCCCCCTTTATTCCCGCGAGAGGTCCACCGTTGTTTGCAAGCCACTGCAGTTTGGCCAAATAGCGGGTCACAGATCGAATCACCGGAAAGCCCGAGTCAGCCGAGAGCCCCGCCCCAACTACCGGTACGATGGTTCGGTTCGCGTACCAAGCCTCTTGGATGACGCGCGCGATCTCGTCGAGCGCGGGATAACCGCTCAGAGGATTAAATGCCTCGACATGTTGAGCGGTGCCCATCATTCACTCGCCGAATTAAACCGACTGATAATTGAGAGACTAACTTTCCCAGAGCGACTAGGAAAGAAAATTCCGGCGCTTTTCTGACAGCACCGACATCGAACCCCATCGGTTACCCGAAACGCCATAGTTGCCGTTACGCCGCAATTGTCGGGCCGGATGTTTAGCACGGAGCAGGTCCCCGGTGCCACCAACTTCAACTGACCAGTTCGGCCGCTTCTTCGGGCGTAACCACGCGCACTTCGATGCGGTCCACCACGCACGCGGTTTCGGGCAGCGCGCGGGATTCCGCGGCCGGCACCTCGCGCACCCATGTGACCCGGTGCCGCAACAACCCCGACTCGAACAGGTCGATCCCGACGCCTGCCGCTGTGCCCAAGTTGCGCCCGCGGAGGGTGACGAGTACGTACTCGCCGCCCACGAACAGCAACTCGATGCCGCGCGACGGGTGGAACCGCGCCGGGCCCAACCAACTGTAGGGCAGCGCCACGGCGTCCCCGCACCGCTCGCGCCGGAACGTGACGTGCAGCGCCCGGTCCCGCGCCCCGCGCAGGTACCCGAACGACGGCCCCGCCGACTCGTCGCCCTCCTCGCTCGACCGCGCGTTCGGATCGCCGGCCGCGCTGGACGCGCCCGACGCGGTTCCCACGCGCCCGCGCCGCAACTGCTCGAGTACCCCGCCGCCGTTATCCATACCCCACCTCCCGGTCCAATCGGGTTCCCGTTCGTCCCACACTCCCGCGACCGCTCGCACCGTTCGGCGCGTTCGGTCCGCTGGGCGCGTTCGGGTTCGGCGCGCCGAACCGCTCCCACAACTGCGCCACCCGGCGCAAGAAGCTCAGGTGCCGCGCCAGTCGCGCTCGCACGCTCGCCGCCCGCGCGCCCGCACCCACCGGCGCGAGCAACTCGGTGGCGGTGGTGCGCGGGTCGCTCCGCTGCACGGCCTCGCGCAGCCGCGCCCGGTTGTCGGTGTACACGGTCACACCGGACCGCGCCCGCGACGCCGACACGTAGAACTGTTCGCGCGAACTCGCGCCGAACGATTCCGCGCCCTGCACCACCAGCACCCGGTCCGCCGTGCGCCCCTGTGAGGCGTGGCTCGTCACGACGTACCCGTGGTTCCAGTGGCCCCACGTCTTATCGAGCACCCAGCCGTTGTCCAACTTCACGTCCCCGGTGGGCGTGAACCCCGCCACGCCGTACACCGCGCCCGTGTTCAGTCGATGCTTCTTGTCCTTGGTCGTGCCGTTCGCGGTCACCCGAATGCGATCTCCCACCGCCACGGCCAACTCCGAGGGCCGGAACACCTCGAACCGGTCCGCGTGTTCGACTGGCACCGGCGCGCCCGCGCCGATCACCAGCCGCGCGCCGGAGGCGAACCCCGGCGCGGCAGTGTGGAACCGGATCATCTCGCCGGCAACGTAGGTGCGCGGGTCGCGGCGCTCGGCCTCGGTGCGGTGCGCCGGCAACCACACCGGGAACGTTCGCTCCTCCGTGCCCAGCGCGCCCGAGGCCTTCAGCGCGCCGCGAATTTCCTGCGTCACGGCGCGCCCCTCGGCGTGGGTCGGGGCCACGACCAGCACCTCCGCGGCGCGGCCCTTCACGCGCTCGCTCGCGTACTTCACATAGTCCGCCGCGACGCGCCTGTGCCGCTCGCCGTCGGGCATTTCGAGCACCCAGCCCAACCGGTCCAGCGCGTCGAACCCCTCGCCGATCTTTCCCTCGGCCAGCGCCTTGACCGCATCCCGGTACCCGTCGTGTTCCTGTCGCCGCACTCCCGTCACCTCCGCCGTCGGTACGCCCGCGCGCTCTTGGAGCAATTTGAACACCGTCCCGCGCTCGACCGGAGCGTGCTGGGAAGCGTCCCCCACCAGCACCGCCCGCGCGCCGAGTTCATCGACCGCGCGGAACACCCGCGCCAGTGCCCGCGCGCCGAGCAAACCGGCCTCGTCGATCAGCACCACACCGTTGCGGGCCTTCTCGCGCAGTTCAGGATCACGCAAGAACCGGGCCACGGTGTCGGCCCCGGCGAACCCCTCGCGCCGCAGCACCCCGCGACTCGCCTCGGCGCTCGGCGCGAGCGCCACCACGGAGTGCCCGGCCGCCTCGATCCCTTCCACGGTTTCTTGGAGCAGAGCAGTTTTCCCGGTGCCGGCGGCCCCGCGCACGAGGAGCACGCGGTCGGGCGACTCCCACAGGTGCCGCACCGCCCGCACCTGCTCCGCCGAGAGCCACCCGCGCGACACCGGCCGGTCGTAGCCCACCAAGGGCGCGAATCGGCCGCGCCCCTCCCGCGCGAACGCAAGTACGCGCTGTTCCTCGCTCAGCACCTCGGGCGTTGTCACCAGTCGACGTCCTTCGACCGTGCGCCCCGGCAGCCGTCGCGCTGCTAGTTCGCGCGTCACACCGTCGAGCGTGACCGTACCAACGCCGTGCTCCAGCGCGCGGGTGACGAGCGCGCGTTCGGGCACCACCGAGGCTCGCTCGAAAGCGTGTAGGATCGCGTGATCCACGGCTGCTCGTTCGCCCCCGGTCCCGACCGCGCACGGTTCCCGCGCCGCGCGCTCCCGGGCGTGCGTCACGACCGCGTCCAGCGCTTCTGCGTCGGGTGGCGCGAGTCGGGCGCGCCACGCGGTGCGCAGTTCGTCCCAGTCGAGCGTTCGGTCCTTGTGCTCGCGGGTACTGCCGCCCAGCGCCCCTTTCTGCGCCGGGTCGGTGATGCCCCGCGCACGCGCCACCTCCTCGATCAGCGCCGTGCGCCGCGCGAACGCGCGGGTGAGCTCGTCCGGCACTCCGACCAGCTCGAAGTCGCCCGTTGCGGTATCGAGTTCATAGCCCAGTTCGTGGAGTCGGTGCGCGAGCCGGGCGCGGAACGCCGCTTGAAAGTACGGCGCGTCCCGCTTCAGGTCACGGAACTGGCCCGCCCGCCACCCGCCAGCGGTTTCGTCGAAGGTGGCGTTGAAGGTGAAGCAGTGAGCGTGCAGGTGCGGGTCCGGCAACCCGTCCACGGGTCGCGCCGTGCGGTGCACGAACGTCGCCCACACCGCGTTCCCAGTTGTGCGGTCCGTGTCTGCACCGCCGACGCGCACGCGCGCCTGCATCTCGGCTTCGATGTCCCGCATGGTCTCGTCGACCGCGGCGCGGAACGCGCCGAGGATGCGGTCGTCGCCGGAGAGGGCGTGCGCGAGGGAGACGCTCTTGGGGGCGCTGAAGGTGAAATCGTAACCGACCGTGCGCCCGGTGCGGGTGCGGCCCGTGAGCCGCTCGCCGGTCGCCGGGTGCTCGTTGTCGCACAGCCGGTCGAACGCGGCCTTCGTGACCGCGCCTTCGAGGCCGAGGCGGTGCGCGCCGAGGCCGCCCCAGACGCCCGTCAGTTCGGGCCCCTCGCGGTAGTAGTCCGACGACGCCGTGTAGTACGACTTGGCACCGGCCGGACTCGATTGCTGGGTGACGCGCAGCATGCGCGATTCTACGCGCCGGGCGCGCGGTTACGCGCCCCGCGGTCGGGAACGGCACGGGAAACGCGCGGTGGAGTCGAAGCGCTGTGCGGGTGGGAGTTCGGCGCGGCGCTCAGGGCGCAGCGCGGAGGGCGGCGGGCAGGTCGCGTGCGGTGTGGAGTACGCGCACCACCTCGACGCCGTCGGAGAGCACCCGGTACACGATCAGCAGGTGCGGGAACCCGTCCACGTGCCACCGGCGCATCCCCTCGTACGGCAACTCGTCCAACCCCAGCAGCGCCCCGATCCGCGGCGCGTCCCGGAGTTGCTCGAACGCCCGCTCCGCCGCGTCCAAGAACCGCAGCGCCAGTTGCACGCCGGCGCGTTCGGCGAAGTAATCGGCGAGCGCGACGAGATCGGAAGCGGCGCGGCCCGTCTGGTGGACCGCGCGCTCAGTCGCCATCGCGCTCTCGCGCGGTCGAACGGACACGGGTGCGCAGGGACTCCCAGAAGGCGGGCCCGGCGGGTTGTGCGGGTTTGGAGGACAGGCCGTCGTCAATGGCCCGCTTGAGCCACGCGGGGTCCAGCGCCGGCGCGGCGACGCGCTCGGCGAGGATGCGAAGGGCGGTGCGGATGAGTTCGCCCTCGGAGCGGAACCGGCCGGCGGCCAGTTGCTCGCGGACGAACCCCTCGAACTCCGGCGGCAGGGGGAACGAATCGCTCATCCCCAACACCTACACCATCCCAACGGCGCTGTAAAGCGCGCCGTGCGTGGGCGTGGGCGCGCGGGGAACGGCCGCGGTCAGGCCGGTGTGCCCGCGGGCGCGAGCACCGGGGCCGGCCCGCGGGGCACCGGCAGCGCGGCGGGAACCGCGGGCTGTGCGCTTGCGGCTTCGGTAGCGAGGCGCTGGGCGGTGGAGGTGAAGAACAGTTCGATCTCGGGGCGGGCGTCGGCGGGTGCGTATTCGAGGGCGAGGGCCTTGGCCTCGTCCCAGCGGTTCGCGGCGAGGTGCCGCCGCACCGCCTCGCACACCGCCGCCGGCAGCACCACGTCGCGATGCAACCGGATGAAGTGCGTGCCGTCCGCATAATCCGTCACCGCCTCGACGTTCCGGACCTTCTTGCCCATGACCGGGCCTCCGTGGCTGAGGTCGCGCGCGGGACCGCCAATCGGCGGTGCCAATTCGGTGAATGCGGGCGCGACCGGAATGACAAGTATACTTGGTAGACGTGTCGCGGGTCAACGGGTGTGCTGCTGTTTTTGGCGCACCCCATGGCCGACCCACTCGTCACCTCCTTCGGCCGCGTCGTGCGCCGGCGGCGCGAGGCCCTCGCGCTGTCCCAAGAGGAACTGGGCGAGCGAACCAACCTGTCGCGCAACTACATCGGCATGGTCGAACGGGGCGAGACCAACCCGACCCTGTTGGTGCTGCGCGCGCTGGCGAAGGCCCTCGACACGACGATGGGCGCGCTGATCGCCGACCTCGAAGCGGACCTCGGTCCCGACCCGAAGAAGTAGCGCCGCGCCACATCCCGCTCGACACGCGCCACCGCTTGCGCTACTTTGCTGCTCTCGCTCACCGACACGCGCCGCTCCCGATGACCTGCCCGTCCGCTCACCCGTCCGCAGTTCCCGAACCCGAGTTGCCGGGCGCGCTCGTGCCGCTGGCACTGCCGCCGGAGTTGGCCGAGGCGTTCGGGTACAGCGGTTCGGCGCGATTCGTGGCGTTCCACTGGAGCCCGTGCGGGGACGACCTCGTGTGGGACGACGGGCGCGACACCGGCAGCGGACACGGATGGGCGTTTCTCACCTTCAAGCGGCATCGCGCGGTCGCGCCGCTCGTAAGCGCCGCGGACTTCGGCACCAGCGAGACCGACGGCACCGACCGACTGGTCCTCGACCGTGCCACCAATCGCGCTTCGGTCGCCAGCGCCGCTACCGCCCGCGCGTTCTTGAGCGCCCAGCACCCGACGGTGCTCGGGCTCCCGGCGTGCGACTTCGCCGCCGTGCGCGCCGCGATCCGCGACGCACTCGACGAGCAGCGGGCCGCGCCGTTCGATCCGGGCGCGGTGGAGCGGTTGCTCGACGAGCGCCGCGCGCGACTTGTGCAGATGGTCGCGTTCCTCGACGCCCACGCGGTCCCGGCCGTCGGCCCCACGCCCTGACCGCTCGGCGGGCCCCTCGCCTTCTCCTTCGTCCGAATCCCTCAACCCAATCGCGCACGCCCTGCGCGCCGAACGTGGTCGGTGCGCAACGCACCGTCGTGTGAGCGGTTCGACGGTTCTCCGATGTGCGTCCCGCCGTGGCCGGTGACGGGCACCGTGAACCCGCCGCCCGCGCGGGCAAGCTGCCAAGGCGGTTTCCGCGGCGCGGACCCTCCCCCTTTCGCTTGACCCGCCGCGGGCCGCCCGCGGGTTCCGAACCGGTGCCGCACGGCCCCGATTGGCGGGGCCGCACAACCGAGGAGAACCACCATGACCGAACCGACACACACCGACCGTTCCGCCAACCGTCCCAGCCACGTCGCCTTCACCGTGCGCGAAGTCGGGTCCGACAGCTTCTGGGATCGTGTGGGGGTGGCGTGGGCCAGCCGCGACGGGAAGGGGTACACGATCCAACTGTCCGCCGTCCCGCTCGACGGCAAGATCGTGCTCCGACCCAACGACACCAAGTGACCAACGCGCGGGCGGGCCGTCGTGCCCGCCCGCTCTTCACCCCGACCGAAAGGAATCGACTATGACACGCACCCCCGTCAACCCGTTCTACGCCGCGCGCTCCGGCGCGCGACTCGCCACCCACACCGGCCCGAACCGGCCCGCGCCGCGCGCCGCCGAGTTCGAGGTTCAATACGCGCGACTGCCCCGCGCGCCGCGCACGGCCAGTCCGGTGCCGACACTCACCAGCCTGTACCACGATTCCGATCCCGGCCCGTACGGGAACCGCGCGTACCCGGGCAACTGCTCGGGCAACTTGATCCGCGACCTGATCCGGTTCTTGGGCGCGACCGCGGTGTACGACCCGATGACCGGCAGCGGGACGTGCCGCGACGTGTGCCGCGAACTGGGTGTGGCGTGCCACAGCGCCGACCTGCGCGAGGGCACCGACGCGTGCGCCGCGGCGTTCGAGGCCGCGTTCGACCTGTGCTGGCTGCACCCGCCCTACTGGCGACAGAAGGTGTACTCGTCCGACCCGCGCGACCTGTCGCGGGCCCCGACGCTGGAGGCGTTCCTCGCTCGGTACCGCGAATTGCTGGCAAGCGCCGCGCGCGCGCTGGTGTTGGGCGGGAAGCTGGCGGTGCTGATGGGCGACTACACGGACCGGGTGGCCGGGTTCGTGCCCCTCACCTACCACACGAAGCGGTTGGCGTTCGACCTCGGGCTGCGCCAGCACGGCACCGACATCGTGCGGTTCTCCCACGGCGCGAGCAGCGGGTACAAGACGTACCGCTCGTCGTTCGTCCCCGGACTGCACGACACCCTCGTCGTCTTCGAGAAGCCCCGCTGACGACCGCGCGTTCGCGGCTGTGCAGTTGCCCGGCCGGCCAGCTTGCTGGCCGGCCGTTCGGCTGTTCGGCTGTCTGGCTGGCCGGCGGGCCGCACGGTAGACCGGCCGCGGGGCGTGGGCGTGCCGCGCCGGTCGGCGCGCGACGCGGTCCGGAACCCGTCAGTTTCCCACGAGCTCGGTCTTGAAGAACCCCACCAGTTCGCCCGCCAGTTTCGGGTGCAGCAGCACCTTCGGGTCGGAGTAGCTCGGCAGTTGGGCCAGCCGAACGGCCGTCTTCACTTCCTTCAGCACGTGGTTCATGTGCTCGATCCGCACCGCCTTCGCGCCCTTCAGTGCCGCGGCGAGCGCCTTGGCGTCCGCTTCCGTCGCTTGAATGTCGGTGCTCCCGGACACCACCAGCACCGGGCACTTCAGCATCGCCAGCTCCGCCGCCGGGTCCGGCTTGAGCATCGAGATCACGTACGGCTGCACGCTCGGGCGAAACAGCGCGGCCAACTCCTTCGGCACGTCCTTCACCGCGCGCCCGGCTTCCAGTTCGAGGAGGATCGGCTCGGCCTTCTCGGCAAGCCCCTTTGGCGCGTTCGCCTTCAACTGCTCGCGCAGGCCCGCGCCCAACTTGCGCCCCGGCCCGCACAGCGACACGAACGCGTCGAACCGCGCCCCGGGCGCGAGCGTGCCGATCAGCGAACCCTCACTGTGCCCGACGAACCCCACTTTCGTGAACCGCTTGTCCGCGCGCAGGAACCGCACCCACGCGGTCGCGTCGTCGGAGTACGTGGTCAGGCGCAAGTCGTCCTCTTTGCTCGCGGCTTTGGCGCTGGCGGCGACCCCGCGCTTGTCGATCCGCAGGCACGCGAACCCGGCCTCCCGCAGCGCGGCCCCCAGCAACTTCAGGGAGTCGTTCTTCGCGCCCGCGCTGTTCCCGTCGCGGTCGGTCGGCCCGGAGCCGGGGTGGACGAACACCACCGGCCACGGGCCGGCACCGGCCGGCAGGTCGAGCACCCCGTGCAGTGTACCGGTGTCGGTCTTGAGTTCGACCGCCTCCGGTTGCGGTTCGGCACCGAGGGCGAGTGCCAGCACCAGCGCGGGGGCCATCATGCGAGCGTCTCCAACGGGTGAAGGGATGCCGGTTCCGGATCAGTCCTTCGTGCTCATCACGTCCGCGATCCAGTCCTGCGCCAGTTTGATGAACGCCGGGTTGAACTTGCCCTTCTGGAAGTTCTTCATGCTCTCGGCTTCGGTCGCGAATTTGTGGAACAGGTGGTCCGAGTCCGGCAGCACCGCACTCTTGCCCCAACCCGGGTGCGCGCGGTTCACCACGTCCGCGATCAGTTTGTGATCGGTATCGTACACCACGAAGTCGCTGGCCCCGCGCACCGCGAGCACGCGGGCGTTACACTTCGCCCAATGCGACGCGAAGTTCGTCTCTTGCAACTGCCGCCAGAACGCCAAGGATTTGCCGTTGAACAGCCCGCCGGGGAACAGGCTGTCGACGAGCGGCGCGAGGTCCGGGTGCGACTTCTTCACCTCGGCCACCGACTTGTTCTCCAAAAACACCAGCGCCAACAGGCGGGCACCCTGACGCGCGACCTCGTCGGCGGTCTCGAAGTCGCCGCCGCCCACCAATCCCTGATACCGGAGCGTGTCGAGGAGGTACTCGAACCACGTGCGCGCAGCGACGCCGTACACCACCAGACCCTTCACCGGGTTCTCCGCGGCGATCATCGGGCCGAACGCGCCGCCCATGCTGTGCCCGAAGATGAACACGTTCTTGGTGTCCACGCCCTTCGAGTCCGTGATGTGCTTCAGCGCCTGTCGGTACACGTCCAACTCGGTGGTGAAGTCCAGTTCCGCGTACGGCCCACCTTCGCTGTCGCCCACGCCCGGCTTCTCCACCCGTACGGTTACGAAGTTCGAGTTCGCGAAGTCGAACAGGATCGGGCCGTCGATGGTCGCCACGTCCCCGGTCGAGCCGGCCAGCGGGAAGTCGTAGGAGACCGGTGACAGCCCTTGGATGAAGAACAGCACGGGGAACTTGCCCGGCTTCTTGGGTCGCGTTGTGATGGTGCGCATGCGCTTGCCGTTGCTCGTCACGTGCCCGTATTCGACGGTGTAGTTCGCCCCGCCCGGGTCGCGCGGCTTTTCCAGCAGCGTGGTCTTGAGTTCGAGCGGCTTGTCGCCGCGGATCACGGAGACGGTGAGCGGCTTGCCCGCGGGCAGCTCGCGCACGGTCGCGGCGAGGGACTTGTGACCGACCGGCTTGCCGTTGAGTGCCACGATGACGTCGCCCGCCTTGATGCCCGCTTTGTCGGCGGTCAGCCCCGCGGTCGGCTTCAGCGCGACCGCGCCGACGATTCCCGGTTCGAGCTTCAGTTCGGTCGCCTTCTCCTCGGGCACCGGCGCGAAGGACACGCCCAGCACCCCGCGGCGCGGCAGCGGCCCGGCGTCCGCGACCGGCGCGTCGGCCTTCGCGGGCTTGGGCACCGGCTCGGCGACCTTCGGTT
>JALHNS010000139.1 GCA_022843445.1 Gemmata sp.
GGCGCTGCTTCCGGTGGTCGCCGTCAACCTCGTGCAGCACCTCGCGGCGGGGTGGGTGAATGAACGACTCGTGAGCAGTTCGGAAGCTGGACGGTGAGTGTTTCGGCATCGCAGGCGCTCATACGCCACGACGTGCCTTCGGCTGTTCGCCAAGACGTGGGTACAACGCTCGACCGGCGGTGTCACCAGTCGCGTCCACCACTTCTTGAACGTGGACCACGCCGTGACGCTGTGTTGAATCGCGAACAGGCCGAGCAGCACGTTCACGACGACCGCCTCGGTAAGCGGCACCATCGTACCGGAGTCAAAGACTTCGGGACGAGGAGGTTTCCCACGAACCCGGCGGCATACAGGAACGTGCCGAGGAACACCCAGTAGCAGGCCACGCCGTAAGCCGCCGAGAGGAACTTCGTCATCGGACAGACCCCGTGACTCCGACCGGTTTACGGGCCGTGACCAACCCGCCCTGCGTGCAGGACGACGTGACGTAGCCGGTCCATCCGTGGAACACCCCGTCGGCGAACCCGGCCTCGGCGAGCATCTGGAGGAGCGACCGCCCCTTCACCGCGCCGGCGATTCAGTCCGACCACGCGCCCTTCCGTTCGACCTCGCCTTCCGTTACGTCGTCACCCAAGAAGACATCTGCCATCTGCAACCGGCCACCGGGCTTGAGAACGCGGTACACCTCGGCCAGTACCGCCGGTTTGTCGAAGCACAGATTGAACACGCCGTTGGAGATCACCACGTCTACCGATCCGTCCGCCACAGGCAGACGGTCGGACTCACCGGGGTGGAACTCGACGTGCACGACGCCTACTGTCGCTGCGTTGTCCCGCGCCTTCGCCACCATCTCCTCGGTTGCGTCCACGCCAACGACGTGGCCGGTCGGCCCGACCCGGCGCGCGGCGATGATACTGTCCATGCCCGCGCCGCAGCCGAAGTCCAGCACCGTTTCCCCGGTGCGCAGTTCGCCGAGGGCGAACGGGTTCCCGACACCGGCGAAGGACTCCGTGACCGTGGCGGGCAGGCCGCCGATCTCGGCGGGGTCGTAGCCGAGTTTCTTGGCGCTGTCCGGCCCGATGGCGAACGGGTGCCGGTCGTGTGGCGACCGGGCGACCTTCACGAACCGCTGCCGAATCTTGTCTCTGATCTCGTTCGGGTTCTCGATCATCGTGTGCCTCGTTGAGAGCGACAAAGCCCCGGCCCAGTGTCGCCCGGTCCGTCAGGGCAGTTCGACACCGAAAACGTTGTTGAACCGGCTCGTGAAGTTCGCTTGGGCGACCGTGGCGGCCAACGTCACGAGGTGTTCGGGCGACAGGGCGAGCCTGAGTCGTTCGATTACAGTCGCGCCCACGCGGCCCTCAACCGACCACTGTTCGGCGAACCGCAGTACGTCGCGCTCCGGCTCGGAGTAGGCCGCGCTCTGCTCGAAGTGAGCGAGGTCGCGAATCTGTTCATCGGTCAGCCCGACCCTCCGACCGAGGGCCTCGTGGTAGTGCCGTCAGACGTGGCAGCCGGTGAGGTCGGTCACCTTGAGGTAGGCGAGTTCTCGGAGTTTGGGGTCGAGTTCGCTGCGGACGGCTTGGGCCATTGCCACGACCGCCGAGAGAACCTTCGGTGCGTGGGCGAACGTGCGGTACATGTTGGGTACTTGGCCCAACTTCGCGTTTAGAGCTTCGAGTGTCGCCTGCGCGTCGGGGGTAGTCTCGTCGTTGCGGAGCGGAGGAAGGAGCGGGGGCACGGGAAGTCTCCGAGTGAACGAAATGCGACGGGTGCTACCGCTTCTTGCGCGGGTCGTCGGCCGGATTCAGGTACTCGATGACCCACGGCCCCTCACCGTGGAACTGCACCACGGTCTCGCCCTTGACCCACACGAAGTGCTTCATGCCGGCGGGCCACGTCCCGTATGTGCCCGCTGGTAGCGCCTCGGTCTTGGTCGCGTCGAACTTGTCACCCATGCCCAAGTTGAACGTCCCCGAAATGACCGTCACCCGCTCATTTTTGGGGTGCGTGTGGGGCGGAATCTTGTAACCTTCGGGCACCTTGACTCGGAACACGAACGGGCCGGGCTTGGCGGGGTCGCCTTCAAGGATGGCGATTTGCGCGCCGGGCGGGAGCGACGGTGGGCCGTCCTTCCACTTGAGCGTGTCGGCCTTGTAGAGCGACGGCATCGCTTCCTTGTCATCGTGCCCGGCCGACGGCGCGGGCACGCGCGACACCAACACCACAACGACCGCGAGCGCGGCCACCGTTCCAGAGCGCGACATGCCCAATCCTCGGTTGAAGAGGCGACGGGATCACGCTAGTCACGGTCGGGGTGCGGCGTGAGAGACGGTTGGTGATACGCCGCAGGTCGGTGATAAGCGGCACTTATGATGTGAGGTCGGGCACGGGGTGAGTTTCGACGAGGGTCACGAACAGACGGGCCGGGGCCGACAGCACCCGGCGGCGGTCGGTGACCACGAACATCTCGCGGTCGCAGCACAAACCATCGATCTCTAGGGCCACGAGCCGGTTAGCGGCGACTTCCTTGCGCACCGCAAGGGCGGACAGAACGGCGACGCCGACGCCGCGCAGCACGGCCCCCTGGATGGCCTCGTTGCTGCCCAGTTCGAGTGCCACCCGCAAATCGGCGAGCGACCGGCCGGCCCGCGCGAGAGCCGCCTCGAACGAGTGCCGTAACCCAGACCCCGCCTCTCGCAGCACGAGCGGGTGAGCGGCGAGCCGGTCCAACGTCACCGACTTCCGGCGGGCCAGTCCGTGGCCGGGCGGCACGATGAGAACCATTCGGTCGTCGGCCAAGTGGCGGGTCTCAAGGTTCGCGTCGTCGGGCTTCCGCCCGACCAACCCGACGCTCACCTCGCCGCGCTCCAGTTGGCCGATCACGCCCGCACTGTCACTAACGGCTGCGCGCACGCGGACGCGCGGGTGCAACGGGCCGAAGGCCGCGAGCAGCGCGGGCAAGAGGTAGTCGCCGGGAATCGAACTGGCGGCGATGGCGAGTTCACCCTCGACCGGGGCCTCGCGGCCGGTGACTTCCCGCCGCGCCTCGCGGTGGAGGTCGAGGATGCGGCGGGCGTAGTCGTGGAGCTTGCGACCGGCGGCGGTCAATTCCACTTTCCCGCCGACGCGCCTGAACAGAGACACGCCGAGTTCGCGTTCGAGGGCTTGGACACGCTGGCTTACCGCCGCCTGGGTGACACCGAGGGCGCGGGCGGCGGCGGTGAAGTTCGACCGCTCGGCGGCCTCAACGAACGTGTCTAAATGTGGGAGTGGTTCGGTCTGGGTCATGTCGCGCTCCGTGCGGGTTGGTACATGATACCACGCGGTGATTTGCCCCGACTGCAATCCCACGAGTGAGGCTGTCCGGTCGGCGACTCACGGGCGACCACTCGGAGTGGCGGGTTCGCGCTCTGCTGTCCGGCCATCCGGGTGCGGGTGGACGCCGTGGCAGCGGTGAACCTCGACGGTGACGTGAACGAGTTCCTCGTGAACTTGGACCCGCTGCTTGTACTCATCGGGCGGCAGCGGGTCGGCGGCCACCAGGCCGACGATGCAAGCGAACTTCCCCGGCCCGACCCGCCAAACGTGCAGGTCCACGATTACCGCGTCACCGTCGTCGAGGGCCTCGCGAATTTCACCCACCACCGGCGCGTCCATCTCGCGGTCGAGCAGAACCCGGCTCGTCTGCCTGACCAAGCCCCATGCCCAGACGCTGATGACTATTGCACCCACGATGCCCATCACCGGGTCCAAGAAATCCCATCCGAAGAACTGCCCGCCGAGCAGGGCGATGATCGCCAACACCGAGGTGAGGGCGTCGGCGAGGACGTGCAGGTATGCGGCCCGCAGGTTCAGGTCGTGCCCGTGGCCGTGCGCGTGGTCGTCACCGTGTGAGTGGCCGTGGTCGTGATCGTGGTGGCCGTCGTGCCCGTGCAGGAACCACGCGCTCAAGAGGTTGACCGCCAGTCCGATGACCGCGACGAGGATTGCATCCCCGTAGCGGATCGGCACCGGGTTTAGAACGCGCCCGACCGACTCGTAGACCATGTAAACCGCGACCAGACCCAACACAATCGCGCTGGCGAACCCGGCCAAGACACCCACCTTCCATGTCCCGAAGGCGAAACGCGGGTCGTTCGCGTGTTTGCGAGCGTACCAGTACGCGAACGCGGCGATGCCGAGCGCGACAACGTGCGTGCCCATGTGCCAGCCGTCGGCCAAGAGAGCCATCGAGTTCGTCAGCCACCCGGCCACGATCTCCACGACCATCATGGCAGCCGTGAGCAGGACGACGCGGCGGGTTCCGCGCTCGCCGAGCGGGTTGCCGGGGTCGAAGTCGTGGGGGTGTCGTCCGTGGGCCGATTCGGTGTGGTGCATCGTGTAACTCCGGGGCCGGTCGCCGCAGCGACCGGCCGGTGTTAAGGATTGGTCGCGGTCACTTCTTCTTGGGTTCGGGTTTCTCCTCGAAGTCGCCGCTGTACTGCTTGCCGTCGATGGTGAAGGTGACGGTCCCCTTGTACTCCATCTCGACGCCGAACCCGTTGTCCTTGCCGGTGAAGGTTGACGCCTTCCCGTCCTTGTCCTTGTCGGTGGGCAACAGTTCGATTTCGATCTTCGGGTTCGTGTTCGACACCACCAACTTCAGTTTCTCGACCTTGATCGGTGCTGCCGTCTTCTCGTCCGCGCCCAGAATCCACACGGTCGCGTCCTTCTTCGAGTGGCTCGGCTTGAACTCGCCGTGGTACTTGCCGCCGCCGAAGTCGAACACGACGCCCTCGTGCGGGCCGGTCCCGTGCCCGTGGTCCTCGTCCTTCTTCGGGTCCGGCTTCGGGGTGGTCGGGTCCGTCTTGCCGCAGCCGGTCGCCCAGACCAGCCCCAGGCCGAGGACGGCCAGCATCAACGTCTTGCACTTCATCGCAAACCTCCGTGGGTAAGGAACACTCAATCACCGACACGCGGCCGTGCCCCGGCCGCAGGGGTTGTCGCCGACGGACTATCCGCCAGCGGGTCGTCGCCCGGTCCGCTCCTGGCGAGGCGTTCGGCGTCTTTGCCGCTGAACCGCCAGAACAGGCCGGGGTGGATCAAGAACTCACAAAAGGTACTGGTGATGAGGCCGCCGAGGATGACGGTCGCCACCGGGTACAGGATTTCGCGCCCCGGCTTCAGTCCTTCGGCCACCAGCGGCACCAGCGCGATCCCCGCCGTCAGCGCGGTCATCAAGACCGGCGCGAGCCGTTCCAGGCTGCCGCGCAGGACCATCTCTTTCGAGAACGCCTCGCCCTCTTCGCGCATGAGGTGGGCGTAGTGGGACACGAGTAGGATGCCGTTGCGCACCGCGATCCCGCCCAACGAGATGAACCCGACCAGACTCGCCACCGAGAGCGTCTGGCTCGTCAGCACCAGCGCGAGGACGCCGCCGATAAACGCGGTCGGCAGGGCGTTCAAGATTTGCAGAACGATCCGCCACGAGGGGAACAGCACTAGCAGCACCGCGAACATGCCGACCACCGACACCGCCGCGAGCGCGACGATCAGCCGCGTCGCGCGCCGTTGGCTCTCGAACTGCCCGCCGTAGTCGATCTCGTACCCCGGCGGCAGCCCCGGCTTCACTCGCTCGTCCACGCGCTTCTGGATGTCGGCGACCGCCGACGCCAGGTCACGATCCTGTACATTGCACCGCACTACGATTCGCCGCCGCACGTTCTCGCGGTTGACCGCGTTCGGTCCCAGACCGTCGCCGATGTCGGCCACCTCGCCCAACAGCACCGGCTTCTGGCCCGGCCGCTCGATGCGCAGTTGCCCCAACT
The DNA here is from genome assembly GCA_022843445.1 of Gemmata sp. Taxonomy (GTDB): domain Bacteria; phylum Planctomycetota; class Planctomycetia; order Gemmatales; family Gemmataceae; genus Gemmata. The sequence goes on from JALHNS010000139.1 coordinate 5,811, forward strand.
TCGGCAGGTCGGTGCGGAACGGGTCGTCGAGCCGCACGATGAGGTCGAACCGCTTCTGCCCGTCCACCACCTGTGACACCTCTTCGCCCTGAAGGGCAGTCTTCACGACGGACGCCACCTCGTCGCGAGTCAGTCCGTGGAACGCGAGGTCGGCCGGGCGCAGCCGGACGTGAACCTCGCCCGTGGACTGCTGCGCCTCGATCACCGGCGGGGTGACGCCGGGCACGTCGGCGATGGCCGTCTTCACTCGCTCGGCTTCGCGTCGCAGTACGTCGAGGTCGTCGCCGTAAATCTTGATCGCCACCTGCGCGTAGACGCCCGACACCATGTGCGAGATCAGGTGCTGGAGCGGCTGTTCGGCCTCCACATCCGCCCCCGGTGCGGACTCCTTCAGGTCCGCGAGGACGCGCTTGATCGTTTCTTCGCGGGTCAACCCGGAGTCGGGGTTCGTGCTCAGGATGTACTCGCTCCGGTTGACCGGCTCGGCGTGTTCGTCGCGGGCCGCGCGCCCGGTTCGCCGGGCGAAGTGCAGCACCGGGTTGTTCGGCTTTTCATCGGTTCGACGGAGCGCGGTGAGGCGAGCGTCGATCACCCGGCACATCTTGTTCGACGCTTCCAGCGACGAACTGGGCGGAAGCGAGACGTTGACCTGTACGCTCCCCTCGTCGAACGGGGGAAGGAAGTCCGCGCCCAGGCGCGTCACCTGCCAACCGGCGAGGCCGACCGCGACCCAGGTGAGAACGAGCAGGAGAACGGGCCGTGCCATGCTGAACCGGACGAGCGGTCGGGCGAGGAACTTGAGCAACCGCAGGAGCGGCCCGTCGCGCTCGGCGTGGACCGCGCGGGAGTTTGCCAGGAGGTAGTACGACGCGACCGGGGTGACCGTGACCGACACCAAGAGCGAGGCCAGGATCGACACGATGTACGCGAGGCCGAGCGGCGCGAACAGCCGGCCCTCGACGCCGGAAAGGGCGAACAGCGGAAGGAACACAAGCACCACAACGATTGTGCCGAAGACGATGGCCGAGCGGATTTCGCGACTGGCCTCGTAGACCACCCGCAAAGGGTGCCGGTGTTCGGCCGCCTGGTTGTTCTCGCGCAGCCGACGGAAGATATTCTCCACGTCCACGATTGCGTCATCGACCAACTCGCCCATCGCCACCGCGATCCCGCCGAGCGTCATCACGTTGATCGACAACTCGACGCCGGTGAGTGCGCCGACGGCCTTGAACACGATGACGGTGACGGCGAGCGACAGCGGGATGGCGGTCAGCGAGATGAACGTGGTGCGGAAATTCATCAAGAACAGGGTGAGGACGATCAGCACCAGAACCGCGCCCAGAACCAGCGCCTCGCCGACGTTGTAGACCCCCCTGTCGATGAAATTCTTCAGTTGGAACAGATCGTGGTTCACCGCCACGTCCTTCGGGAACGCCGGCTCCAGTTCGCGCAGGGCCGTGTGGACCTCAGCGGTCAAGGCGCGAGTGTCGGCGTGCGGTTGCTTCACGACGGTAATGACCACGCCGGGGGTGCCGTCCACGCTCGCGTCCCCGCGTTTCAGTTCCGGCCCCTCGACCACACGAGCCACCTGGTGGAGCAGGATCGGCCGGCCAGTCGCGCCGGTGCCGGTCGAGCCGTTCTTACCGTCGTCGCTAACTGGCAGACGGGGCGGAGGGGGTTTCACCACCACCTGGTTCAGGTCCGCGATTACTTTCGCTGGGTCGGGACCAAGTTGCCCCAGCACGCGAATGGGGCGTTCGGCGTCGCCGCGCACGTCGAACCCGCCGGTCGTGTTGACGTTGCTCGCGCGGAGCGCCGCCTCCACTTCCGGCACGGTCACGCCGAACTTGCGGAGCGCGTCGGGGTTCAACAGTACCTGGTACTGCTTCTTCTCCCCACCCAAGACGATCACCTCGGCCACGCCGGGAATCTTCAGGAGTCGGGGGCGGATCACCGTGTGGGCTAACGTGCCCAGTTCCATCGGCTTGGTGGTCCCGTCCTTCGACGTGACCCCGACGTGCATGATCTGCCCCATGATCGAAGTGGTCGGGGTCATCTCCGGGCGCACGCCGGGGGGCATCTGCGCGAGGACGGTCGCCAGCCGCTCTTGGACGGTCTGGCGGGCGGCGCGCACGTCCACCTGCCAGCCGAACTCGACGTAGATGATCGCGAGGCCGGCTGTACACTGCCCGCGCACCGCTTCGACCCCGTTCGCACCGAGGATGGCGGTCTCGATGGGATGAGCGACCCGCGCCTCGACCTCGTTCGGGGCCAGGCCGGGGCACTCGACGAGCAGCACGACGCGCGGCCGGTCGAGGTCCGGCAGCACGTCGATGGGCATCGTGGTCGCGAGGTACGACCCGTAGAAGAGGACGGCGAGCGCGGCCAGCACCACGAGGGCGCGGTAGCGGAGGGCGGCGCGAATCGTTGCGTCGAGCATGGCGGCCTCACTCCTTCTCTTCGTGGAACGAGCCGTCGGCGTGCCAGTGACCCTTCTTGCCCCCGGTCCCGCCGAAGCCCCGCGCTTGGAGGGCCTTGAGTGCCCGGTTCACCGCCGCCGCGTTGTTCCGCAACACCGACACCCCCGGCTCGATCCCGTTGCCGGGGGCGATGGCGACGTTCAGTCGGTCCTCGGCGACGATCACCACGGGTTTGCGGTCGAACACGTCTCCGTTCTGCCGGAACACGAAGGCGTCCGGCCCCTCGCGCACGATGGCGTCGGCCGGCAAGACGATGACCTTCGGGATCGTGCCGGTGGGGATGCGGAGCCGGACTTGACGCCCCGGCCGGTAGCGCCAGGAGAGGTACGTCTTGCCGTCGCGCTCGTAGGGCTTCACCTCGTTGGCGAGCGCGGCGTAGAAGGGGAACGTGCGGGTCGTCGGGTCGGTCTTGCCCACCGAGCGGATCACGAGCTTCGTTTCGGTCGCCGGTTTCCCTTTCACCGGGGGGTCCAGAAAGTCCACACCAACGGGCCGCCCCACGCTGGTGGCGTCCGCGACCAGCCCCGCCTCAGCCTCGAACGCCTGCCCCTCAATGAAGAGTTCGCGGTAGTCGGCGAGCCGGCCGAGGTACTGGCCGGCCGTGACGCCCTGCCCCTGGGCGACCGCGAGCGACTCGACCTCAAACGCAAACGACTCGTCGGGCACTGGTCCGTTCGCCGCGCCGACGGGAACCGCCAGCGAGTTTGCGGCCGGCACCGTGATGACGATCTCGGTCACGGCGTCCCCGGCCTCGGCTTTCTTCACCTGATCGACGGTTAGCCCGAACACGCGCAGTTGACGCCGGTGGCCCTCGACTTGGGCGGTCAGCCGCCGCACCTGGTTTTCGTCCTCTACCAACTCGAAGCCGGCTTTCGTGCCGGCGGCGACGAGCTTCGCCGTCTGGTCCCGCTTGGCGGTGGCCGCAACGAGGTCTTTGGCCGACCGGGAGAGATCAGTTTGGCTGGTCTGCACGAACTCGCTCGCCAGTTGCACGGTGAAGAGCGGCTCGCCGGGGCGAACCGCCTCGCCGGGAGCGACGTGAACCTTCACGACGATCCCGGCCGCCGGCACGGTCACCACCCGCGCCCGACCGGGCGCGTCGGTGAGGACGCCGGGCACCTCAATCACCTTCGGGTAGTCTTCGAGCCGCACCTCCTCGCTGCGGAGGTCGAGTCCCCGGACGGCTTCCTCACTGAGCTTCACGCTCTGGATGTCCACCGGGCCGGAGCCACCACTCGCGCCCAGTTCAGGCGCGTCGGGCTTCTGCCAGCGGTGCCGCTGCGTCCACACGCCAACGCCAACGCCGGCGAGGACGAGCAGAACCGCGAGCGTGCGGAGAACGGAACGCCAGTGCATTGGGCACCTCGCCACGGCGGGACACGGGACAGACGAGTCGGAGGTGGTGTGGAACCCGTCATCCGTGTCGCGGACGCGGGTCAGGCGGAAGGGACCGGCAAGATGTGATGCGGACGTGCGTCGGCGCGCGACGCGACCCGCACCGGGTCCGGTCCCCGTGGCGGGTTAAATCGTGAGCGTGCAGAAGGTGAGGTAGAGCGGGCGGTGCGGCCCGGCCGTGGGCGGCGGCAAGCCGAGCAGGGCCGGCGACAGGCTGAAGACCTCGGCGAAAGTCGGTCCCGCCTCAACCGGCGCGAGGTCGAGCGCGACCGCATCGACGGCGGGCGGCGCGGCGGACGCCATCATGCCCGACAGGTCCACCGCATCGGCGTCGTGGTCGTCACCGTCGTGATCGTCCTCGTCGCTGTGATCCTGCCCTAACAGATCGAGCAGATCGTGAACGTGAACGTGTGGAGATTCTGTGTGGTTCGCGAGGTGGGAGTGAACGTGCGCCTGCGCCGCCGCTAGTCCCGACTGGACCAGGACGAGGAAGACCAGAAGTAGGCGGCGCATCACCATCGGTCAACAACTCTCCTCCCGTGGCATTCTCCGGGGCGCACCTCCCAGAGTCAACCGGGCCGGTCACTTCTTCCGCTTGAACGTCGCGAGGATCGCGCGGTTCTGCTGAGTCGATTCGACGGCCTCCGGCCGGATGAACACCGGGGTGCCGTCCTTCGTGGTCAAGGCGGGGAGCATCGCCACCATCAGTTCGTCGCCGTCGAGTTTCACCACGCCGAGCAGTAGTAACTCCGACGTGCCGCCCCGCGTGGTGGTAAAGTCGATCCGGGGCGGCGACTTGTCGGCCGTCACGCTGAACCCCCACCGGGTCGTTTCCTTGTCACCCTCGCGGACGACTACCACGTCGTTCTCGAACATCCAGGTGACGGGATCGGGGTTCTGTTTCTTGCCGCCTATCAAGAGACTCTTCATCTCCCAGGTGCCCGCGAGTTGCTTCTTCAGATCGGGCTTCTCGTCGGCCGTGGTCACCGCCGAGGTCCAGAGCGCCACGAGCAGCGCGGGCAGGATAAACCGCTTCATAACCGTTGACCTCCTTGTCCGTGTGCCCCGCCCGGCGCGGCCGGGACCGCGTTCGGTCGGGATGAAATAACGTCTCCGACGTTGCGAGAGACCACCGTGTGACCGTCCGTTCGGAGAAGCCGGAGGCCGTTAAACACAACCAAAAGCGACGCGCCTGTGTCGGCCGCAATCGCCCCCCACATCGACGAGTAACCGACGAACGTGAGGACTACGAACACCGTCTTCACGCCGAGGGCGAAGACGATGTTCTGCCGGATCACCGTCAGTGCCCGGCGCGAGTGTCGGACCAGCCACGGGAGCTTCGACAGGTCGTCGGACATGAGCGCGATGTCGGCGGTCTCGATGGCGGCGTCCGTGCCGATTGCCCCCATCGCGATCCCGACCGTCGCCCGCCCCATCGCGGGAGCGTCGTTCACCCCGTCACCGACCATCGCCACGGCCCCGTACTTCGCGACCAGTTCCTCGACCTTCGCCACCTTGTCCGCCGGCAGCAGTTCGGCGTGAACCTCGTCCACCCCGGCGTCGCGGGCGACCGCCTCGGCCGTGCCCCGGTTGTCGCCGGTGAGCATCACGACGTGTTCGATTCCGGCGGCGCGGAGGTCGGCGACCGCCTGCCGCGCTGCGGGCCGCACCCGGTCGGCCAGCGCGATGAAGCCGCAGACGTGCCGGTCGTTGCCGACCACCACAACCGTCCGCCCGGCGCGGGCCAGCGCCTCCAACTGCTCGTGAACCTCCGGCGTCTCCTGGCCGCGCTCTTCGAGGTATCGGTGCGAGCCGACCCAGAAGTCCGTCCCGCTCACCCGGCCTGCGGCCCCCTTGCCCGGCAGGATGCGATAGTCTTCGGCCGGCGCGACGTTCACGCCGCACACCTTCGTGTACTCCAAGATCGCGCGGGCAAGCGGATGAGTGTTGTGAGCTTCCAGTGCGGCGGCTCGTTCCAGAAGTTCAGTCTCGGTGTGGCCGTTCAGGGGCACCACTTCGACGACTTCCATCCGGCCCTCGGTGAGCGTGCCGGTCTTGTCGAGCGCGACAGCCTTGAGTCGTGCCGGGGCCTCGACGAACACCCCACCCTTGATGAGTACCCCGTTGCGGGCGGCCGACGCCAGGGCCGCGACAATTGTGACCGGTGTGGAGATCACCAACGCGCACGGACAGGCGATGACGAGCAGCACGAGAGCGCGGTACAGCCAGACCGTCCAGGCCGCGTGAAAGACGAGTGGTGGTACAACGAGGACGAGCAGGGCGGCAATCATTACCGCCGGGGTGTAGTAGCGGGCGAACGCCTCGACCCACTGCTCGGAGGGCGACCGTCGCGACTGGGCCTCCCCGACCATGTGCGCGATGCGAGCGAGGGTCGTGTCCGACGCGAGTTTGGTGGACTCGACGACCAGCGCCCCTTCGCCGTTGATGGTGCCGGCGAACACCTCGTCGCCCGGCCCCTTCGCGACCGGCACGCTCTCGCCGGTGATCGGGGCCTGATCCACGCCGCCCGATCCTTCGACCACTCGACCGTCGAGCGGTACGCGGTCGCCGGGCCGCACGCGAAACCGTGCGCCAACGGGCACCCGATCCGGCGGCACTTCTTCCTCGTGGCCCTGCGGGTCGAGAAGCCGTGCGGTCGGCGGGGTAAGGCCCATGAGAGCCGCCACCGCCCTTCGCGCGCGGCCCACGCTCCACGCTTCGAGGGCCAGTGAGAGCGAGAACAGGAAGGCGACGGTGGCGGCTTCGACCCACTGCCCGATCCCCACCGCGCCGCAGACCGCCACGACCATGAGCAGGTTCATGTCCGGTCGCAGGTGCTTGGCCGCGATCCACGCCTTCGGCAACACGGACCACACGCCGGCGACCACGCTCAGTCCGTACAAAATGACCGCGAGCGCTGGCGGCCACCCGTTTGATTCTTCAAGAAACGCGGCGCGGAACCCGGCGAGCATCGCGTGCGCCGCGACGCCGGCGAGCAGGAACGCGCCGCTGGCGGCGGTCAGGACGGTACGGCGGTTCCGCTCCCACCAGCCGGTGTCGGTGCCGGCCTCCTTCCCTTCCTTCCACGGCTCGGCGCGCATACCCGTTCGGGCCACCGCCGCGAAAACTTCCTCGGCCGTCGCGATGGCATCCGCTGCGACAGTCATGCGGCCGTTGAGGATGTCGAAGCCGAGGTTGTCCTCGCCGCCAACAACCGGCCCGACCTCGCGCTTGAGAACCGTGACCTCCTCAGCGCAGTCCAGTCCGTGGACGCGGAAGATCATTCCCTTCGGTGTTTTGTCGGCCATCACCACCTCGACCCGCGATTGGACCGGCTCAGTACCGCACGGCGAAGCCGGTCCCGGCGAAAAAGTCGTCCGCCTGCCGGTTCAGACCGACTCCGGCCCGGATGTCGAACTGAAGGTTGGGCGTCAAGCGGTAGGTAAACCCGCCGTTGAAGTAGTGCTGCGGACCCACCCCAGGCGCGACCGCGCCGGACGGGTAGAACGCGAACCACTCGGTGTACGCTCCCAACTTCTTCGTGAGTCCGTAACCGACCGTGAGTGACTGGGCGAACTCGATGTAACTGTGCCGGAGGTCGTCGCTCGCCCGGTTCATCTGAAAGCTGCCGCCAAGTGTGAGCCGGTCCTCGATCAAGGTCGAACCAAAGAGGAAGTTGACCCCAGGATTCACCCGGCTCGCCGTGAAGTCCTCGTGCCCCGTCGGGACCGTCGTTTGGAGGATCAGGGCCGTCTCCGGCAGCAGTCCCTTGCGTTCGGTCAGTCCGAGTTTCACTCCGAGGTACAAGTCTTCACCACCGTTCGCACCGAACACGCCATCGGGTGAGCCAGTTCGAGTGTTCCCGAAGTTCTGGCCGAGGCGGAACTCGAACCAATCCGCGAGCATCCCGACGCGGAGCAGAGCCTCCGGGTACGAGTGGCCTGTGGTCGTTACACCCGCCGAGCTATCGCGCGTGTATGTGTACCCGCTTTCGAGTTGGATGCGCCCTTTTCCCACAGTCGAACTCGCTTCGGTAAAGTCCGGTCGGTCGGACGCCAACGGTTCCTCCCGGTCCCTCGGTGCCGGTGAGGGTGCGGCCTGCGGGTCTTCGTTAACTTTCCCGTGCTTCTCGTTTTCGCCCTTGCTCCCCTTTCCGTTTCCGTTCACACCGTTCTTGGCCTCGCCCGGCTTCTTGTCGTCCGGTTCGTTGCCGACCGCCCAAGTCAGGAGGGTCTTTGGCCGCTCGCCGTCCGGCTCGCCGCTACCGCCCGCACGCGGGAACGCCGCACAGCCGCAGGTGAAAGTTACGAAGACGAAAATCCACCGAAAGGGAACGCGCATGGCGATCTCGTGTTGAACATTCGCGCACACTCCCGGCGCGTCTGGTACAACCGTTATCGTCTGCACTACCACAAGGATTTAGCGCCTCCTAATTATTGCGGTTTGCCCGTGCGAATATACTCCTCGCGTTCGATCAAATCGTGTTATCGCGGAAGCCGAGTAAAGTCTGTCAGACGACTTCCGTGACCCGGCGACTCTCCTCGGCACACCGACGACGCGCATCCTGGCGTTGCAGACCGTCGCGCACAGCCGGCATACATCCGTGTCGAACTCCGACCGCTGGCACAGGAACGAGGCCGCGAGCCAACACACCGCCGCGCAGTCCTGATCCAACCGGATGCGCGCGGCCATCGCCTTCACGTCCGGCCCGCTCAGGCAGGCGGTCGCGCACTGTTCGCATTCTTGGGCGCAGCGGACACATTCAGTGAGGCACGCCTGGAACCGTTCGTGGGGCATCGCGTTCGCCGGGTTCAGTGGTCCGGGCGACACGACCACGCCACAGAGGGGCAAGCCCCGTGCCCCGGCCACATTTCGTTGTGGCCGGGGCACAGTGGATCACTTCTGCTTGAAGTCCCCGGAGTAGGGCTTGGTGCCGACCTTCCCGCTCAGGGTGCCGGCCCACTTCATCTCCTTCATGAAGATGTCGTTCTTGCCGACGAACTTGGAGGATTTGTCCTTCGGGTCGTCCTTCTCCGGCGCGGCTTCCAGTTTCACGGTCACGGCCGGATTCGACTTGAGCGCGAGGGTCAGGGTCTTCGCCTCGATTGGCTTGAACTTGGCCTTCTTCAGGTCGTCCTCACCGCCGTAGACGTACACCGTCACCGTTCCGGTCTTGGCGTCCACCACGATCTCCGGGTGGTACTCTTCCTCGCCCCACTCGACCACGATGCCCTTGTGCGGCCCCTCGTGCCCCTCCGCCCGTGCGGTGCCAGTCGCCAGCGCCCCGACCGCGAAGGCCAGGGCCAGTCCGAACATCGTCTTCATCGCATCGTCCTCCTGTTGGAAACCACCGTCATCACGGCCCTGTCGGGGCCGCGTCTCCAGAAGCCGCCGCAACAAGCGGCGGTTGTGGCTCGTGCGCCGGCGCGGGCGGGTCGTCCAGCCCGTCGGCTTTCTCCCCCCCGGCGACCATCTTCGCAGCGGCCGTTCCGCTGAACCGCCAGAACAGGCCGGGGTGGATCAGGAACTCGCAGAACGTCGAGGTGATGAGACCGCCCAGGATGACGGTCGCCACCGGGTAGAGGATTTCGCGCCCCGGTTGCTGACCGGCGACGACGAGCGGGATGAGACCGATGCCGGCGGTCAGCGCGGTCATCAGCACTGGCGACAACCGTTCCAGACTGCCGCGCAGAACCATTTGTTCCGTGAATCCCTCGCCTTCGTGCTTCATCAGGTGGACGTAGTGCGTTACCAAGAGGATGCCGTTGCGCACCGCGATCCCGCCGAGCGAGATGAAGCCTACCAGACTCGCCACGGTGAGCGTCTGGTTGGTGACGACCAGCGCCAGCACGCCGCCGATAAACGCGGTCGGGATGGCGTTCAGGATTTGCAGCACGATCCGGGCAGACGGGAACAGCATCGTCAGCACGAAGAACATCCCGACGACGGAGACCGCAGCAAGGATGGCGATGAGCCGCGTGGCCCGCTTCTGGCTCTCGAACTGTCCGCCGTACTCGACGAAGTACCCCTCCGGCATCGGCACCTTCTCGGCCACGTTCTTCTGGATGTCGCCCACCACCGAAGCGAGGTCGCGGCCGAGCGCGTTGCACCGGATCACGATCCGTCGGCGCACGTTCTCGCGCTTCACTTGGTTCGCACCCGCGTCGCCGCCGGTCATCGGGGTCACGTCGGCGAGGTCTTTGAGGCGCACTTGCTCGCGCCCGTCCGGTAAGTCGAGCCGGAGTTCCTTCAGGTTCGCCACGTCTGCCCGGTACGGCTCGTCCAGTCGCACCACGAGGTCGAACCGGCGCTGCCCCTCGACCACCTGCGACACGACCTCGCCGTTGAGCGCGGTCTGCACGAAGTTGCCGACGTAGGCCCGGTCCACGCCATAAAAGGCGAGTGCGTCGGGCCGCAGCTTGATGTGGATTTCGTCCACCTTGCGGATCGGCTCGATTACGAGCGAACTCACCCCCGGCACGCCACTGATCGCGGCCTTGATCTGGTTGGCCGTCTTCTCCAGTGTGTCGAGGTCGTCGCCGTACAACTTGATCGCGATCTGGGCGGTGTTGCCGGAGATCATGTGGCTGATGAGGTG
>JALHNS010000140.1 GCA_022843445.1 Gemmata sp.
GTCGCGCCCGCGGTGCCGCGGTGCGGCGCGTCGCCCGCCAGCAGCCGGTGCGCGAGCGCGCCGAGCGCGTACACGTCCCAGCGCGCGTCCGGTGCGGCGCTCAGGTCGGCCTGTTCCGGGGCCATGTAGAAGAGTGTGCCCAGCGCGGGGCTGGCCTCGTTCGTGAGCCGCGACTGGCCGAAGTCCGCGAGCCGCGGGCGCTTCTCCCGGTCGAGGAGCACGTTCGCCGGCTTCAGGTCGCAGTGCAGTACGCCGCGGTCGTGCGCGTGAACCAGAGCGGTCGCCACCTCGCGCACGATGCTCACGGCCTCCGCGACCGTCGGCCGCTCGGTGCGGAGCAGGTCTTCGAGCGACCCGCCCTCCATGTACTCCATCACGTAATACGGCGGGTCCGCTTCCCAACCGACCTCGAACAGTTGCACGACGTGCCGGTCGGAGAACAGGTAGCGCAGTTTCTCCACCTCGCGCGCGAGGGCGGCCCAGTCGGTGCCGCCCCGCCGGGTGAAGAACTTGATGGCGACGCGCCGCCCGCTGTTGCGGTTGGTGGCGGTCCACACTTCGCCGTACGCGCCGTGCCCCAAGAACCGCTCGTCGGTGTAGCCGGGCACGCGGGCCGGGGGCCGCGCGCCGCGCGCGCTCAACTCTTGCGCGGCGGTTCGGTCGCCGTCGCCCATCACGGGTGTCAGCCCGGTGTCACTCACGACGTTCGGCCCCATACACAAATGACGCGCGGCGCGCGTCCGCTTGCGCGCCGTTGGGGAATGGTACCGCGCCCGCGGCCCGCGATGTAGAATGAGCGCCGATTCCCGCCACACGAGGACGCACGAATGAACCTCTCCCGCCGCGAAGCGCTCGCCGCTACTGCCGCACTTGCCGTGCCGTTCGGAGCACGCGCAGACGAGAAGAACAAGAAGCTGGTGATGATCGCGGGGACGCCGAGCCACGGCCCCGGCGACCACGAGTTCAACGCCGGTGTGCGGTTGCTCGATTCGTGCCTCAAAGGGTTCCCCGGTCTCGAAACGGTTGTGTTCCTGAACGGCTACCCGAAGGACGATTCGGCGCTCGACACCGCGGACGCGATCCTGTGCTACGCCGACGGCGGCGCGGGCCACCCGCTGGTGCGCGAGAAGCGCCTCGAGCGCGTCGGGAAGCTGATGGCGAAGGGCGTGGGCCTCATGTGCGCGCACTACGGCGTGGAAGTGCCGAAGGACTTGGGCGGGCCGGAGTTCAAGGAGTGGATCGGCGGCTACTACGAAAGCGCGTACTCGTGCAACCCGTTCTGGACACCGGAATTCAAGGAGTTCCCGAAGCACGCGATCTGCAACGGCGTGAAGCCGTTCGGCGTGCGCGACGAGTGGTACTTCAACATGCGGTTCCGTGGTGACGACGCGAAGAACGTCACGCCCATCCTGAGCGCGGTTCCCTCCGACGCGGTGCGCGACGGCCCGTACGTGTACCCGAAGGGGCCGTACAAGCACATTCAAGAGTCGAAGGGGCGCAGTGAAGCCATGATGTGGGCCATCGAGCGCAAAGACGGCGGGCGCGGCGTGGGCTTCACCGGCGGGCACGTTCACCGCAACTGGAAGGACGACAACTGCCGCAAGGTGGTGCTGAACGCGCTTGTCTGGTTGTGCAAGCTGGAAGTGCCCGCGGACGGCGTGAAATCCAGCGTGACGGAAGAGGACATCGCTGCCAACCTCGACCCCAAGGGCAAGAAGAAGTGAGCCGCGCGAAGCCGTTCCCGGCGCACGGGCCAGAGTTGCGGGCGCTCTTGGCCGCGTGCCACGCGCACCCGGACGACGACACCGCGCGGCTTGTGCTCGCCGACTGGCTACAGGAGCGCGACGACCCGCGCGGCGAACTCGTGCGCGTTCAGGTGCGCCTGAACGCGCTGTCGGCGAACGAGCAAGCCGAATACGACAAGCTGTTCGCGTATCACCAGCGCTGGATGAAGAAGCACCTGCGCCGGTGGGACGCAGAAACGAACAACTTCATCTGGCACTTCGGCCCGCACAATCGCGGGCTGCCGCTCGTCGGCCACTACAGCGACTCGGACCACTTCTGGATCGACCCGGACCGCTTAGGCGAGCGCCTCGCCGCGACCATCGAACAAGGCTGGCCGGAGTTGGTGTGGTTGGTGCCGCAGTTCCACGAAGACGATACCGACCAAAACCAGCCGTTCGCTTTCATCCGTGAAGCCCCATTCGTCGGCTCCCCGACACCAATCGGAATCGTTCTCGACCACGGCATGGCGGACATCACTGACACCACTTTTGCGTTACTCGCGACTGCCCCCAACATACGCGGTCTGGCGCTACACGATTGGTGGGCGACAGAAGTCGAGATCGAGCACTTCGCGCGGCTCACCGGGTTGCACCACCTGGAACTCGGCGAAACGCAGCTCACCGACGCGCAGGTGAAGCAACTAGCGCCGCTCAAGGAACTGCGGACACTCCGGGCGTCGAACTCGAACCTCACCAACACCGGGGCGCGGGCACTCCGCAAGTTCCCGCAACTGCGCGAACTTGCACTATCCTGTTCGTATGTCGATCCACCGGGGTTTCGGGCAATCGCCGAAAATACCGGAATCGAAGTTCTCGAACTCACCGGCATTGAAGACGACAACCTCGACGCACTCCGCGGTCTGTCGCGCGTGCACGACCTGCGCTTATGGGGATGCTACATCTCCGGTCGCGGGATCGAGAACTTCCCGTTGCTCACCGAACTACGACTCGGGCGCGCGACCGTGACCGACGAAGGCATGACGTACCTCGCGGCGCTGCCGCGATTGCAGTTCCTTGATCTCGGCGGTTCGCAAATCACCGGGGAGACACTGAAGCACCTGAGCGGCGCGAAATGGCTGGAGTACCTTTACGCCGCGAATACCGCGATCCGCGACGAACACCTGCCGGCAATTCACGGCCTCAAGCACTTGCACACGATCGACCTTAGCGGCACGCAGGTGACGAATATGGGCTTGGCGAAGTTGCGCGAGGCGCTGCCGAAGGCGGACGTTTACGGCGGGTCGTAGCCGTGGCCGCCCCACGGGTTGCAGCGGCAGATGCGCCACGCACCCTTCGCGCAGCCGTACACCGGCCCGTACTTCTTCACCGCGAGGATGAAGTATTCGCTGCACCCCGGTTGGTACCGACACATCGGCGGCAGCAGCGGGCGAATGAGCTTCTGATACCCGCGCACGCAGAGGATCATCAAGGCGCTGAACGCGAGCGCCGGGCCGCGCCACAGCCAGCGAATCGCGTTCATGGGCGCGGCCCCGCCTTCGGAGCGCCCAACTTCCGCGCGGCCTGCTCCGCGAGTTTCACCAGCGACGCGCACAGTTCCCCAAGCACCGGGTACGGGCCGGGCCGCGGAATGAGGATCAGGTCCACGCCCGGCGGCAACTCGTGTTGCGTCAGTCGGAACGCTTCGCGGAAGAGCCGCTTGTAGCGGTTCCGCACGACGGCGTTGCCCACCTTCCGCGACACCGAGCAACCGAGCCGCGGGTGCGGGCGATCGTTCTCGCACGCATAGACGACGAGTAGCGGGTCGCTCGCGGAGCGCTTCCGCGCGTAGCACCGCTCGAACTCCGCCGGAGTCTTCATGTGGTGCGACTGCGGGAACGTCAGCGGGGGCACAACCGGTCCTCAGGGTAGTAGGCACGCTCCGCGTGCCGTCGCAGTGGTGCTGAAATCATCTGCGCGTGAACTGAATCGACACGAACACACGGCACGCGGAGCGTGCCGACTACCCTGAAGACACGTCACGCGAAGGGGGCGTTCGCGCGCACTTGTTGCGGATTCCGGCGCGCGAACTCTTCGATCAACTTGCGGCTCTCGTCGTCCACCGCGCCCGAAGGCACTTCGACACGGAACACGAGGTACTGGTCGCCGCCGGCGATGCCCTTGCCTCGTAAGCGCAGTTTGCGCCCGCCCGATGTGCCCGGGGGAACGGTTACGGTCAGTTTCGTACCGTCGAGCGTGGGCACGTCTACTTTCGCGCCGAGGATCGACTCCGCGAGCGAAACCGGCACGTCGAGGTACACGTCGTTGCCCTCGCGCCGGAAGTGCGGGTGCGGCGCGATGCGCACCTTCAACAGCACTTCCGCGCCGCCGGTCGCTTCCGGCGGAACGCGCAACTTCTTCCCTTCGGAAATGCCCGCGGGCACCTTCACGTCGATGCGCTTTCCGGCGTATTCGATACTGATGCTACCGCCGGTCGCGGCCGTCTCGAACGGCACGGTCACTTCCGATTCCACCGGCTCCGCGCGCCGGCGGGACCGCGCCTTCTTGCGCGCGCCGCCGCCGAGCAAGTCGCCGAGATCGACACCGCCACCGCCGCCGAACATGCTGCCGAACAGGTCGCTCGCGGCTGCGGCGTCGAACGGCATTCCGCCGGGGAAGCCGCCACCGGGGAAGCCCTGTTGCGGCCCCGCGAAGCCGAACTGGTCGTACTGCGCGCGCTTCGTCTCGTCGCCGATCAGGTCGTTCGCGGCCTGTACTTCCTTGTACTTCGCGTCGGCGTCCTTGTCGCCCGGGTTGCGGTCCGGGTGGTACTGCTTGGAAAGCCGGCGGTACGCCTTGTTGATCTCGTCCGCGGTCGCGGACTTCGACACGCCGAGCACTTCGTATGGATCGCGGGGCATAGTTTCGGTCGCGGTCACGGGTGGACACTCCGGGGAATTGTACCTCTTTGCGTTAGATGTGTCAGTCCGCGTAGCGATTCAGCGCGCGAAGCGAGCGGCGCGACGTGAGTGGGCCGGAGGCAACACGACTTCAGAACGCAGTGCGTAGCCGAGTTGTGCTGCCACCGGCGGACTCACGTCGCGCCGCTCGCTTGTACGAAGCTCGGCGCGTGTTACGCGCCGCCGAAGGCGAGGCCCGGTTTCGGGGGCACGTCCGGGGCGGTCGGTTCCGCCGCGGGCAGCGGTTGCGGCGCGGGCGACTGCTTCGGCGCTTCCGGCCGCAGGGCCGCCGGCGCGACGCCGGCCATCAGCTTCGCCATCTCCTCGCGGTCGATCTCCTCGTACAGCATCAGCGCGTCGGTGATCGCGTCGAGCTTGTCGCGGTTGATCGTGACCAGTTCCACCGCCTTCGCCTCGGCTTCGGTGAGCAGGCGTTGCACCTCTTCGTCGATCAGCCGCGCCGTGCCCTCGCTGAACGTGCGGCTCTCGACGATCTCCTTGCCCAAGAACACGTGCTCCTCGCCCTGCTGGAGGAACACCGGCCCCACGCGGTCGCTCATGCCGTACTGCGTCACCATCGCGCGGGCGAGCCGTGTGGTCATCTTCAAGTCGCCGATCGCACCGGAGAGCGGTTCGCCGTGAACGAGTCGGTCCGCGGCGCGCCCGCCGAGGCCGGTCACGAGGTGCGCGAACAGTTCGCTCCGCGAGTGGTCCACGCGGTCTTCGTCCTGTTGAAACATGGTCACGCCGCCGGCGCGCCCGCGCGGGATGATGGAGACCCGGTCCAGCGCGTCCGCGGACGGCATCAGTATAGCGCACAGCGCGTGCCCGGCTTCGTGAACCGCGGTGCGCCGGCGCTCCGTTTCCGAAAACTTCTCCTCGCGCTCGCTGCCGAGGCGCACGCGGTCCGCGGCGCGGTCGAAGTCGATTTGCTCGATCTTGTTGCGCCCGTGGCGCACCGCGAGTAGCGCCGCCTCGTTGCACAGGTTCTTCAGCTCCGCGCCGCTCATGCCCGCCATGTTGCGGGCGACGCGCTCCAAATCGACCGCGTCCGCGAGCGGCTTGTTCTTCGTGTGAACCTTCAGAATTTCGAGCCGGCCCTTCCACGTCTGCCGGTCCACGGTGATGTGCCGGTCGAAGCGGCCGGGGCGCAGCAGCGCGGCGTCCAGCACGTCCGGCCGGTTGGTCGCGGCCATCACGATGATCGTTTCCGTGGGCTGGAAGCCGTCCATCTCGGAGAGAATCTGGTTCAGCGTCTGTTCGCGCTCGTCCGAACCGCCGCCGTAGCCCGCGCCGCGCATGCGGCCGACCGCGTCGATTTCGTCGATGAAGATGACGCACGGCGCGGCTTCTTTCGCGGTGCGGAACATGTCCCGCACGCGGCTCGCGCCAACGCCCACGAACATCTGAATGAACTCGCTGCCGCTGATCGCGAAGAACGGCACGTTCGCTTCGCCGGCCACGGCCTTCGCCAGCAGCGTCTTCCCGGTGCCCGGCGGGCCGACGAGCAGCACGCCCTTCGGCACCTGCGCGCCGACGCGGGTGAACTTGGCGGCGTCTTTCAGGTACTCGACCATCTCCTGCAGTTCGCGCTTCGCGTTCTCCATCCCGGCCACATCGTCGAACGTGATGCGGCCCTTGCCCTTCTCGTAGCGCTTGGCCGGGCTGCGGGTGTAGTTGTTCACGAACCCGCCGCCCATCGGGTCGCGGATCTTCGGCAGGAAGAACACGACGAAGATGGTGATGAGGCCGAACACGATGAGCAACTGCATGAGCAGCGGGCCGAGCCACGGCGTCGGCTCGTCGCGCCGCGCGATCTTCACCGCGTCCGGAGGCGCTTTCGCCTCCGCTTTCAGCTTCTCGCGGAACTGCGTGTCCTTTTCGGCGATCTCGCGCGTGAGCGGGGTCTGGTCGTTCGAGTGCGGCAGGTTCACCGCGAAGCGGCCGCTGGTGCCGAGTTTGAGTTTGGTCGCCAGTTCGCCGGCCGGGTTGCGCACTTCGCCCTCGGCGCGGTCGGTGCCGAGCAGCGCGACCTCTTTCAGCTCGCCCGCGTCCATTAGTTCGCGGAACTCGGAATAGTTGATCTCGCGGTACCGGTTGCCGAACGCGAGGAACGCGAACGCGAGCACGCCGAGCACCACGAGCGCGATCCAGCCGCCGGGCAGCAGCGGGCCGGCGCGCTTCGGGCCGTGGGGCTGCGGTTGGCCGGTCGGTTGCGGGCCGGTGCCGTTCTGCTGAGACATTCGGATTCCTCGGCGCGCCGCGAGCACTCGCGTGCAGGTTTGACTGGACCATTCTACGAGCGCATCGGGGCAGAAGGGAACGGCAACAGCAAGCGGCGTTGCGTTCCGAACGCCCGTTCAGATACACTTCCGGTATGGCCGCCGCCGCGAAACCCGATCTCGCACCGCTCACCGTGTCGCAGGTGATGGCGCAGGCGCGCGCCGCGGTCGAAGCCAAACTCCAAACCGTGTGGGTGGTCGGCGAAGTTACGGGGTTCACGCGCGCCAGCAGCGGGCACTGGTACTTCACCCTCAAAGAAGACAAGGTGCTGCTCAAGGCCGCCATGTTCCGCGGGTTCAACCTGCGCGCCAAGTTCGATCCGAAAAACGGCATGGAGGTTCTCGCGCGCGGCAAGCTTACCGTGTACGCGGAGCGCAGCGAGTGCCAACTCGTCGTCGAAGAGATTCAGCCGAAGGGTATGGGGGCCGCGGAACTGGGTCTGCGCCAACTGAAAGAGAAGTTGCTTCAGAAGGGCTACTTCTCCCCGCACCGGAAGCGCGCGCTGCCGAAACCGCCGCGCCGCGTGGCGCTGGTGGCTAGCCCCACCGGGGCCGCGGTGCGCGACATGATCGAAGTGTTCGCGCAGCGGTGGCCGTTCACCGAACTCGTACTGAAGCCGAGCCGCGTGCAGGGCGAAGGTGCCGCAACGGAAGTCGCGCACGCGATCAAACTCCTGAACTGGCTGCACGGAACCGGGGCGCTCAAACTCGATGCCATCGTGCTCGGGCGCGGCGGCGGCAGCGCCGAAGACTTGTGGGCGTTCAACGAAGAAGTCGTCGCCGACGCGATCTTCAACTCGCAGGTGCCGGTCGTTTCCGCGGTCGGGCACGAAACCGACGTGACCGTCGCGGACCTCGTCGCGGACCAGCGCGCCGAAACGCCGACCGCCGCGGTGGTCGCGCTCACCCCGGACCGGCGCGAACTGCTCGAGTGGCTAACCGACGCCCGCGAGCGCATGGGCGACGCGCTCGCGCGCCGGTTGAAGTTCGCCCGGCAGCGGCTGGATCAGCTCGCGGCGCGGCCGGCGCTGCGGAAGCCGATGCAGCGGGTGCGCGACCTCGAACAGCGGTTGGACGACACCGCGGAGCGCTTGCGCCGGGCGGTGGCGCAGCGGATCGCTCGCGCCACGCAAGAACTGGAAGCGGTTTCCGCGCGGCTCGAATCACTTAGCCCCTTGCAAGTGCTGGCCCGCGGGTATAGCCTGACGCACACGCTCGACGGTGCCCTCGTGCGCGACCCCTCGGGGCTGCGCCCCGGCGACGTGCTCTTAACGCGCGTCGCGGACGGCACCGTTCGCTCGCTCGTCACGGAAACCGCATCCGCTCGCGCGGGTTCCGCGAACAACATCGAACGGCCCGCGGAATGAGCCGCCGGCCCAGCGGTTCAACCCCACGGACGGGACGCGCGAAATGCATACCCCTTCCGAAGCACCGCCGCGGTTCGAACAGGCGCTCGCCGAACTCGACGGCATTCTGCGCGAGCTCGAAGACGGCACCACCACGCTCGAAGACGCCCTCGCCCGCTACGAGCGCGGCGTGAGCCTCTTGCGCCTCTGTTACGGGCAGCTGCGCGCCGCGGAACAGAAGGTGCAGCTGCTCGCGGGCACCGCCGAAGACGGCGGCCCGGACCTGCGCCCGTTCGAGCACACCGCGAGCATCGAAACCGCGAAGGCCGCGGTGCGCAAACCGGGGGCGCGCGAATGAGTGCGACACCCTCCACCATGGCCCACGGAACTCGGCTAGCTTTGCACGACAAAGTTGCTACGATTGGCTCATCGCAACGGCTCGCGGGGGCGCTCGCGCCGTATCAGGCGCGTGTCGAAGACGCCCTGCGGCACTGGCTTTCGGTCGTGACGCAAGCCGCCCCGCCCGCGGTGCGCGACGCGATGGCGTACAGCCTGTTCGCACCGGGCAAGCGGCTCCGGCCGCTGCTCGCACTGCTCGCGTGTGAGGCCGCGGGCGGCGCGCTCGAACCCGCGCTGCCGGCCGCGTGTGCCGTTGAAATGGTTCACACGTACTCGCTGGTGCACGACGACCTCCCGGCGATGGACGACGACGACCTGCGCAGGGGACAGCCGACCTGCCACAAGAAGTTCGGGGAAGCGTTAGCGATTTTGGCGGGCGACGCGCTACTCACGGGCGCGTTCGAGGTGCTCGCTGCAGGTTGCGAAGCGCGCGTCGCGGCGGTTAGTTGTTTAGAACTGGCACGCGGAGCGGGTGCGGTCGGCATGGT
Organism: Gemmata sp.; assembly: GCA_022843445.1. Taxonomy (GTDB): domain Bacteria; phylum Planctomycetota; class Planctomycetia; order Gemmatales; family Gemmataceae; genus Gemmata. The sequence continues at coordinate 9,197 of JALHNS010000140.1, forward strand.
CGGCGGGCAAACGCTCGACCTCCAAGCTGAGGGAAAAGTGGGCCGTGGGCAGTGGACAGTGGGCAGCGAAAACCAAGCAGAAGGTAGTGTAAGTCAAAGCAGTCCCGAGACTGCCCACAGCCCACTGTCCACGGCCCACTCCTTGGAAGACTTGCACAACCGGAAGACCGGGGCGCTGTTCCGGTCGGCGCTCCGCATGGGCGCGTTCGCGGCGCACGCCGGCGAAGCGGCACTCAAGGCGGTCGACGAGTACGCCGCGGCCTTCGGGCTGGCGTTCCAAGTGACCGACGATTTGCTCGACGTCGAAAGCACGGCCGACAAAGCCGGCAAGCGGGTGGGCAAAGACGCCGCCCGCGGCAAGCTGACCTACCCGGGGCTGCTCGGACTCGAGGAGAGCCGTCGGAAGGCGGCCGAACTGGGCCGACGGGCGGTCGCGGCGGCCGAATCGCTCGGTTCGCCGCTACTCGCGGACTTGGCCCGGTACGTTGTCCAGAGGGATCGGTAGAGGTTCACCATGAGCGCGAAACTGCTTCCCGGCATCAAATCCCCGGCCGACCTGCACAAGCTCTCGGACGAGCAACTGCAGGCCCTCACGCACGAGATCCGCGACGAGCTGATCCGCGTGCTCACCGCGCGCCCGGCCCACTTCGCCAGCAACCTCGGCGTGGTGGAGCTGTGCCTCGCGCTGCACCTCACCTTCGATTTCTCGAAGGACAAGGACCGGCTCATCTGGGATACCGGGCACCAGATTTACCCGCAGAAGCTCATCACCGGGCGGTACGACCAGTTCCACACCATCCGCACCCGCGGCGGGCTGATGGGGTTCCCGCACCCCGGCGAGAGCGAGTACGACCTGTTCATGACCGGGCACGCCGGCTGTAGCGTGAGCACCGTTAGCGGGCTGAAGGCCGGCGACGACCTGCTCGGCCGCACCGACAACCACGCGGTCGCGGTCATTGGCGACGGCGCGCTGCCCTCCGGCATCGTGTTCGAGGCGCTCAACAACATCGGCGGGATGAATCAGAACGCGCTGGTGATCCTGAACGACAACAAGATGAGCATCTGCCCGCGCACCGGCGGCGTGGCGAAGTACCTCGACCAGTGCCGCATGACCGGCCTTTACCAAGGGGGCAAGCGCCGGCTGAACCAGATACTCGGCAACATTCCCCTCATAGGGGAGGCGGCCCGCGCGTCGCTGGAATCGCTCCGCGACGGCCTCAAAGCGTGGCTCAAAGACGGGATGCTGTTCGAGGAGTTCGGGTTCCGCTACTTCGGCCCGGTCGACGGTCACGACCTGCCCGGCCTGCGCAAGATTCTGCGCGACCTGAAAACGCAGAAGGGCCCGATCTTACTGCACGTGTTCACGAACAAGGGCCACGGCGTGCCGCAAGCGGCCGAAGACCCGGTCACGTATCACACGCCGCCGGTGTTCGAGAAGGTCGGCCCGGAGCGCGCCATCGTCAGCTTGAAGAAGGGCGGCGCGAAGGGGTACACCGACGCCATCAGCTTCGGCCTGCACCAAGCGATGCAGGACGACCCGAAGGTGGCGGTGATTACCGCCGCGATGTGCCAAGGGAACAAGCTCGAGAAGGTGCGCGAAGACTTCCCCGAGCGGTTCTTCGACGTGGGCATCTGCGAGAGCCACGCGGTCGCGTTCGCGGCGGGCATGGCGAAGGCCGGCGCGAAGCCTGTCGTGGACATCTACAGCACCTTCTTGCAGCGCTCGTTCGACCAGATTTTCCAAGAAGTGTGCCTGCAAAACCTGCACGTCGTGTTCTGCATGGACCGCGCCGGCCTGACCGGGCCGGACGGCCCCACGCACCACGGCACCTACGACGTGCCGTACATGCGGATGTTCCCGCACATGGTGAGCATGGCCCCCGGCGACGAAGCCGACGCGGTGCCGATGCTGAAGTTCGCGCTCGCGCACACCGGCCCCATCTCGCTGCGGTACCCGAAGGCGAACCTCGACAAGATCGAGCGCAGCGAACCGTTCGCGCCGATCGAGTTGGGCAAGGCCGAGGTGATCGAGTGGGGCGAAGACGGGTGCTTCGTCGCGTTCGGCACGCTGCTTTCTACCTGCCTCGCCGCCGCGAAGAAGCTCCGCGCTGAAGGCATCAACGTCGGTGTCATCAACGCGCGGTTCGTGAAGCCGCTGGACAAGGAAACGATCCTGCGTGCGGTCGAAACGCTCCCGCTGGTCGTGACCGTGGAAGAAGGCACGCTGGAAGGCGGCTTCGGCTCCGCGGTTCTGGAAGCGGCGAACGGCGCCGGTGTGGACGCGCGGAACGTGGTGCGCCGCGGCCTGCCGGATCGCTTCGTGGAGCACGGCGAGCGCGGCGAACTGCTCGCGGAACTCGGCCTCGACGCCGAAGGGCTGGCCGAGTGCGTGCGAAGCCACCGCGCCGAATTCGCCAAGTGCGAGTAAGTGCAGAAGAGTTTTTGACGGGATAACAGGATGAAGAGGATACAGAGAGTAAAGACCATTGTGTCTTCACTCTCTGTATCCTCTTCATCCTGTTATCCCGTCAAAAACTGCTTTCTCATTACTCGTTGGCGAAGGTCTCGCCGCCGTTGCGCGTGACCAGCGCCGCAAGGGTGCGGATGTTCGTGCTCTGGCGCAGGAACCGCACGCTGCCGTCCGCGAACAGCGCGTTCACGCCGCCGCTGTGGAACCCGTAGATGTGGCCGGTGCCGTCCACGTTGTAGTACGGGTGCGGGTACGTTCCCAGCACTTCGCCGTTGGTCACGTTGATCGCGTTCGGGCCGGGGAAGCTCGTGCCGGTCGCGTCCGACCCCCGGAGGATGAACAGTTCACTCGCGGGCCGGCACCAGCCGCCGCCGTTCACGCGGTTGTTGCCGCTCGCGGTCACCACCAGTCGCCCGTTGCGGTACACGTTCGGTCGGCCGGCGCTCTCGGTCAGGTGCAGCGTGTTGCTCAAGCCGTCGGTGAACGCGGCGAAGTTCAGCTTCACCGCCTTCGAGATCGCGCCGTTGTCCACGCGGGCCGAGTTCACATCGACCAACCCCAACGTCGCGAGTTGCGGGTCCACGCCGTAGAAGCCGGAGTAGTCGCCGTTGGCGACGATGTTCGTCCACGCCGGCGAGGTGTCCGGCGCGCCGTCGATCACGGTGCCGTTCGGGGCCGACGGGCACTCGAACGTCTTGATGCGCGTGCCGAACACGCCCGGTTGCGCGTGCCAGTTCGCGTTCAGGTTCACCTGCCGGAACAGGTTGTCTTGTTCGAGGTACGGCAGCAGGTACGTGGCCCAGCGCACGCGCACGGTGCTCGTCGCGTCCGGGCGGATGTTGCTCGGCAGCCCGCCGTTGGGGTCGTGCGCGTTGTGGAACGCGAGGCCGAACTGCTTGAGGTTGTTGGAGCAACTCATACGGGCCGCGGCCTCGCGCACCTTCTGCACCGCGGGCAACAGCAGCCCGATCAGGATCGCGATGATGGCGATCACGACGAGCAGTTCGATAAGGGTGAACCCGCGTCGGGCTTTGGGAAGGGACATATCGGTTCCTTGTGTGTGGTGAGTCATCAAGAGTAGGCCGCTCGCTCCGCGAGCGGCTAGTTGCGCTTAAAATCACGCCTTCGTGGTTCTTTCCGCGAATGGTCGCTCGCGGAGCGAGCGACCTACACTTGAAGCGAATTCAGCGCTTCACAACGATCGGCTTCAGTTCGGTTTGGCCGGCGGTCACGGTCGCGGTGAGGCCGGACGTTTCGGGGTTCGCGTACTTCGGGGGCAAGCGGTTGGTGGGCGGGTCGTCGGCCCGCGCACCGGCGAGCCACAGTTCCACGGTCACGCGGTACTCGCCCGGAGGCGCGCCGTCGCCGGTGCTGAGGGTGGTGAGCGCGAACGACCCGTCGGCGCTCGCCTTGCCCCGCGGCTTCGGCCCTTCGCTGCCGCCCACCGGGTGCAGAATCACGGTCGCGTGTTCGAGCGGCTTCCCGTCGGCGGTCGTCACCTTGCCGCGCACCGGCACCAGTTCCGGCCCCTTCGCGCCGCACCCCAGTGCGGCACTCAAGACGAACGCGAGGATGGCGTTACGCGCGAGCATGAATCGGTTCCGGGATCGGGAGGAGGGTCGGGGCGAGGTCGCAGCGAGCGTCAACAAAGACACTCCATTGGCTCGACCGGCTCCGCTTCGATCGCGTCGATGTCCGCGATGACGCCGTACTCGCGCGCCGGCAGTTGCCCCGCCAGCAACCGGAAATACCGGTCGAACAGCCCTTCGGTCATGGTGCTTCCTCCGAAACATCACTTTGCGAACTCGCTTAGTGATACACACACTCTATCGGCATATTAACGACTAAACAAGTTCATATAGTAGTTATTTTTCGCAGTACATCGCAGAAGACGGATTGAAAACGACTTGCGTCGCCAAGTAAACTGCCGCGAACGGAGGGATTCGCAATGCTCACGGTGCCAGTCGTGATTCTCTGCGGCGGGTTGGGCACACGCTTACGAAGCGAAGTGAGCGACCGTCCGAAGGCGCTCGCGCCGGTCGGCGAGAAGCCGTTCCTTCAGCTCCAAATCGAAGCACTCCGCGACGCCGGCGCGAGGCGGTTCGTGCTGTGCGTGGGTCACATGGCCGAGCACATCGAAGCCGCGTTCGGCGACGGCTCCGCGTTCGGCGTGCGCATCGATTACTCCCGCGATGGCGAGACGCTACTCGGCACCGGCGGCGCACTGAAGCGCGCGGAGAAGTTCTTCGAGCCGGTTGCCGTGGTGGTGAACGGCGACACGCACCTCTCGGTCGATCTCGTCGCGCTGGTTCGCGCGCACGTAGCGAGCGGCTGCGCGGCCACGCTGACTCTATCGAGAGTGCCGGACGCTTCGCGGTTCGGGACGGTTGAAGTAAATGGTTCGCGCGTGCTCGACTTTCACGAGAAGGCCGCGACCGGCGGGCCGGCCCTCGTGAACACCGGTGCGTACGCGATCGCGCGCGAACTACTCGCGCGAATCCCGGCGGGTGAAGTGGTGTCGTTGGAGCGCGACGTGTTCCCCGGCGCGCTGCGGGCCGGCGTACCTCTCGGCGCGTTCGTGATCGAAGACGCGTTCACCGACATCGGCACGCCGGACGACTACCGCGCGTTCGCTCGGGAGCGCGCTCATGCCTCGTGACGCCGTCTTTCTCGACCGCGACGGCACCATCATCGAAGAGGTGAACTACCTCGCGCGTCCCGAACAAGTGCGGTTGCTACCACATGCGGCGGAAGCGATCCGCGAATGGAACGCCGCGGGCGTTCTGGTGATCGTGGTGACGAATCAGGCCGGTGTCGCTCGCGGATACTTCCCCGAAGCGCGCATCGGCGAAGTTCACGCGCACCTCGATGCGCTCTTGGCGGCAAGCGGCGCAAAAGTGGATGCGTACTATTACTGCCCGCACGGGCCGAACGACGGCTGCGCGTGCCGCAAGCCGCTCCCGGGAATGCTTCACCTTGCGGCACGCGAGCACGACATCGACTTGTCGCGGTCGTGGGTGATCGGCGACAAGGTGAGCGACTCAGACGCCGGCCGCGCCGCCGGGTGCCGCGCGGTGCTCGTGCGCACCGGTCACGGGCTGCCGGCGTGCGTCGAAGGCGCGGAAGTGGTCGCGGACCTCCGCGCTGCGCTGGAGTTGTGGAAAGAGCGAACAACGAGCCGCAACCTGTGAGTAGCTCCCGCGTCGAGTTGCTGCTCACTGGCGTTCGCGGCTCGTTGGAAGCTATGCACTCTGGCGGTCGGGAAATTCCAGCGTGATCGCGCGCGGGACGGTCAGCACGAAGCGCGTCGCGGTCGCGCACTCGTCGTACCGCAGGTCGCCGCCGTTTTGTCGCGCGTAGCGCCACGCGGTGGGAAGGCCCAAGCCGCGCCCGCGGCCGGCGCTACGCCCGCTGAAGAACGGGTCGAAGGCGTGCTCGCGCGCCTCGGCGCTCAAGCCCGGCCCGCCGTCTTCCACCACGAACGAAATCGAATCGTCGGCTTCGGTACACGAAACGCGCGCCCACCCGTCGCGGCCGGCGGCTTCGAGCGCGTTGCGCACCAGCGCCGCGAGCGCGTGCCGAATCTGCGCCGCGTCGCACTTCACATAAGCCGAGGGCAGTTCGCCGACTTCGAGCCGCACGCCCTTCTCCGCCGCGACCGGTACCAACTCGGTGCGAACCGCGTGTGCGAGTTCGTGAACGGACGCGCTTTGCGGCTTCGCGTCGTTGGGCCGCGCGAACTGCATCAGGTCGCGCAGGATGCCGGAGATGCGGTTCGCTTGCCGGATGATCGTTTGCAGCGCTTCGCCGCGCGCCGGGTCCGGTTCGGTGCGGGCCAGCCGCTGCGCGTGCACGCTGATGACCGCGAGCGGGTTGTTGATCTCGTGCCCGGCCCCGGCCGCGAGTTCCGCGAGCGCGTCCAATTTCGACGCGCGCGCCGATTCGCTCGCGGCGGCATCCAGTTTCGCCAGAGCGCGGTGCAGTTCGTCGGCGCGCTCCTCGAGTCGCGCGACGAGCGCCGCCCCGTTCTTGCGCCGGCTTTCCGCGGCCGTACGAAGCAGGTTCGGCAGCAGCGCCTCGGTGAACGGGTTCGCCGCCGCTTCCGCTTCCCCCTCTGCCGGTTCGCGCCACAGTTCGCCGAGGGCCCTATCGGTGAGGGTCAGCGCGGCGAGCAGTTCGGCGCGGTCGGCGCACTTCGTCAGCCCGAGGCCGAACCCGCGGCGCTCGGTTTCGAGCAGCGCGAGTTGCACCGCGGCGAACAGCGGCGTGTCGGCCACCACTTCGCGAGCCGCGTGCAGCGGAAGGTCGAAGGAGCCGAGAGCGGTCGCGGCCCAATCCGGCAGTTTCCAGCGGAACGTGAGCCGGCGCGCGATCGCGGCCGCGTCCAAGCCCCACAGTTCTTCGGTGCGGTCGGGCGACGCGAGCGCGGCGTCCGCGGCTTCGTGATCGACGGCGGCAACGGCGAGCCAGCCGAGCGGCGCGAGAGCCGCCAGCACCGACGCGCGCTCGGCGTTCGCGATGCGCCGCGCCAGAGATCGGAAGAGC
>JALHNS010000141.1 GCA_022843445.1 Gemmata sp.
AGCGGTGCGGCCCGCATCGCGGCCCGCTGGCCGCTGTCGCACACCGCGCCGCTCCCGAATGGCGCGTCCGGCGCGTCGAGAGCCGGACCGGTCCCGCCCTCCGCGAACGCGCGGAGCGCGCCCGTCGGGCCCTTCCGGCGGGCTGACCGTGACCCGCCGCCCGAGCTTCAATTCGGCCGCGATCAGTGATCGCGGAAAAGTGTGGCCCGGGTGGCGGGGGGCGATCGGCGGCGGGCAACGCGGCGCAGGTGCTGGCGGCGGCGCGGGCGGTGGGCGACCTGGTCGTCCACGTCCGGCACGAGTTCCCGTCGGCGGACGCGCTCTCGCTGGTGCGGTTCGACACCAACGCGTACTCGGTGCCGACCAAGTACGCCCACCGCACGGTGACGGTGATCGGCACGGTGGACGAGGTGCGGATCGCGTTCGAGGACCGGCTCGTCGCCCGGCACGTCCGGTGCTGGGGGCGCGAGCGGTCCGTGTTCGACCCGGTGCACTACTTGGCCCTGTTGGAGCGCAAGCCGGGCGGGTTCGACTTCGCCCGACCGTTGGAGCGGTGGGCGCTGCCGGAGTGCTTCGGGGTGCTGCGCCGGCGCTTGGAAGCCGACGGGTCGAAGAACGCGGGCACCCGCGGGTTCGTCCGGGTGCTGCGCCTGCTGGAGACCGTCTCGCTGGCCCAGCTGACCGACGCGGTGGAGTCGGCGCTGGCCATGGACGTGAGTGACCCGGACGCGATCCGGCTGATTCTGGATCGCCGCGCGGAGCGCCCGGTGCCGGTGTTCAATCTGGACGGCCGGCCGCACCTGGCGAGCGTGCGGGTGCCGGTGACGGACGTGTCGGCGTACGGGGCGCTGCTGGCCCGGGAGGGCACGCGATGAACCCGCCCACGACCACGACGAGCACGGTGCCGCTGAAGCACCACCTGAAGGCGCTGCGGTTGCCGACGGTGGCCCGCGAGTGCGAGAAGGGCGCGGCGCGCGCGCGAGAACGTCGACCACTTCGGGTACCTGCTGCAGGTGTGCCAACTGGAGCTCATCGAGCGGGAGCGCAAGGCGGCCGAGCGGCGGCTGCAGGCGGCGCGGTTCCCGGCCCCGAAGGCCCTCGCCGAGTTCGACTTCGCGGCGCGGCCGAGCGTGAATCGGCCGCTGATCCTAGACCTAGCTCGTGGCGACTACCTGACCAAGCGGGAGAACGTGCTGCTGGTCGGTCCGAGTGGAACCGGCAAGACGCACCCGGCGACCGCGCTGGCGATGGCGGCGTGCGCCCAAGGGAAGCGGGTCCGGTTCTGGCGGGTGACGGAGTTGATCACCACGCTCCGCGAAGCGGACCAGGAGCGCCACTTGCTGCGGATGCGTCAGCAGTTGGCGCAGCTCGATCTGCTGGTACTCGACGAGCTCGGGTACGTGCCGGCGAGCAAGGCCGGCGCGGAGTTGCTGTTCGACGTGATCGGGACCGCGTACGAGCGGTCGAGCGTGATCCTGACGACGAACTTGGCGTTCGAGAACTGGACCGAGGTGCTGGGGAACGAGCGGCTGACCGGTGCGGCGCTGGATCGGCGGACGCACCGGTGCCACATCGTGGAGTTGACCGGCGAGAGCTACCGGCTGCAGGACGCGAAACGGCGGCGCTCGTCCGCATCGTGAGCCGTCCCGGAGACGGGCACCGGTTTGGCCCCGACTCGTCCTCACCCCGTGTGAAGGACGAGTCGGGGCCAAACCGTTGGGACCAGATGAAGTCGAGCGGACCGGCCCCTCACGCGCGGGCCGACCTCGGGTGCCCTACTCCCAAACGGGCCACCGAATACACTGCCACCCCAATCCGGCGCTGCACTTTTGCTCCTCCGAGCGCTGCACTTTTTTCTCCGCCGTCAGCACGCGCGGGTGCCCAAACTCAACCCGTCGGGCGCTCCGATTCGGGGATGTGGATCGCGCTCAGCACGCAGGTGTCCCACGCCTTCCCGCCGCGGTTCGCGTTCCACGTCACGAATAGCGTCGCCCCGTTCGGCGACAGCGCATAGCTGTAAGTGCCGACGGGCGCGACGCCGTACTTGTCCTTGTAGAACGGGTGGAGGAACGCGATCACCTTCTTGGTCTTCGCCTTCGTGTCGTACTGCACTACCGGCGAGCCTTCCTTGTCCGCGCCGCCGTGCGCGCCGGGGATGTAGTAGAGATAGCGCCCGGTCGCGTCGGCCTTCAGCGCGGTGATGTAGCTGACCGAACCGACGAGCGGCGAACCGAGTTCCGTGACGCGCTCGGTCTTGGTGTCGAAGGCGTACAGCGCCGGTTCGCGCCCGCCTTGCCCCGTCGAGACCGCGTACACGGTGCCGGCATTCGTCTCTTCGCTCGAAGCGCGCAGGCCCGGAATTGCTCCCTCGATGGGCACCGGGTTCCCGCCCTTTGCGGGGTCGTACCGCACGAGGCCGGATTCGTTCGCGGTGGTGTAGTACACGCGCCCGTTCGTGCGCTCGAAGATCATCGCGCGCTTAGGGCCGTTCGGAACGTCGCACAGCACCTTCTTGTTCGCCACATCGTAGGCGAAGAAGTGAACGCCGGTAGCATCGTCTTTGCCTTCGCCCGGCGCGGTGCCGCCGTAGAAGATGAGGCGTTCGGGGTCGAGGAACCCCGTGGGTATGCAGTGCTTCGCGACCGGCGCGTGCGCCACCACTTCCGCCTTCGCGCCGTCCGGGTTCACGCGCACGAGCCAGTCGCCCTTGTAGTGGTACTTGTCGGTCGTCACCGTCGTGGAGCCGCGGTGCGTGCCGAAGTAAATCTGCCCGTCTTTCCCGACGGTGAGCGCGGTGTGAATCTTGCCCGGTACGTAGTGCCCTTGGGGCATCGCGAGCAGTTTCTTCAGGTCGAGGAGTTGGTGGAACGTCTTCCGCTCCGGGTCGTACTCGTACACGTACGCGCTGCCCGCCGGCGCGAGGTGGTCGCCGACGCTCGTGTAATACTTCCCATTGGCGAAGGTGCTCTCGCCCCAGTTCGACCACGGTTTCCCGGCGTAAGTCTGCCCCGGGATGTATGCGAAGTCGATCGTCGGCGCGGCCTTCGCCACCGTCACGCCGTCCTTGAGCTTCACGCCCTCCGGCACTCGCAGGAGAGTATCGGACGAATCGGTGACAACGTCCTTTCCGTCCGGCAGCGCCGGTGCCTTCCACTCCTCGGCTTTCTTCTTTTGCGCCGCACGTGCGGCGGGCGAAACCGGAAGCGCCGCGACCGCGACACACATCGCCGCGGCGCAGAACACAATGGAGAGCGCGCGCATCATCGCGGGAACCTCGTGACCGTGTGGAGATAATTGTCGCGGCGCTACTCGCTGACGCGCAGTACCTGATTGGCCTTCACGCCGAGTTTCTCAATCGTGCCGTTGCCGCCGGGCAGCACGACGCGCAAATCGACGCTCGCCGTATCGCCCAGCCCGAAGTGCGATACGGGCAGTTGCCCGCTCGCGTAGCCATAGCCGGTGGCGATTTCCTGATAGCCGAGGAGCGCCTCCGGTTTGCCGAGTTTGCCCGCGGCGAAAATGCTCACCTTCGACCCGATGCCGTCGCGGTTCGTGGTCTTCCCGGTTACGCGCACGTCGAGCCACTTGCGTTCGGGCGACACGTTGCGCAGTAACCGCGAGTGATTGTTGGCGAACCAGTTCACGAGGAACAGGTCGAGGCGACCGTCACCGTCGTAGTCGGCGCTCGGCCCGGCCGGGTAGTAGGCGTTCGCGGTCTTCACGTCGAAGTTCGGGACGAACTGCGGCAGGCCGTCCTTCACGCCCGCGTTGCGGTACACGAGCGGTGTGACTTTGCCGTCGGTGAGAACCGCCGCGCTCATGTAGATGTCTGGCGCGCCGTCGTTGTCGAAGTCTTGCACTTCGACGTGCGGGCACCGCACCGGCACCGCGTCCCCAAGGCCGACCGCGTCCGTCACGTCGCGGAGCTGCGGGATGCCGGCCTTCAGCCCGTCGTTGATGAACACGCGGTTGCGCGCCTTCGTGCAGTGAATCGACAGCACGAGGTCGAGCCGGCCGTCGCGGTTCAGGTCGGCGAAGTGCGCGCCGCACGGCCAGTCTTCGCCGTGCAGCGGCTTCCACGCGAACACCGGGTTCAGTTCGACCGCTTCGCGGAAGGTGCCGTCGTTCGTGCTGAGGAACAGCCGGTTCGAGTGCGGAACGAAGAGGTCCGGGCGGCCGTCGTCGTTCAGGTCCGCGACCGCCGCGCCGAGGCCGAACACGTTTTCCGGCAGTCCGGCGGCTTTAGTCGCGTCGCGGAACTTGAGCGTGCCTTCGTTGCGGAACAGCGCCGTGCGCGGCTTCGCGGTGAACTTGTCTTCGATCACGAGCAGGTCGAGCAGCCCGTCGCTGTCGTAGTCGAACGGCATGACGTTACGCGCGGTCAGTAGCGCGTCCGGGCACGCGCCGCACTCTCTCGAGACGTCCTCGAACTTCCCATTGAAGTTCTTCAACAACAGGCTCTTTTTGGTGCCCGCGCCGGACTGCGGTTCCCCGAGCTTCCCGGCCTTCGCCTTCGCGTTGTTGGCGACGTACAGCTCCGGTTTGCCGTCGTTGTCGAGGTCCGCGAAGACGGCACCGCTGGTGCGACCGAAGTGTGCCGCGGGTGTGTCCTTGATGTGCTCGAAGGTGCCGTCGCCGCGGTTGCGGAGCAGCACGGCCGCGACCGGTCCGGCGGCCGGCACGTACTCGGCGTTGGGCCGGTCGCAGAACCCGCCGGCGAAGAGGTCCGGGTTGCCGTCGCCGTCGAAGTCGCCCCACGCGCCGCCGTGGCCCATCAGCCCCGCAAGCGGTCCCTTCAGCCCGGCCTTCGCGGTGACGTCTTCGAACGCAATTGCGGCCGGTTTCGGGTCCGCGCCGACGACCACGCCAATGAGCAGAGCCGGTACGACCGGGGAGAGGCCGAACGCGCGCATGTGGGGTTCCTCGGGTGGCTGGTCCGAATTGTAAGCGCGCAACGGGTCCGTTCGAACTCCAAAATCGGGATCCGGTTGCCCCGATGATAGCCTACCTTTCTTTGCGCCGTCGCGCGTAACGTCTGGCACCGGCGCAGACGGTCGGGTAACTTACACTCGTTACCCACCGCTCGACCCAGCCTCGGCGACCCCCGCCACGCAGTCGGAGTCCGGCCGATGTTCCGCGCGACCGTACTGGCCGTCATCGCGTTCGCACACACGGCCGGCGCGGCCGACCCGCCGACGTTCGAGCGGGACGTGAAGCCGTTGCTGGTGGCGAAGTGCGTGAAGTGTCACGGGGGCGAGTCCACCAAATCCGGTCTCGACCTGCGCACCGCGGCGGCCGTGACGCGCGGCGGCGACACCGGCCCGTCGGTCGTACCGGGCAACCCGGCCAAGAGCCTGCTGTTCGAGCAGATCGAGAGCGGCGCGATGCCGCCCGGTAAGGGCGCGAAGTTCACCCCGGCCGAAGTTGCCGTTGTAAAGGCATGGATCGAGGGCGGCGCGCGCGCGGAGCGAACCGCGCCCGCGGACCCCGGCCCGGCCCCTTCGGCGCACTGGGCGTTCCGCTCGCCGGTGCGCCCCGCGGTTCCGTCGGTGCTGGGCACGCGCCACCCCATCGACGCGTTCCTGTTGGCGAAACTCCACGCGCACGGGCTGAACTTCGCGCCCCCCGCCGAGAAGCTCGCGCTGCTGCGCCGCGTCACGGTCGATCTCACCGGGCTGCCGCCGACGCCCGCAGAGCAGGACGCCTTTCTCGCGGACACGGCGGCCGACGCCTACGAGAGGGTGATTGACCGGTTGCTGAGTTCGCCGCGCTACGGCGAGCGCTGGGGGCGGCACTGGCTCGACCTCGCCGGTTACGCCGACAGCGAGGGCATCCTCGACGCGGATTACGTGCGCACCGCGGCGTGGCGCTACCGCGACTGGGTGATCCGCGCCCTCAGCGCCGACGTGCCCTACGACAAGTTCCTGCGCGAGCAGATCGCCGGCGACGAGTACAGCGACTACTGGGCGCACCACCGGACCGCGAAGGAACTGCCCCCGGCCGTCGTCGATTCGCTCGTCGCTACGGGGTTCCTGCGGTGCGCGTCCGACACGAGCCGCCCGGACTTCGTGAGTATCAAGAACGCGCCGGGCTACTACTACCAGACGCTCGACGACACGCAGGCCATCGTCGGCAGTGCGGTGCTGGGCCTCACGGTGCAGTGCGCGAAGTGCCACACGCACAAGTTCGACCCGATCCCGCAGGCGGACTACTACCGCGTGCAAGCGGTGTTCATGAGCGGCTACCGCCCGGCGCAGTGGGTGCCGCAGGTGCAGCGCCGGTTGACCGAAGCGACCGCCGCGCAAGAGCGCGACGCGGCGGCCCACAACGCGGAAGTCGCGAAGCGGGTCGCGGAGTTGCGCAAGGCGCTGGCGGAGGCGCGCCAGCAGTTCGCTACCAAGTTGTTTGACGATCGGTCGGCGCAATTGCCGGTCGCGATCCGCGACGACGTACGCGCCGCGGTACTCGCGGACCCGGCCAAGCGGACTGAAGTGCAGAAGTACCTCGCCGAGAAGTTCGCCGCCGAACTGAAGCCCAACGAAGCGGGGCTGGCCGCGGCGCTCCCCGAGTACGCGGCCCGCGTCAAGGCGACCGCCGCCGCGATCGCGACCGAAGAGGGCAAGGCGCGAACGTTCGCGGAGATTCGCGCGCTGTACGACCTGCCGGGCGAGCCGAAGACGCCCGTTCTCCGCCGCGGCGATTACACCAAACCGGGGCCGGAAGTCGGGCCGGGCGTGCTGTCGTGCGTCGCCGCGCCGAAACCGTTCAGTTGGACACCGCCCGAAAAGGGCGCGCCGACCAGCGGCCGGCGGCGCGCGTTCGCCGATTGGCTCACGCAGCCCGGCCACCCGCTGACGGCGCGCGTGATGGCGAACCGCGTCTGGCTGCACCACTTCGGCGCGGGGCTGGTCCGCACCCCCGAGAACTTCGGCCTTCAGGGCGCGAAGCCGACGCACCCGGAACTGCTCGACTGGCTCGCGTGCGAGTTCGAGGCGAACGGCTGGTCGCTGAAGAAACTGCACCGGCTGATCCTCACTTCGGCCGCGTACCGCCAATCCAGCGCGGACCGAGCCACGGGGCGGAAGGTCGATCCCGACAACGCGCTCCTCTGGCGGCAGCGGTTGCGCCGCGTCGAAGCCGAAGTGGTGCGCGACTCCGTGCTCGACGTCTCCGGCACGCTCAACGAAGAGCGGTTCGGCCCGCCGGTTGCCGTGCAGCGCCTGTCGACCGACGAGGTGGTGACGGCGGCGACGCTCGCGGGGCAGCGGCGCTCCATTTACCTCACGGTCCGGCGCTCGCAGCCGGTCACGCTGCTGCAACTGTTCGACCAGCCGCGGATCGAAACGAACTGCACGTGTCGCAACGTGTCCACCGTGGCCTCGCAAGCGCTGACGCTCCTCAATAGCGAGACGCTCGCGCGGCAAGCCGAGGCGTTCGCAGACCGCCTGTTGAAGGACGCGCCGGCCGCGCCCGCTGCGGCCGCGGTCCGGCTCGCGTTCGCCCGCCCCGCGCGGCCCGACGAGCTGGCGAAGTTCAACAAGTTCCTCACCGAACAGGCCGCGCGCCACGCCCCGGCACCGGACTCCAAGCGCCGCGCGCTCGCCGACCTGTGCCACATGCTGCTGTGTGCGAACGAGTTCGTGTACGTGGATTAACGGAGCCTGCGATGTTCCCACTGAACCGGCGCGAAGCGATCGCCCGCTTGGGTGGCGGGTTCGGAGCCGCCGCGCTAGCGGCCCTCCTCGCAGACGAGCGCGCCCGCGCGGACGCCCCGCCCGCGAACCCCAAGCCCCACCACGCGCCGAAGGCAAGGGCGGTCATCCAATTGTTCATGCACGGCGGGCCGAGTCACGTCGATCTGCTCGACCCGAAGCCGGAACTGGAGAAGTTCGACGGGAAGCAGCCACCGGTCGAGGTCGCCGACGACGAAAAACTCACCGGCAACTTGCTCCGCAGCCAGTTCAAGTTCGCGAAAGCCGGGCAGTCGGGCACGCCGTTCTCTGAAGTGCTTCCCGGCGTCGCCGGGCACGCCGACGACATCGCCGTGATCCGCTCGATGTTCACCGAGCACCGCAACCACGAGCAAGCGCTCTGGATGATGCACACCGGGCTGACCGTGGCGGGTCGGCCGAGCCTCGGCGCGTGGGCCGCGTACGGCCTCGGTTCCGAGAACCGCGACCTGCCCGCGTACGTCGTACTGCCCGACCCGCGCGGGCTGCCCGTGGACGGTATTCGGAACTGGGCGAGCGGGTGGCTGCCGCCGGCGTATCAGGGCACGCAGTTCCGCTCCGAGGGCCAACCGGTTCTGAACCTGCATCCGAAAGCGGCGCGCCCCGCCGACGTGGAGAAGGGGCGCACGGACCTGCTCGCGGAACTGAACGCCGCGCACCGGTCCGCCCGCCCCGGCGAATTGGAACTGGACGCCCGGATCGCGAGTTTCGAACTCGCCGGTCGGATGCAACTGTCCGCGACGACCGCCCTCGATCTGTCGAAGGAGCCGCTGAAAGTTCAGGCCCTCTACGGCCTCGACAACCCGGTGACGCGGCCGTACGGGTTGCGGTGCCTGATGGCGCGCCGGCTGGTGGAGCGCGGCGTTCGCTTCGTGCAGGTGTTCATGGCCGGGCAGCCGTGGGACACGCACACCAACAACGCGGCGCAGACGCGCGCGTGCGCTCAACAAACCGACAAGCCCGTCGCCGGGTTGCTCTCCGACCTGAAGCGGTTGGGCTTGCTCGACCGTACGCTGGTGACGTGGGGCGGGGAGTTCGGCCGCACGCCGGGGGCGCAAGGGAAGGACGGGCGCGACCACCACCCGTACGGGTTTTCGGTGTGGCTGGCGGGGGGCGGCGTGAAAGGCGGTGTGGTTCACGGCGCGACCGACGATTTCGGTTACCGGGCCGTCACCGACCGCTGCAAGGTAGCCGACCTGCACGCCACAATGCTGCACCTGCTCGGGCTAGATCACACGAAGCTGGTGTTCGCCCACCACGGGCGCAACGAGCGCCTCACCGACGTATACGAGGCGAAACCGATCAAACCGATCCTCGCGTGACTACGAGACGGGAGAGAGCCGCGCTTCGGTGAAAGAAGCTCCCCGAACAGTTACCATTTCGAACTTTCGCGCGCGACATTTGGCGCGAGAGCATCTCGCGAGACAGCCTTCATCGCCAACGATTTTCAGATGATGTCGCGGTTAACAGGCGGCGCGATGTGGTGCTGTCTCAGCCCACCATCGTATAGCCAATCACACCTCATTAACGCTCGTGCCCCAAATCAACCGCTCGTGGCTCGCGTGTTTGCAGCCTATGTTCGCCCACCGACTTGCGGTGGCCAACGTTTTTTGCGGAGGAAGGTTGGTCACAGCACTCGTTAGCCGGCCTGCGGTGAACATCGTTCATGCACACGCCTTCCCTTGCACAGGCTACTTTTTCATCGCCGGCAGGTCGAGTTTCACCGCGGTGAGCACCCTCTCGCCGAACTTGGGTTGTGTGACCGCGACGAGACCGTAGTGCGAACTGGTGCCGACGCTCACCACATGAGGGAACCCCTCCGCGAGGGCGCGGAACGTCTTCCCGTCCGTGCTCGTGACCCACCAAGTCGCCGGCTCGGAGGGTGCGGCCGAATTCGGCACCCGCGGGACGTGGCTGCGAACAACGTGAACGTGCAGCCCGTCGAAGTGAACCACCGGCTTGACCGAACGACACTCCGGGGCCGGCCCGATCTCCCGGACCTTGCCCCCGACGTCGATTTGGATCACTTTGGACGCCCCTGTCGTAGACGCACTGTCGTACCACATGTTCTGCAGCCAGAGCAGGGACCGGTCGGTGGTCACGAGTGGGTACAAACTGAACGATTTGTACGACTTGGGCATTACCTCCACGGTCTTGGTGTCGGGGTCGATGAGGAGCGGAGCGTCCGTCAACTCAAGGTCGTTCATCGGGACCGTTTGGGTTGCCACCCGGACGACCAACACGCGGGTCGGTACCTTCCCCTCGGCTCCGGGTTCGCCGCGCAGGGTACACATGAAGGACGGAGTGAAGGCGATTGTTCCGGCACTCCACTGCGCGGCATCTTTGGGCACGCGCGCCTCTTTCGCCTCGTGGATCACTTTGACCTCTGCGCCCTTCCCGGGTTGGAACGTCGCGACCCCGATCCACCCGCGGCCCGCGTACCCGGACACGCAGACGCGCCCGGGGCCGAGGACCGCGATCAGCGGGGCCGGGAGGCGCTTGTTGCGCTTCGGGTTGCGCTCCTCGGGTTCGACCTTCCCGACCGGCAAGCCGTCACTCTCGCCCAGTTCGTAACACTTCTCCGTCTTCGGGTCGAAGACGAACAGCACCGGCGCGCCCTCGCGGCTCGCCGACCCCCAGACGAAGCGCCCGTCGTAGACCATCGCGGCGAACCGCACGCCGTTGCCCTTGATTTGGTGGCACATCCGGAGTTTGCCCTTTGCTTTCATCACGAACACGGTGCCCCAGTTCGCCCCGCCCCCGACGGCGTTCTCCCCGCTCCACAACACGTCCACCCCGGCCCCGGCCCCGATGAGGCCTTGGATCGACTTCAGGGCGGAGGAGTCCGGTGGCAGATTCGAGCTCAGCGCGATCGGCGCGAACGTGCCCGCGCTCGCTGGGGACTTCGGATCGATTTGCGCCGGGAGCTTGCCGAGGGTCGTGCGTTCGATCTCGAGCACCACGGACTGCCCGATCGAAATGACGAGCGGAATCACGGCACCTTCCCGTCGGAGGAGAAGGGACTCGTGATACTCAAGCCCCTTCCGTGCCATCTCCAGAACGCTTTTCACGTCGGCCGGCGCGCCGTCCGCGAGCCGATCGAGGAGCCGACGGAGCGCTTCGAGTTCCGCCAGCGTCGCCGGTTGGAGTTTCTCGTTGAGGAGGTGATTGACGAACCGTTGCTTGGCGTCCGGTAGCCCCCGCAACGCGCGCAACATGCGCTCCATCCGCGCGCACTTGTCGGCCACCGTTTCGACCGTGCGAAGGGCCTCTTGGAAGTACCGCATCTCGGTGCGCGGGTCCCCGTTGGGCGCGAGGAGAATCACGACACGCTCGTACAGGTCGCCGTGTTCCCGGCGGAGTTCGGCGTATTCGGACGCGAGTTCCGCCGGAACGCGATGGAGTCTGATCGCCTCTGAATAAAATGCCTGGAGCGCGATCGCCGCTGACCCGGGCTTGGTCGGTTGGTTCGACCGGGCGACGGCGAGAACCTCGAGGTGTTCCAGACCGCGCCGGTGCGCCCGGAGCGCCTGCCGGATCCGGCTGACGTCCGTCTCGAACGTCTTGCAGTAGGTCGGGATCCAAGCCGTCAAGACGTCGATGGCCGCGGCGCGCATCTCGGGTTGGTTCGGGTCGAGGAGCAGACTGGCCTCGATCAGCACCAGCGACTCCGCCCAGTTCCCGAGGCGGCGGTGCACCGCGGCCAGCGCGTTGAGCCGCTGCGGCTCGACCTTCGGATCGACCGCGCCCTCCGGCCCACCCCCGGCCGCGGCGATTACCCCCGCGGACCACTTGCGCAGCGCCAGAAGGCCGTCCGCGGCCTTGACCGTCAACGTTTCCGCCTTGCCCACCGGTTTGCCGCCGCGTTCGGCGTGCAACTTCAGCGTGACCGTCCGATCCTTGCTGGTGCCCTCGTGCCGGTACTCGCCAATCAGGTACAGAGGTGCCGGTCGGTTCACCTTCGCACCCGCGGCCGTTAGAGCCAGTTCCTTCGAGAGCGCTTCGGCTTCCGCGAACTCGACGACCACCGCACCCTTGCGGTCGAACGCCACCCCTTCCATCAGCTTCGCGTAGGCACCCTTCAGGTGGTCGAACTGGTTGGTCAGGTCGTTCGACACGAACGGCGGGGCGGCCACGATCAGGGTGATCTCTTCCTTGTGCTTCTTGATCCCCTCGCGGGCCGCGGTCACCAACTCGGCTACGTCGGCTGCGGCGTCCTTGGTGACCGAAACGCCACGGATCAGGAGCCGCAGCCCGCTCGCGGTCTCGCTCACGACGAGCTCGTAGGCCGCGCCCTCCGAGGTCTTCGTCTGCCGTACGATCACCAGCACGTCGGCCTTGAGCAACTTCCCGAGTTGCACCCGGTCTTTGACTCCTTGTGCTCCGAACGCGGCCGCGAGTTTCTGCTCCTTCAGCACCTTGTCGATCGCGGCGCGCTCGACCCACTTTGCCCCCGGTTCGGCCAGCAACTTCGCTTCGAGTAGCGCGGTCCGTGGGCTGTTATCCGCGTCCAACAGGGCGCACACCGACTCGGCGGCGGAGGAGGAGCTTGAGAAGGCGCCGCTGAGAGCCAGCGCAACAACCGGCGCGAGTGCGAGGCGCATGTGTTCTGCTCGGGAGTGTCGGGTGAGATAGGGGCGCGACCGCACTGGGTGGCGGTCGCGCGCGGGCCGGCTACTTCTTCTTCGCGGGAACGATCAGTTTCGGCAGCATCCGCTCGGCCAAGATGGCG
Organism: Gemmata sp.; assembly: GCA_022843445.1. Lineage (GTDB taxonomy): Bacteria > Planctomycetota > Planctomycetia > Gemmatales > Gemmataceae > Gemmata. Next base: position 12,463 of record JALHNS010000141.1, read on the forward strand.
GAGGCGTTCTGTAGCCCCGTCTTGCTCGCGATCTGTTCGGACACATCGAGTGCGACCACGGTCTGTCGGTCCACGGCCAGTACCTTGCCGGTCTTGCGGTCCACGGCCTTGACCTCTAGGCGGGCGCGGACGCTTATCAGGTTTCCGACCTTACCCGCCACCTCGCTGAACCCCTCGCCCGAGATGAAGACGTCCGCTTTCCCCTTGCCGCCCTGTTCGAGATCGATGACATCGAAAACCAGATCCTTCGCGTACTTGGTCATCTCGGTCTCCGCCGCCGGGTCGATGGCCGGCGCGCCGATGTGCTTCTCGGCGATCGAGACCGCGACCGTCGGGCGCGGAGCCTTACCGAGCTTCTTGTTGATGGCCGCGATCCGATCGACGACCGGTTCCGGCTTCGGCATGAGTTTGTCCGCCTGTTTGCCGATCATTTCCTCTACCGAGTCGGCCAGATTGCCCACGAGTTGGCCGAGGTCGTCGCTGACCGCACCCTCGGCCGACGCACCGACCACCCGGCCGGTCTCGGTGCCGATAATCTTCACCACGAGGTATAGTTTCTTGTCCACATGAACGATCGACCCGGTCAGGATCAACTTTGCCCCGGTCAGTTGTCCGACCTTGACCGCTTCATCGGCCTTCACCGCCCCGCTGAGGCTCAGCGACTGCTCGTCTAGGACCTTCTTCAGGTCAGCGCGATCGACCAAATACAGGTCCGGCTTGACGGCCAGCTTGGCGAACAGTAGGTCCACGACCTTCGGGCCGAGGTCCTTGGCCCCGGCCCCGCGCTCCTCGAACGTGAGCAGCGCGGTCGGGTACATTGCCTTCTCTTTTTCCTTCTCCTTGCGGTCCTTCTTCTCGTCCTTCTGCGCGTACGCGATGTCCGGGAACGGCCCAGTGATGAGCGCGGCACCGGCGGCCACCGATAGTGCGAGCCAGAATGTCTTCATGGGTGTGCTCGATTGAACTAGGGTTTGTCGGTATCGGGAGCGGTCAGGGAGCTCAGCACCGCGAGCAGAAGATAACGGGGCGTCGGAGCGCCGTCCCACTTCGCGATGATCGCCTGTCCACAGACGACCCAGCGCCCGCCGCCGGTGAAACGGGCCTCGACCCAGGGCCAACCGGCGTCACCCGGCACCACCTCGCCGACCGGAGCGCCGTCCTCGCCGGTCTTGACTACGAGCGCGGAGGACACGACCTTCGGATCCGGCGGCCAACCGGTGGGGTCGAGTCGCTTGTCGAGGGTTCGGACGTGGTTGCGCCGGAACGAAAGAGCCCGCATGCTCGGTGACGGCTCCCCAAGCCCGGGAACCGATAGTGAGCCATTAGCCGGGGCGAGGCACAGCACTGGGCGGCCAGCAGCAGCTAACTTCTGGAGCGCCCGCCCGAGTTCCTTTTCCTCTTTGAACGATGTTCCTTCACCCACTACCACGACGCCCTCCGCGGTCTTGGAGAGCGCGTCGATGTCGCGGGCCGCATCGAAGGGGACTTCGGCCGTGGCGAACACTTTAGCGGTCTCGCCCTTTGGGTCGTAGAGGGTGATCTTGAGCTTTTTGAGCCACTCAGTCCGGTCGGCGAACGCGTTCTTCGGGAACACCCAGACGTCGCGCTCGAGTACGGCAACCGGCTTGCGGGCACCGGTTTCGAATGCCGAAACGGTCAGCCGGGTGTGGAAGACGGCCCCGTCCTTGACCGCTGGCATGACTATCTTGATGGCAACATCGGTTGGCGCGTCGGGGCCAGCTTCCAGAGCCACCTCGCGGGCGGCGAGGGTGGCCGTCCCAGCGGCCAAGCGCCACACGATTGTACCCTTCACTGCGTCCTTGACTGAGAGCCGGAAGGTGTATTGAACGTCCTCCTCGCCAAAAACACTCCCCAGCCCTTTGACGGGGGTAATCGTGACCGGTGCCCCCGGGACGTCGTGTTTCTTCGGTTCGTTGCCGGACACCCGGATTTCGGGTGCCGCAATGAGCGCCGTGGCGAGCAAACACCCAAGCGTCCGGGACACGTTCATGAGCGGCTCTTGGGCTGTGAGATCGGAGGGGCTCGCGCGTGATCGAATCCGGACTGCGGTCGGAACGAACTGTCGAGAAATACTGTACCCGCTCTCTGACCATACGCGAAGACGCTTCGGCGAACAATACAGACGGCTTCAAAACTCGTGAGTACGTAGGTTGTGTGCGTGTTTGAAGTAGTAGGCCGGACAGAGGGCTGGCCTACCGCGCACACGAGCCGAGCAAGAATTGGTCGAGCCGAACGTGTTGTGAATTGTAGCGAATCCGAGACGCTCTGACCGAAGGCCGTGCATGCCCCGTTTGCTTCGCGCGCTGTGGTTGTTCCTCGCGTCGTCCACCGACCGCGAACTGGCCCGCATGGTCGAGTACCTCAAGGAAGAGAACCGCATCCTGCGGTCCAAGTTGCCGGCGCGCATCACGGTCACGCCGCGGGCGCGGCTCGTGAAACTGGGCCGCGCCGTGGGCACCGCAATCCGCGAACTCGTCACCATCGTGTCGCTGCGCACGTTCGCGCGCTGGGTCGCCGGTACGAAGAGCGCGGGCAGCGGCGGGGAGGCGAACCGCGCGGCACCAACATCGAAGCCGGGGCGACCGCGCACGGAGGCCGAGATACGGGAACTGATCGTGCGGTTGGGGCGCGAGAACCAGTGGGGCTACGGCAACCGCACGCGACTGCGACCGGCACGGATTCGCCGCTCGGCCACGCACCCGATGGGACGACCACGGGACTCGCAAGCCCCCGTGCCACCGGACCAGTGGATCGCCGTGGCGTCGGTCCCGGCGATCGTGACGCGGGAACAGTTCGACCGGGTGCAAGCCAAGATCGCGACCAACCGCAGCTTCGCCAAGCGGAACAACACGACGACGCAATACCTGCTGCGCGCGCTGGTGAGTTGCGGAGCATGCCGGTTGGCGTGCATCGCGCGGCGGACGATGCCCACCGGCCGGACGTACTACATCTGCTCGGGCAAGTCGATCCGCGCCCGCCAGGACCAAGGCTGCCGGTGCCGCTCGAAGTTCATCCCGGCCGGGGCGCTGGACGAGTTGGTGTGGGCCGACTTGGTGGGTTTGATTCGGGCCCCTGATCGGGTCGCCCGAGCGTTGCGTCGCGTGACGGGCGGGTGCGGGTTGCCCCAAGAATTACAGGCTCGTCGCGAGAACTTGCGGCGCGGCCGCACGAGCGTGGCGCAACAGATCGAGCGCCTGACGGATGCGTACGTTGGTGGCGTGCTGAAGTTGGCCGAGTACGATCGGCGACGCAAAGACTTGGAACGGCGGGATGCGACACTGGCTCAGCAACAGGCGCTGTTGGACGGCGAAGCGAGTCGCGCGGGTGCGGTGCAAGGGTTGGTCGACTCGGCGGAATCGTTTGCGGAGCGGGTGCGAAGCGGTCTCGACACGGCGACATTCGAGCGGAAGCGGCAGCTGGTCGAGTTGCTCATCGACCGGGTGGTGGTGACTGGGGACACCGTCGAGATTCGCTATGCGTTCCCGATCGGCCCGGCCGGCGAGTCCGGCCGGTTTTGTCATTTGCGATTAGACTATCTCGGCGCACCAGCGCTCGTTCGGCCCGTCGGGCTCGAACTCCCGGTCGAGGACGTTCGCGGCCACCGGCCGTCGGTGGTTCGAGTCGGTCGTGCGCACGAACCGCTTGGGACCGCCCGC
>JALHNS010000142.1 GCA_022843445.1 Gemmata sp.
ATCATGCGAGTGCCCTGCACGCTGCTCAGGTGCCGCGTGCGGCCGAAGTACAGCGCCAGCATGGCGAGCGTACACACCTGCGACGTGAACGCTTTGGTGCTCGCAACCCCGATCTCCGGGCCCGCGTGCAGGTACACACCGCCGTCCGCCTCGCGCGCGATGCTGCTGCCCACCGCGTTGCACACCGCCAGCGTGGTGTGACCCATGCGCTTGCTCTCGCGCAGCGCCGCGAGCGTGTCCGCCGTCTCGCCGCTCTGCGTGATCGCGAGCACGACGGTGTTGCGGTCGATGGGCGGGTTGCGGTACCGGAACTCGCTCGCGTACTCCACTTCCACCGGTAGCCGCGCGAACTCCTCGAACAGGTACTCGCCCACCAGCGCCGCGTGGTAGCTGGTGCCGCACGCGGTCATGATGACGCGGTCCACCTGCCGCAACTGTTGGGGTGAGAGGTTCAGCCCGCCGAAGTGCGCGGTGGCGTCCGCGTCGTCGAGCCGCCCGCGCATCGCGTTCGCGAGCGCCTCGGGCTGCTCGTAAATCTCCTTCAGCATGTAGTGCGGGTATTCGCCCTTTTCCGCGTCCCCGTCGCTGAGGAAGCGGCCGATGTCGCTGACGCTCACGCTGACCGGCGCGAGGTCGTGATCGCGCACCTCCCAATCGGTTTCGCTGAGCGCGCACAGTTGGCGGTCGGAGAGGTACACCACTTTATCCGCGAAGCCGGCGAGCGCGTTGGCATCGGAGGCGAGGTACGTGCCGTCCGGCCCGACGCCCACGACCAGCGGGCTGCCGAGCCGCGCGCCGACGATGACGCCCGGTTCGGCCTTCGCCATCACCGCGATGCCGTAGGTGCCCTTCACCAGCGACAGCGCTTGGCGCACGGCGGAAACGAGGTCGCCGTGGTAGTAGTGGGACACGAGGTGCGCGAGCACTTCGGTATCGGTGTCGGAGCGGAACTGCACGCCCTGTGCTTGAAGCGTGTGCTTGAGCGCGGCGTAGTTCTCGATGACACCGTTGTGAACGAGCGCGATTTCGCCGCGCGTGTCGGCGTGCGGGTGCGCGTTGCGGTCGGTGGCGCCGCCGTGGGTGGCCCAGCGGGTGTGACTGATGCCGTAGCACCCGGGCGCGGGCCGCTCGGCGACGTGCGCGCGGAGCGCCGCGAGCCGCCCGGCCTTCTTGCGGAAGTGCAACTCGTTCCCGGTGCCGGTGACCATCCCGGCGCTATCGTACCCGCGGTACTCGAGCCGCCGCAGCCCTTCGAGCAGCACCGGCGACGCCTCGCGCCGACCCGTGAACCCCACGATCCCGCACATGTGCGCATCTCCGTTGCGAACGGGCGACGGAGTGTACTCCGCGCGCGGCGCGCGCGCGAAGGCCAACCGCGGTTCGGGGGTGCCGTTCGGGCCGTCCGGCTTCCATTCGGCGGGCGCGGTCGGTAGAACGAGCGAACGCGGTTCCGTTCCCATTTCGGAACTCCGGAACTCTGGAACTCCACCCCGGGTGCAGCGATGGCGGAATTGGCGAACTACGTCGGCCTCGACGTCGGCGGGACCACCATGAAGGCCGCGGTCGTTACCGACGAGGGCAAGCCGCTCTCGAAACCGGTCGTGATGGACACGCACCCGGAGCGCGGGGCCGACGCGGGCCTCGAAACGATGTGCGAGACCATTCGCCGCGCCGTGAGCGCCGCGAACCTCACGATGGACGGCATCGCCGCGATCGGCGTCGCCACACCGGGCCTCGGCGACATCAAGAAGGGCCTCATCATCGACCCGCCGAACCTGAAGCCGTGGAAGAACGTCGCGGTGCGCGACCACATCGCCAAAGCGTTCGGCAAGCCGACCGTGTACCAGAACGACGCGAACGCCGCGACCTACGGCGAATACTGGGTGGGAGTCGGCCGCGAAGCGAAAAGCATGGTACTGTTCACGTTGGGGACCGGCGTCGGCGGCGGCATCATCATCGACGACAAGATCATCGAGGGCGAGCACAGCCACGGCGGGGAACTGGGCCACCTGCGGATCGACATGCCGGACCGCGGGCGGAACTGCGGCTGCGGGGCGCGGGGCTGCCTCGAAGCTTACGCCAGCGCCACGAACGTGGTGCGCCGCGCCCGCGAAGACATGGCGTGCTTCCGCGGCCCCAGTTCGCTGCGCGAGTTCTACACCGCGAACAACGACGTGTTCACCGCGAAGCTGATCTTCGATCACGCGACGAAGGGCGACGAACTGGCGCTGAAGGTGGTGGACGACACCGCGTACTACCTCGCGCTGGGCGCGTGCGCCGCGATGGCGACCGTGGACCCGGAGATGATCGTGTTCGGCGGCGGGATGGTCGGTTCCGGCGAATGGTTCCGCAAGAAGATCGAAGACTACGTGAAGCGGTTCGGGCTGCCGTACCCGACGAAGTCGGTGAAGATCGCGTTCGCGCAGCTCGGGTCGGACGCCGGTTTCATCGGCACCGCGGGGTGCGCGCGGATGCTGTACCGCGGGCTGACGAAGTAGCGAGGGGCACACCATGCGCGGCGCGACGGCTTGGGACGAATACGACGCCGACCCCGCCGCGAGCAACGCGAGCGCTGCGGGTGGCACCCGCGCCAAACGGGAGCGCCTCAAGCGCGTTGCGGGCGGGCAGCGGTGGGTGATCGCGGCCGTGCTCGCGCAGGTCGCGCTGTGGGGCTGCTGGTTCGTGCTCACCGCGTTCGGCAACACGCGCGGCGGGCCGGATCAGGTGTACCCGCTGTCGTTCGTCATCGGCCTCGGCGGGGCGGTGTGCGTGTTCCGGCTCGCGCACGAGACGCGCGGCGCGCTCGGCGGCTACCTGTACGGCCTCGCGGCCGCCGTTCCGGTCATCGGCCTCATCGTTACCCTTCTCGTGAACACTTACGCCTCGGAAGAGTTGAAGAAGCACGGCCTCACGCCGGGGTTCTTCGGCGTGAGCGACGTGCAAATCGACGCGCTGCGCACGTCCGAGTTCGACGCGGCCACCGACTTCGAAGACGAAGGCTGGTAGCGCGGCGCGCTCGCGGTATGCTGTCGGGAACCTCCCGGCGGGCCGCGCATGCTCACCTCCGAACTGATCGAACACATCTTGGCGACGGTGCCGAACCGCACGATCGGCGTGCTCGGCGACCTGTTCCTCGATCGCTACTTGGACATCGACCCGGCGCTGAACGAACCGTCGGTGGAAACCGGCCTCACGGCGTATCAGGTGGTGCGCGTGCGGGCGTACCCCGGTGCCGCGGGCACGGTGATGAACAACCTCGCGGCGCTCGGGGTGGGCCGCGTCGTGCCGGTCACGAGCATCGGCGACGACGGCGAAGGCTACGAACTGCGTCAGGCGCTCCGCGCGCTGCCGTGCGTGGACCAGAACGCGATCCTCACCGACGTGTCGCGCCGCACGCCCACGTACACGAAGCCGATGCTGGGCAAAGAGGAGCTGAACCGGCTCGACATCAAGAACCGCGCGCGCACCCCGGACGCGATCCAAGACGACCTCATCCGCCGCTTGAGCGAACTGTGGCCCACCTTCGACGCGCTGTTGGTATTGGATCAGGTGAGCGAAGAGGATTGCGGGGTCGTCACCTCGCGCGTGCGGTCGGCGGTCGCGGAACTGGCGGCGCGCGATCCCTCGAAGTTCGTGCTGGCAGATAGCCGCGAGCGCATCGGCCTGTTCCGCAACGTGTGCGTGAAACCGAACGAGCGCGAAGTGGAAACGGCGTGGGAGTGCGGCAAAGACATCGCCGAATCGGTGGACATCCTTGCGGGTGCGCTGCGCGAAATCGGTCGCGCCGCGTTCGTGACCGAGGGCGCGGACGGGATCACGCTGTACATGCCCGAAGCGGGTTCGATCGTGATTCGTGACGTGCCGGCGTATCCGGTGAGCGGTCCGATCGACGTGTGCGGTGCGGGCGACAGTTGTTCGGCCGGTATCGCGTGCGCGAAGGTGAGCGGCGCGACGCACGAACAGGCCGCCGCGTTCGGGAACCTGATTGCCTCAATTACGGTGCAGCAGATCGGCGTGACCGGCACCGCGCCGCCGCCCGCGGTCCGCGCCCGCTGGCGCGAAGTGAGCGCGTGACTCCCGTTCGTAGCGGTTCGAGTCGCGCGCGCCTTGACGACACGGAGCGTTGTGCCACGATAAGGGCGCTACCGCTTGCCGGCTTCCATCTTCATGTGGCAGTTCTTGTACTTCTTGCCGCTGCCGCACGGGCACGGGTCGTTGCGGCCCACCTTCGCTTGCAGGTTGCGGATCGGCTCCGCCTTCTTCGCCTCGCCGCCGCCCGCGTTCGTTTGCAACTGCGACTGGTCGAGCTGGGCTTGGCGCGCCTGAGCCGCGCTCGCCGCCGCCGCGTGGCTCGCCCGCGCGCCCGCCCACAGCGCCGCTTGCGCCTCGTCGTCGCCCATTTCTTCCACGCGGAACACCGCCTCGGTGGTGCGGTCGCGGATGCCCTCCCACATGACGTCGAACTCCTGCATGCCCTCGCGCTTGTACACGATCTTCGGGTCCTCTTGGGCGTACCCGCGCAGGCCCACGCCGCTCCGCAAGTGGTCCATCACCAGCAGGTGCGACTTCCACGCGCTGTCGATCTGCTCGAGCACCAGCCCGCGCTCCACCGAGTGCATTTCGGGCCGGTACTTCTCGTCGTAGGCGTTCAACAGGGTGTGGAAGATCGCGTCCGGCGTCCTGCCGGTGAGCTGCGCCGGGTCCAGCGTGAGGCCCACCTCCTTCAGCGCCCAGTCGCACAGCGCTTTGGCGTCTTCGGCCTCGGCGAACCGCGCGCCGCTCAGTTCTTTCCTCACCTCGGCCTCGATCTCCTCGTAGTCCGCGGCCGGCACCGCCTTCGGGGCGATCTCGGTGAGCTTCTCGCGCAACTTGGACCGCGGTTCGGTGCGCACCAGTTCTTCGGTCCAGCCCTCGTCGGCCAGCGCCTTGAGCGCCACCGCGAAGAAGCCGGAGCTGTCGGCGAGCGCCTCCGGGCCGCTCTTGCGGGCCGCCAGCACCGTGCCGAGCCGCTGCGCGCTCCACTTGAACAGGCCGTCGCGGTCGAACCGCTGCCCGCCCGCTTGGGGCTTGTCGGACATGAAGTTCTGCATGCCCACGCGCACCGGGAACTCCACGTCCTTCTGCCGGTACGCCTTGCGCACCTCGCGGTACAGGTACCCTTCGAGGTCGCCGCCGCTGCGGGTCGCGATCTGGTCGGTCGGCACCACCACGCCGAACTTCTGGCGGCACCAGTCGGCCAGCGCCTCCGCGCCGTAGGCGCGCGTGAGGAACCGCTCGCCGTCCTTCAGGCTCACGGCCTTCACGCTCGCCTCGGCCCGCGCCACGAGGTGCTCGGCGAGCTTCTCGCGGGGCACCTTGCGCAGGTCCTTTTCGGTCACGTTCAGGTCGTACTTGGCGTTCAGCGCGCGCACCAGCTCGTTCCACTTCCAGTCGGCCGGCGGCTCGTTGGGCGACAGGTTCTCTTCGAGCCGCTCGTGCATGAACGTGGGCACGAAGGAGACGGCGCGGTCGAGGGCCTCGCGGGCCGCGTCTTCGTACTCGGCGGAGCGGAAGTCGGAGGCGTCGAACTCCACGCCCAGCCGGGTGCCGGCGAACTCGGCGAAGCTGGCCGCGCCGTAGGTGTCGGCGAGGAACCGCCCGCACGCGGCCCCGATCTGCACGCGGATCATGTCCAGAATCAGCGCCCGCGGGTTCTTGCCGTCCAGCACCTCTTGCCGCGCGCCGTACACGCGCTTGCGCTGCACGTCCATCACCTCGTCGTATTCGAGCAGGTTCTTGCGCTGCTCGAAGTGGTACTCCTCCATCTTCTTCTGCGCCTTCTCGATGCGGCGCGTGACCATGCCGCTCTCGATGGCCTCGCCCTCTTGCATGCCGAGGCGCGTGAGCAGGTTGCCCACCCACTCGCCCGCGAACAGGCGCATCAGGTCGTCTTGGAGCGACAGGTAGAAGCGGCTGCTGCCCGGGTCGCCCTGCCGCCCGGCGCGGCCGCGCAACTGGTTGTCGATGCGGCGGCTCTCGTGCCGCTCCGTGCCCACGATGTGCAGCCCGCCCATCTCCGCGACCTTCCGCCCCTCCTCCTTCATCTTCTCCTTGTTCTCGATCTCGGTGACGGTGGCGTGCCACACGTCGTTGGGAACTTCGAGGCGGGTGGGGTACAGCGGGCGGCCGTCGGTGTCCTTCAGTTGCTTGAGGCGCGCCCACGCGAGCGTTTCGGGGTTGCCGCCGAGGATGATGTCGGTGCCGCGCCCCGCCATGTTCGTGGAAATGGTGACCGCGCCGACGCGGCCGGCCTGCGCCACGATTTCGGCCTCGCGGCCCACGTTCTCGGGCTTCGCGTTCAGCAGTTCGTGCTTCACCCCGCGGCGCTTCAGCATCCCGGACAGCTTCTCGCTGCGGTCCACGTCCTTCGTGCCGATCAGGATCGGCCGGCCGGTCTTGTGCATCTCCACGATCTCGTTCACCACCGCGTCCCACTTCTCGCGGTCGGTGCGGTACACGAGGTCGCGGAACTCCAGCCGCTTCATCGGCTTGTTGGTCGGGATGGCGACCACGTCGAGCTTATAAATCTTCCAGAACTCGTTCTCTTCGGTCTTCGCGGTGCCGGTCATGCCCGCGAGCTTGTCGTACAGTTTGAAGAAGTTTTGCAGCGTGACGGTCGCCATCGTCTGCGTTTCTTGCTTGATCTGCACGCCGTCTTTGAGGTGCTTCGCTTCCACGGCTTGGTGCAGCCCGTCGGACCACTGCCGGCCGTACATGGCGCGCCCGGTGTGGCTGTCGATGATGACGATGCTGAGTTCGTTGTTCTCCCGCGGGTCGCGGTCGATCATGTAGTCGCGGTCGATGTGGTACAGGTGGTGCGCCTTCAGCGAATTATCGAGCAGGTGCGGCCACTCCATGTTCCCGGCGGTGTAGAAGCTCTCCACGCCGGCGAGCTCTTCCGCCTTGCGCACGCCCGCGTCCGTCAGGTGGCAGGTGCGCTCCTTCTCTTTGATCTCGAAGTACACGCCCTTTTTGGGCGGGTTCTGCGGGTCCACCTTCGTCGGGTCCGGGGGCGAGAGCGTGGGCAGCGCGTCGCCCTCGGTGCCGGTGCTCACCATCGTGCCCGCGGCGATCAGCTCGCGGCGCGCCTTGCGCTCCAGTTCGGTGAGCGCGCGGCACACCTTGTCGGCTTCGGAGAACCGGCGCGCGTCGGAGAACGCCGGCCCGCTGATGATGAGCGGGGTGCGCGCCTCGTCGATGAGGATGTTGTCCACCTCGTCGATGATGGCGTAGCGGTGCGCGCGCTGCACTTGGCGGTAATAGGGGTGGAAGCCCTCGTCGTCGTGCCGCGCGAGCTTCATGTTGTCGCGCAGGTAGTCGAACCCGAACTCGCTGGCGGTGCCGTAGGTGATGTCGCACTCGTAGGCGCGGCGGCGCGTCTCCGGGTCCATGTCGGACTGGATGTACGCGGCGCTCACGCCCAGCGCGTAGTAAATGGGCAGCATCCACTCGCAGTCGCGGCGCGCCAGATAGTCGTTCACGGTGATGACGTGAACGCCGTGGCCCTCGAGCGCGTTGAGGTACGCGGAGAGCGTCGCGACGAGCGTCTTGCCCTCACCGGTCTTCATTTCGGCGATCGCGCCGAGTCCGGTTTCGTAGCCGTGCAGCACCGCGCCGCCGACGATTTGCACGTCGTAGTGGCGCATCCCCTTCGTGCGCCGGCCGGCCTCGCGGACGGCCGCGAACGCTTCGGGCAGCAGCGAATCGAGCTTCTCGCCCTTCGCGAGCCGCTCGCGGAACTTCGGGGTGAGGCCCTTCAGGTCGTCGTCGGAGAGCGCCTTCATGGGCTCTTCGAGCGCGTTCACTTTGCCGAGCACGGAACCGGCGATGACGGTGTGCGCGTCGGCGTTTTTCGCCCGGAAGTAGCCCAACCCCTTAATGCGGCGGTCGTCGGCGGAGCCGCCGAGCATCCGCGACAGGAGGTTGACGCACCATTCGACGAACGAGTTGAACTTGTCTCCGATGCGCTCGAAGAAGCCGGATTCCGTGCCGGGCTGTTTGGTTGCCATGTCCTGAACTCCTTGAGCGCCAATCGGTTGCACGAAACGCGGGCGGGCGCGCGGGGGTCCGCGCGCGCACCGCGCCAGAGTCACAATTTAAGGAGGCCGGAAAAGTGGGTCAATGCCGACCGCCCGCACGACCGGCGCAATCGGCGCGGTCGGAACGGGCGGCGGGTGCGAGCAACGGGACGCGCGGCGGGCGAAACCTCGCCGCGCGGGTGCGGTTAGGATTGGGGTTCGGTGTGGGTCGCGACGAGCGGGTGGCCGGGTTGCGCCGCGTCGAACGCGAGCACGAGCGGCCGCCCGGGGAGCGGGTAGGTGACGGTGTAGGTGGCCGACCCGTCTTCGAAGCGGATCGCGGAAACGGTGTGCGGCACCGGGGGCACGCCCAACTTGTGCTCGACGATGGCGCGGGGCACGCCGGGCGGCAACTGCGCGAGCACCGCGTGCGGGTCGCCGTGCGGGAACGGGTAATTCGGGCCGGCGTGCGGCGGGAGCGGGCGGACGCCGGCGGTTTCGGTGCGGTCCGCCGCGGTTGGGGGCTGGGCGTCGCCCCACAGCCACGCGGCGAACGCAACGGCCCCGACCGCGAGCAGCGCGACCGGGTGATTTTGAATGGAACGAAGCAACTGGGAACTCCGTGGAGAGCACGGCGACCGCACGCGCGGCCCACACCATACAGACGAGACATACAACGAAAAAGAACGCACCGTACTAATTTTCTTGCATTTCAGTTGACGGAAGAGTGGCGGCCCCTGCGGGGCCTCGGCTAAACGGCGCAAGGGTGGTGTGATGGGGAAGTGAATCAGCGCGACGCGCCGGCGCGCGAAGAACCTCGGCGCGCCGACCCTCACCGTTTTGCGGAGGCCCCGCAGGGGCCGCTACTCTTCCGCCCCGAGTGCCTTCGGCGCGCGCAACTCAGGGTAGGGCGAAACGAAGCTCCACTTCTGCGCGGGCCGGCTGGCCCTCAGCGGGTTGCGCTCCACATAGCGAATGGCGCTCACGAGCGCGCCTTCGTCGCTCTTGTAGACGGCCCACCACTTGCGGCCCCAGCACGTCGGCACGCGCCCCTTCCAACCCGTCTGCCCTTGAAACGGGTGAAGGCCCTCTTCGGTTCAGCGCAGTGTGGAATCGCCCTTGAAGAAGTTCGCCAGCGTCTCGATGTCCAAGCGGTGCGCCGCCACCACGAGGTGCGCGTGATCGGGCAGCACCGCGCGCGCCCAGATCGTGACGTTCGACCGGGCGGCGCGCGAAGCGAACCCGCGCGCCACCGCCCGCGCTTGCACGCCCGAGAACCGCACCGGCGGGCGCTCGAACGCGTCCTTCGCTGCGAGTCGGCGCGCGCGGTCGTGCGGCTTGCGCGCGCAGTATTCGTGCGCGCCCACCTTCGTGGCCGGGCCGAACTCCAAGAGCTTCTCGTTGCGCGCGAGGAACGAACCCGAACCGCGCGGGTCGTTGGGGAGCCAGAGCCCGTAGGTTCCGAACATGAGGTGATAGCCGAGCACCATCGGCGCGCCCTCCGCAAGGGAGTGCCAGTGTAACGGCGCACAGATACCCTTCAACTCCCCGGTTGTTCGCTCCCTTTGCCGTGCGGTTGTTCTTCCGACGGGGCGTACCGCTTGCGGCCGTCGCTCAGCAGCGCGAACAGCACGTGCGGGTTCGGCACCGCGTACACGTCCACCAGTGCCCACGGCAGCCACTTGCCCGCCTGCTTGATGCTGAAGTGGCCCTGCGCCACCGTGACCTCGCGCAGGTCGCGCCAGAGCAGCAGCTTCCCCGCGTGCCGCACGCCCGCGGGCGACACCTCGATGTCGCCGAACGACACCGCGCCGCCGCTGCGGAACCGGTCGCGGGCCGCGGGCCACAGCCGCGCGAACGTGCGCTTCTGAATCTCTTCGGCCAGCACCGGGTAGTCGCTCAGCGCCGGGCCGAGCGTCACCTCGGTGCCGTCGGCGCGCGTCAGGCACAGCCCGGCCTCGCCCAGTTTGAACGTGGGCACTTCCACCGGCAGCCAGAACGCGGGCGCGTCGGTGGTGGCGTCCGGGTCGTCGGTCTCGAGTTCGGCGCGCTGCACCTTCAGCCGCACGCTCTCGATTTCGCCCCACGGGAACGAATCCACCTCGCCGCGCCGCAAGCGCAGCAGCCCGGTCGGGTATAGGAGAACGTATAGCCCGCGATTGCGGTACATGTGCAACAGCAGCGAGATGCCCGACAGCGGCGCGCCGACGAGCACGAGCATGACGAGGTGGTCCGGCGTGGCCGGGCCGCGGACCCACCAGAAGTAGTTGGCGACGAGGCCGAACGCGACCAGCGCGACGCCCACAACCAACTTCGTGAGGAACCGCGCCCGGCTGACGCGAAACAGCGCGTCCGGTTCGCCCAGTTCCACGACCGCGCGGTGCAGGTGGTCGTTGTCCGGCAGGTCCATGCGGCCCTCGCGGAGGCGGAATCCGTGACTCGTATACTATCCTACGTGCCCCTCGCCCCGGCCGGAATTCGCGCCCCCGCGCCCCTTGTCGAACCGACGTTCTGGGCGAAAATTCCGGCTTGCTTCCTCCGCGAACCCGACCGGTGGCCGATGCTCGTCGTCATGCAGTCGCACGCCTCCCCGGAACAGATCGACCGGGTGGTGAAGGTGATCGAAGCGCAGGGCCTCGTGCCGCACGTGCTGCCGGGCGCGACCCGCACCGCGATCGGCCTCACCGGGAACACCGGGGCCGTCGATAAGTCGCTGTTCGAGGTGCTGCCCGGCGTCGAAGAGGCCATTCGCGTTACCAAGCCGTACAAGCTCGCCAGCCGCGAGATGAAGCGCGACGACACCGTCGTGAAGTTTTTGCAGGGCACCGTTTCGCCGAGCACGTTCACGCTCGTCGCCGGGCCGTGTTCGGTCGAAAACGAGGCGATGATTCTCAGCACCGCGGAGCACCTCGTTTCGCGCGGCGTGAAGTTCCTGCGGGCCGGCGCGTTCAAGCCGCGGAGCAGCCCGTACAGCTTCCAAGGCATGGGCCTTGAGGGGCTGAAGGTGCTGGAAAAGGCGCGCGCCCGTACCGGCATCGCGATCGTCACCGAACTGATGGACACCGAACACGCGAGCGTCGTCGAAGACGCGTCCGACATCATCCAAATCGGGACGCGGAACATGCAGAACTTCGCGCTCTTGAAGCGCGTGGGCAAGTGCCGCAAACCGGTGCTGCTGAAGCGCGGCATGAGCGCGACGCTCGAAGAGTGGCTGATGGCCGCGGAGTACATCCTCGCGGGCGGCAACTACGACGTGATTCTGTGCGAGCGCGGCGTGCGCACGTTCTCGGACCACAGCCGCAACACGTTGGACCTGTCGGTGATTCCGCCGGTGAAGGCGACGAGCCACCTGCCGATTTTCGTGGACCCGAGCCACGGCACCGGGAAGCGCGCGTACGTGCCGGCGATGTCGCTCGCGGCGCTCGCGGCCGGGGCCGACGGCCTGATGATCGAAGCGCACCCGGACCCGGACCGCGCGATGTCCGACGGCGCGCAATCGCTGGACTTCGCCGCGCTCGACGCGCTGCTGGCGAAACTGAAGGCGCTGGCCCCGGCCTTCGGCCGCACGATGTGAGTGCTTCTCTTCGCGCGTCGGTTCGGGTACTCTAATGCGGGCCGTCCCGCCTTCGAGGAACCCCGCCGATGCGCACCTCCCGCGCCACGCTTGCAGTTCTCGTTTGCGCGCTCTTCACCGTTCCCGCGCCCGCGCAGCCCAAAGACAAACTCGACCCGGATCACGTCGCGAAGATGGCGAAGGGCACCGACCTGTTCAAGACGACGGTGCGCGGCATCATTCAGGCGAAGTGCGCGAAGTGCCACACCGGGGAGCGGCACGAGGGCGAACTGGACATCAACACCCGCGAAGCGCTCCTGAAAGGCGGCGCGCGCGGCCCGGCGGTGGTGCCCGGCGACCACAAGAAGAGCCTCTTCTACCAACTCGCGGCGCACCTCAAAGAACCCGCGATGCCGGAAGGCGGCGCGAAACTCAAAGACGCCGACCTTGCGAAGATCGCGGAGTGGATCGACCTCGGCGCGCCGTACGACAAGCCGTTCATCGCCATCGACGAAACCGCGTGGACGAAGAAAGTCACGCCGCCGGAAGCGAAAGCGCACTGGGCGTACAAGCCGCTGTTGCAAGGCATCAAGAACCCGAAGCCCGGCACCGCGAACCCCATCGACGGCTTCCTGCAGTCGAAGCTCGAAGCCGCGGGGCTGAAGCCGAACGCGCCCGCCGACAAGCGCACGCTGATTCGCCGCGCGTACTTGGGGCTGATCGGCCTCCCGCCGACACCGGAGCAAGTCGAAGCGTTCTTGAAGGACGAATCGCCGGAAGCGTTCGCCAAAGTGGTCGATTCGCTGCTCGCGTCTGCACACTTCGGCGAGAAGCAAGCGCGGCACTGGCTCGACCTCGTGCGGTTCGCGGAGAGCCACGGCTTCGAGCACGACTACGACCGCCCCACCGCGTACCACTACCGCGACTTCGTGATTAAGGCGCTCAACCAAGACGTGCCCTTCAACACGTTCGCGAAGTGGCAGATCGCGGGCGACGAGATTTCCCCGAACGACCCGCTCGCGCTGATGGCGACCGGCTACCTCGCGGCCGGCGTCCACAGCACGCAGATCACCAAGAACGAAGTGGAGAAGCACCGGTACGACGAACTCGACGACATCCTCGGCAACGTCGGCACCACCTTCCTCGGCCTCACGTTCGGCTGCGCGCGGTGCCACGACCACAAGTACGACGCGATCCCCGCGGCGGACTACTACAAGATGCTCAGCGCGTTCACCACCGTAGTGCGCACGGAGGCGGAACTCGACCTCGACCCGGAGAAGTACGCGAAGGCGAAGGCCGCGTTCGACGCTTCGCACAAGAAGTACGCGGACGCGCTCGCGGCCTTCGAGAAGGACCAACTGCCGGCCAAGTTCGCGGCGTGGGAGAAGGCGAACGCGGGCAAGCCGCTGCCGAACGATTGGGTGCAACCGACCGTCACTTCGAGCAAGTCTGCGGGCGGCGCGACGCTGACCGCGCAACCGGACGGCAGCGTGTTGCTTTCGGGCAAGAACCCCACCACCGAAACGCTGACGTTCGAGCTTCACACGAACCTTGAGGCCGTGCGCACGCTGCGCCTTGAGGCGCTCGCGCACCCGTCGCTCGTGAAGGGCGGCCCGGGGCGCGCGGCGAACGGCAACTTCGCGCTCTCGGACATCCGCGTAACAGCGGCACCGCTGGAGCAGAAGGAGAGCGTGCCGCCGGTGCGCGTGAAGCTCGTGAGCGCCCGCGCCACCTTCGAGCAGAAGGGCTTGCCGGTTTCGGCCGCCATCGACGACAGCGCAACAACCGCGTGGGCGGTGGACCCGCAGTTCGGGAAGGATCACGCCGCGGCGTTCGCGTTCGAGAAACCGGTGGGCTTCGCGGGCGGCACGAAGTTCGTTGTCACGCTGTCGTTCAACAACAACACCGGGCACGGCATCGGCCGCCCGCGCTTCAGCCTAAGCGCGCAGGAGAAACCGGAACTGACCACCGGCGCGCTGAGCGAAACCGTGCGCGAGGCGCTCGCGCTGACGGCCGAGAAGCGGACGCCGGCACAAACCGCGGCGCTGCTGAAGTGGTACGCCCCCCGCGATGCCGACTACGCGAAGCTCCAGAAGGAAGAGCGCGATCACCTCGCCACCGCGCCGAAGCCGAGCAAGGTGAAGGCGCTGATTTCGAGCGAAGGGCTGCCGCCGATCCGGTTGCACTCGCAGGGCGAAGACTTCCTGAAGGAAACGCACTTCCTGAAGCGCGGCGACCCGGCGCAGAAGACCGGCGTGGCGCAGGTGTCGTTCCTGCAAGCGCTGATGCCCGCCGCGAACGCGGAGAGCAAATGGGTGAAGTCCGCGCCGGCCGGGTCGCGCCTGAGCTACCGCCGCACGGCGTTCGCGGAGTGGATGTGCGACACGGACGCCGGCGCTGGCAACCTCCTCGCGCGCGTCATTGTGAATCGCTTGTGGGCGCAGCACTTCGGCCGCGGGCTGGTCGCCACCACGAGCGACTTCGGCGTCCGCGGTGAAGCGCCGTCGCACCCGGAGTTGCTGGATTTTCTCGCAACCGAACTGATCCGCAACGGCTGGAAGCAGAAACCGATTCACAAGCTGATCGTCACCAGCGCCGCCTACCAACAAAGCTCGGCGCGCGACGAAGCGAAGGCCAAAGCCGACCCCGACAACAAGCTCGTGTGGCGGCAACCGGTGCGCCGGCTTCAGGCGGAAGTGATTCGCGACAGCATCCTGTTCGCCGGCGGGCGGCTGAACACCACGATGTACGGCCCCGGCACGCTGAGCGAAGAAAGCCCGCGGCGCAGCATCTACTTCACGATGAAGCGGAGCAAACTGATTCCGAGCCTCGTCGTGTTCGACGCACCGGACGGCACCGTGGGCGTCGGCGACCGGCCGAGCACGACGGTCGCACCCCAAGCGCTGCACCTGATGAACAACGAGCACGTCCGCGCCGCCGCCTACGGCCTCGCGAAGCGCGCCCTGAACGGCGCGAAGGACGACACCGCGGTTGTGAGTGCCGCGTACCGCATCGCGCTGTGCCGCGAGCCAACGAAAGCGGAACTGGCAGAGGGTGTCGCGTTCCTGAAGGGTCGCACCGGCGACGCCCGCGAGACCGCGACCGCCGACTTGTGCCAAGTGCTGTTCTGCCTGAACGAGTTCCTGTATGTGGAGTGACAACCCCGAACTCGAAGAGGTAATACGGGCCGTGATTCGCGGGTGGGCACTCCGAACCGAGCGTTTGCCCGAACTTGCCGCGTTTGCGATTCACAGGCGCGGGTACTGTGAAACTAGCGGCGGGTTCGGTCTTGCCTACCCGGGCGATCTCGACGACGACCGCGCACAAGGGCGGTACATTGCGCCCGGGTACGTCGAAGCGTATGCGTTCTTCGGTTCGCCGAATGGTTTTTCGTGGCTCGTGCCCGAACCGCTGTACCTTGCGGTACTCGCAGAGATGCTCGACGCTGCCGGGTTCGCGGCCGATGCCGCGCGCGTGCGAGCGCGGGCGCTCGTCGCGGAGTGAAGACGCGCCTTACGGTTCAACGGAGTTGCCCGAATGAACGAATCGTGCCCGCACTGCGGACACCCGCGACCCGCCCGCGCGGATGCGTTTTGCATCAAGTGCCGCCGGTCTTTTGACGAACCACCGGAACTCGCGGGCGAGCAGAAACCGATTCCCGGTTGGCTGTTCGGCGGGTTCCTCGGGGGCGCGCTGGGACTCGTCTTCGCGTTCTTGTTCGTGGATACCGAGGGCACACCGCGACAAGTCGGCACCCGGTATGCGCAAATGGTGATCGGTACTGGTGTCGTCGGTGCCGTTCTCGGCGCGGTGTTCGCGGCGCGCGAATAGCATACCCGCACGCTCTCGTTCTTTGGTGGTTCCGCGATGCTCCCCGCCGACGTTCTCCGACAAGTGCGCCGGCTTCACCTGCGGGCGCGCCGGCTCGTGCAAACGCTCCTCGGTGGCGAGTACCACTCCGCGTTCAAAGGCACCGGGCTTTCCTTTGAAGAGGTGCGCGAGTACCAACCCGGCGACGACGTGCGCGCCATCGACTGGAACGTGACGGCCCGCGTCGGGCACCCGTTCATCAAGCGCTACGTGGAAGAGCGCGAACTCACCATGCTGCTCGTCGTGGACGTGTCCGCGAGTCAGGGGTTCGGCACGCGGCAGCTCACCAAACGCGCCGCCGCGGCCGAACTCGCGGCGCTGCTCGCGCTGTGCGCCGTCAGCAACAACGACCGCGTCGGGCTGCTCGCGTTCACGTCCGAAGTGGAGCGGTTCGTCGCCCCGAACAAAGGCCCGCGGCACGTCCTGCGCCTGCTCCGCGACATCCTCGCGTTCGAGCCGAAGCAGAAGGGCACCGACCTCGCCGGCGCGCTCGATTACCTGAACAAGGTGCAGCGGCGCCGCGCGATCGTGTTCGTGCTGAGCGACTTCATGGGCACCGGGTTCGAGGGCGCGTTCCGCCGGGCCGCGCACAAGCACGACCTGATCGCGGTGCGGACGAGCGACCCGCGCGAGAAGGCGTGGCC
>JALHNS010000143.1 GCA_022843445.1 Gemmata sp.
GCGGCGTTTCGACCGCGCCCACGGGCAGCACGGGCTTCGCTGGCGGCGCGTCGGCCCCGACGCCGAGATCGAAGGGCACGCGCTCCGCGGGGTTGGCGGGCTTCGCGGCCGGCGGCTTCGGGGGCAGCAGCGGCGGCGGCACGAACGCGGCGCGCTCGTTCGCGTCGGGGTTCAGAACGCGGTCCGGCACGGCGCGCGGTTTGGGTGCGGGAAGAGTGCGATCGAGCGCGAGCGGCTTAGTCAGGTTCGGCGCAACGGCCCGCGCAACGGCCGTACCGCCGAGGTCCGGCGCGAACTTGAACTCCGGCGGCGGTTCCGGGGGCTTGGGCGGCTGGGCCGCCGGTTGCGGCACAGGCGGTTGTGGGATGACGGGCTCGGGCGCGCCGGGCACCTCCGATACCAACTGCACCTTCGACACGTCAATCGGCGCGGGCGCGTCCGGTTGCTGTTGCGAGCAACCGAGCGCGAACACGAACAGCGGCGCGAACCGAACGGCGTTCATCGGTTGTTCCCTCTGCTGACTGCCCACGGCCCATTTGCCACTGACGACCACTACTTGGCTTCGATCACCAGTTTCACCGGGGTGCCCTCTTTGGGCAGCACGTCCGGGCGCACGTCGAGCTTCAGGAACTTCTCTTCCTTCATCGTCCAGCCGGTTTGTAGCACCACTTCGTCCGTGACCGGGAACAGGCAGATGAGCGAACCGGTGAGGTCGGCCCCGTACTTCTTATCGTCCGGCTTGTTCGGGTCCGGGGCGCTCAGTGCCGAACCGGTGAACACGAACGACATCTTCGGCGGCGCCTTTTTCGTCTTCGGGTCCATCAGCACTTTGTCCAGCGTGAGCCGCTTCGTGCCGCCCGCGCCGTCCGGCACTTCGATGAACACGTTCACTTCCGGCCCCTGTGCCTTCGGGTCCGGGTCGCCGTCTTTCATGGCCGAGCCCTTCGCGGGCTTGCCCGATTTCAGCCCGACCGCTTCGAGCGCCTTGTGAACCGCCGACGGGTTCGCGTCGAAGGTGAGCACCGTTTCGTGCGCCTTCTTGCCCTTCGGGTGCGGCCAACTGGCGATCAGTTCGATGGGGTACTGCTCGCCCTTGAGGTGTTCGAGTTTGCGCGGCGCGACCTTCGCGTCCACGCTCACGCTCTTCTTCGCGGCGTCCACGGTCACGCCGGTTTTCTCGTCGGCGCTCGTGGCGCGCGCGAGGCCCAAGAGTGCAACGGCGACGATTGCGAAAATGCACTTCTTCATAGATGCGCTCTTCTTGGTTTTCACACTCACCACAAGCCACTCACACCAGCCACTATTTGCTGCCAATACAGACCACGACCGTTTCCTTGTTGGCGAACGGGCCGTCGAGGTTGCACGTCGCAACGATCAGTTTGCCGCCGGTCACGGTCGCGCCGCCGTACACCATGCCCGGCGCGTTCACTTCCTTCGCCAGCGACAGCGTCCACTTCGCGGTGCCGGTTTTGAGGTCGATGGCGTGAACGGTGCCGCTCAGGTCCGCGACGTAAGCGATGCCCCCGGCCACCGCGGGCGGCGCGAAGAACGGCGCCTTCGCGTCGTAGAGCCACGCGCGCTCGCCGTCGACCACTTTGTACGCGCGCACCTTGCCGTCGGTGGCGGTACACACCGCGAGGCCGTCTGCCACTGCGGCGCACCCGAGGACGCCCCCGGTCGGAATCGGCTTCGTCCACTTCACGTTCCCGGTCTTCAGGTCGAACGCGGTCACGTCGCCCTTCGCGCCCTTCAGTTCCTTGTAGTAGTAGCCGATGCTGCTCCCGGGCACGATCACCGTATCGCCGCTCACGGTCGCGCCGCCCCACGGGTTGTAGGTCAGGTCCTTCTTCCACACCGTTTCCCCGGTGTTCGGGTTCAGCGCGTAAATCGCTCGCTCGCCCACCTTTTCCTTGTCGAGGAACGACGTGGGCACCAAAAGCACGTCGCCCGCGAGGTTGATCGGCGCGTCCACGTGCCACGTGCGCTCGCCTTTCGCCCACACCTTCTTCGGCGCGAACTTGAGCAGTTGGCTGTCGTCCGGCGGGATCGCGAAGTCCGGGTCCTTCTTCTTGTCGTCCTCGAACTTCACTTGCAGTTGCTTCCACTTCTCGTCTTGCATTTTGGCGACCGCGGCGAGGTCGTAGTCCTTGCCGTCGAGCGTCGCTTTCTCGAGTTCGACGCAGAACGCGCCCGCCGCGCCGCCGCCCATGAACACCTTCCCGCCACTCACCACCGGTGCGCCTTCGAGGTGAATCAGATCGCCGGGCAGCACCAGTTGCCACAGCGGCTTGCTTGTGGTCGCGTTCACGCAGTGCAGCACTCCGCCGCTGTCTTGGTGCAAACCATCGCCGAACACGAGCAGTTCGCCGGCGGTCGCAGGCGAACTGACCGACGCGAGCTTTAGGTACGGGGCGCTCTTGGTCCACGTCGCCTGCACCGGTGCTTTGCCCGCGAGCGGGAACAGGTGCGCCGACGGCCGGTTGAACGCGCCGATCCCGGCCACGTACACGCCGTCCTTCACCGGCACCGGCGACGCGATGAAGTGGTCCGTGGACTTCACCGACCACAGCACCGCGGGCGCGTCCGGGCCGGGTTTGCCGTCGGTGTTGCCGGTGCGCTGCGCGTTGCCGCGGTACGTCGCCCACGCCGCCGGCTCCGCGGCGCGCGCAGAGTTCGATCCGCAGATTACGCAGAGGACACAGATTAAAGACACAATCCGGTTCATGGCCCTGCTCTTCTGTTTTGAAATCTGCGTCCGTCTGAGAAATCTGAGGATAACTCTCTTCGTCACTTCACCTGCATCGGCGCGGTGGTTACGGTCACGTCCTTCACGCTCACCTGCCCGTTCGGGCCGACCAGCTCGAACTTGTACGCGCCCGGCGGCAGCGCGAACCGCGGTGCGAAGCCGCTCTGCCCGCCGCGAGCGTCCGCACCGAGAACCGCGCTCGACGCAACTGCTTTCCCGGTCGCGTCCTTCACGACCACCTTCCCGCCGTTGAGCAGCGCGGTGCCGTTCAGTGCGACCACGACCGGCGTTTTCGCACCGCCCGCGGCTTGCGCGCCGAACAGCACGTTCGACTCTTGCCCCTCGTTAGCGAAGATCACATCGAGTTGGCCGTCGCCGTTCAGGTCCGCGAGCGCCGCGGCCTGCGAGTTGAACACTTTCTGGTTCAGCCCGATTGCGGCAGTCTTTTCGGTGAACTTCCCAGCGCCGTCGTTCTTGAAGTAGCGGTTGGTGCCGCGGAGACAGCACACGAGCAGGTCCGGCTTGCCGTCGTTGTCGAAGTCGCCCCACGCGGCCGAAACCGCACCCGCGATGGGCTTCGCGAGGTCGCCGGCGTTCGCGGTCACATCAGTGAACTTCCCGCTTCCGTCGTTGCGGAACAGTTTGCACTTGCCGTCGGTTTGCGGCACGAAGAGGCCGAGTTTGCCGTCGCCGTCGAAGTCGCACACCGCCGGCCCGACCTTACCGGGTTTGTACGCGATGCCGCTGTCGGCCTTCACAGCGAACTTGCCCTGTTGGTTCACGAGCAGCAGGCCCGAACCCGCGCCGTAGAGCACATCGGGTTTGCCGTCGCCGGTGAAGTCCGCGACCGCGAGCGTGTCGCCCTTCACATCCGAACACAACCCCTCGCTGCCCAAGCCCCACTGCGAAGAGACGTCAGTGAACCACGGTCCCGGCGGGCCGGCGTCGCCGTTCCCGACGGTGAACGCGAACGACTGCGGTGCGTCGCCGTTGCACATCTTCACGAGCAGTTCGTTCGGCCCCTTCTTGAGCTTCAACTCGAGCGCGAACGGCTCGGCCTTGCCTTTTTCATCAATCACCTTCGACCGATCGACCCACACGCACAGCGAGTTCCCGCCGGTGAGGATGCTCACGGGCACCACCGCGTCCGCGGGCATGTCCAACACGGTGCGCACGTAGGTCGCGCAGTTCGCCCCCACTTCCGCGAGCGCCGTCGGTTCGCTCTTGAAGTCCTTCTTCGCCCACTTGGTCGGCATGTCGCGCTTGCCCTTGTACTCCTTCTCCGGCTGGAACTTCTCGCCCTCTACGGCGAACGCGGTCTTCGCGTTGTCGGCCGGGTTCTGCGCGCGGAACATGCCGATGGCGTGCCACTCGCCGACCTTCGGCAGCACGAGCTTCGGCGCTTCGGGCCGCGTGTTCTTGTACAGGCGCAGCCCGTGGAAGCCGTTGGCGAGCAGCACGTCGGCTTTGCCGTCGCCGTCGAAGTCGCCCCACGCCGCAGCCGTAAGGTTGTACGCGGCTTCGACCGGGAGCCGCTTGGTTTCGTCGCGGAACTGGCCTTTGCCGAGGTTCACGAACATCCGCGGGCCGGTGGGTGTGGCGAGTAGCAGGTCCGGGAGGCCGTCGCCGGTGCAGTCGGCCCACGTCGCGGAGCGCGCGCCGCCGGTGAACCCGGGCAGCGCGGTTTCGATGAACCCGTCGCCGCCGTTTTGCAGCAGCGACACTTTGCTCGCGCCGCACAGGCAGATGTCCGGTTTGCCGTCGTTATCGAAGTCCACGGTGGTGGCGGACTGCGCTTCGGCGTCGAGCTTCGAGAGCGCCGCGTAGCGGTCGAACCCGGCCATGCCCGCGAGCCGGCGGATGTCTTCGCCGCCCCAACCCACGAAGTCGCGCTTCGGGTTGTAGTCGATCAGTTTCAGGCTCGCCTTCATGCGCTGAATGCGTGCCGTCTTCTTGTGGATCGCTTCCTTGTCGCCGTCCACCATACACGGCACGATGATTTCCTTGTCCGCGAGCATGTCCGCGAGCAGCCCGGGCAGCTTATCGACCTTGCCCGCGTAGGAGCGCAACAGGAACGGCTCGCCGTGCGACATGCCCCACCACTCGCCCTGCGGATACGCCTGATACCACGAGGTGCCGAAGTAGGTCTCGCTCGCGCCGCCGTTGTGGAAGAAGGTGGCGAGTTTGCCGACCTCAGCCCACTTCATGATCTCCTCCCACTCGCCCGGGCGCAGCCCGCCGCGGCCGATGTTGTGCTTGATCTCGGTCTGCGGGTGCTTGCCCTTAATGTCTTGCAGTTTGGTGTAGATGATGAGGTTCTTCTCGCGGTCCACCTTCGTCACTTGCATCTGCACGATGTTGGTGGACTGCCGGACCATATCGCCGAGCGTGATGGGCACTTCGACGTAGGCGCGTGCCGGGCGCGTGCCGGTGAAGAGCAGCACGAGCGCGGCGAGCAGGGGCAGCGCGAACGCCGCGCGGCGGAGAGTGGAACGAACGGTCATCTTGAAGCCCTCAAGGAGGGAGTGCGAGTTCGTATCGCGGGCGCGCCGAAGCGCGCACCGTTTCGCGGTTGTCCCGCAGGGAGCGCGCCTTCAGCCGCGGAGCTACCCCGGGGTTTGCTCGCTGCGCTCGCTGCACCCCGGCTAACATCCGCCGCCGCTCCGCGGCTCAGGCAAATGTCGCCACTACTTCTTCTTCAGCTTCTCCAACCGCTCGGTGGCGGCCTTCGCCCAGTCGCTGTCTTTGGGGGCGGTCTTCAGCACGCGCTCCAACAACTTCGCGGCGTCGTCGGGTTTCTTCTCTTCGATCAGCGTGCGGGCGTGTTCGAGCATCGCGGGGAACTTCAGGTCCGGGAGGTCGTAGCCGAAGTACACCGTGGCGAACGACTTCCCGGCGTCGGCCCACTTCGCTTGCGCCGCGCGGCACAGGCCGATTTGCAGGTGCGAGCGGCCGGCGCGGTCGTCGGTCGTTGCCTGCGTGACCAGCGCGTAGGCGTTCACCGCGTCGTCGTACCGGCCCGCGTTCTGGAACGCCCACCCGATGCCGTAGCGGGCGTCGATCGCCCATTGGTTGTTCGCGCCGTAGCGGGCGACGACGCCCTCGAACGCCTGCCGCGAGGCGTCCCACTGCTTCAACTGCGCGTAGGTGTGGCCGAGCCGCAACAGCGCGCGGTCGCTGACGTTCGGCACGTTGTGAAACGCCCCGTTGTCGCGGAAGATGACAAGCTTCTTCGCCGCGTCTTCGGGCTTGTTCAGCGCGAGCAGGCACTCGGCGGAGCGGTACAGCCCATGCGCGCGGTGCGGGGACTTCTCGTTGTTCCCCACCGCGTCGAACTGGCCTTGCGCCGCGGCGAAGTCCTTCTTGTCGAAGTACAGCACCCCGAGCCGGATGCGGACGCGCTCCACCGTCTCGGCGGGAACGGGCTTGTCGGTGGTTTCGGCGTCCACTGCGGCCTTGAGGAACTTGATCGCGTCGTCCGGCTTCTTCTCGGCGATCAGTTCGGCGAGTTCCAACCGCGCTTCCACCGAGAGCGCCGTGTCCGCGTACTGTTCGAGCAACTTCGTGTACGCGCCGGTCGGGTCCGCGCCCGCGGCGCGGTACGTCCACGCGGCTTCGTACAGCATTCGCGCGCGGGCTTCGCTGGTGGGGTGCGCTTTGCGCTGCTCCTCCGCGCGCTGTTCGAGCAACTTCGCGATGTTGGCGAGGTTCTGCTTCTCGTTCTTGATCTGGTTCTCGAAGTTCGCAACCTGATCCGGTTTCAGGTTCGGTTGCAAGCGCTGCTTCTCCAACTCGGCGATCTTGCGCTTCTGCTCTTCGACTTGGCACTGCGTGCCGCGGAGCAGCGCTTCCACCGCGACCGGCAGCGCCGGGGCGGCTTGCGCCGCCAACTCGAACGCCTGCCGCGCCTCCGGCACCTTGTTGAACTCGAACAGCGCGACGCCGTGGTGGTACCGCAACAGCGCGAGCCACTCCACTTTTTGCGGGGTGTTCAGGCCGGCCTCGAACTTCTGCCGGCCCTCTTGCAGCACATGCGCGGCCTGCTGAGCTTGGTTCTGCTCGCGCAACAGGGTGCCGAGGTAGATGTACGCGAGCGGCGCGACCGGCGTCTTTTGCAACGGGTCGGTGGTGAAGTTGCGGAGCGAGTTCACCGCGCCGGCCTTGTCGCCCTGAAGCGCCAACACCTTGGCGCGGCCGATGCCGGCGTGGCCGACGAGCGCGCTCTGCTTGTACTCGTTCCCGAGCTTCTCGAACGCGGCGCGGGCCTTGTTGAGGGCTTCGTTGCGCTCGTTCCCGGGCGCGAGTTGCATCCCGAGTCGCTGCTGGCAGTAGCCGAACTTCAGCAGCGCGTCGGCCGCTTGCTCGCTTTTGGGGTTCGCGTTGAAGAAGCCCTCCAGCAGCCCGGCGGCGGCACCGAGTTTCTCGCGCAGCATGTTGTCTTGGAGCGCGTCTTCGGCCTTCGCGGGCGCGGTGCGAATGAGGCAATCCGCGAGCACGTACGGCACCGCGGCGAGGTCGCCGTTGCGCTCCGCCGCCGGGATGGACTCGAACGCCTTGATCGCCTTCTCGTCGTCCGCGAGCGCGACGAAGCACATCGCCTGCCCGTACTTCGCGCGGTTCACGCGCTCGAACTCCGGGAACTTCGCCACCACGTCGGCGTACTGCGCGGCCGCCGCGGTGAACGCCGGTTTCGCCTCCGCGGGCTTGTTCTGCTTGGCGAGCGCGTCGGCCTTCGCGTACGCGTTCTCCGCGGCGCGGAACAGCACGAGCGGAATGAGGGTGCTGTTCGGGAACTGCTGCTTGAACGTGGCGATGCGGGCTTCGGAGGTTTGGATTTCGCCCGCGAGGTGGTACGCGGCGATGAGCCGTTGCAGCGTCTCTTCGGCCTTGTTCGGCAGCAACTTCTCGTTCCAGATCGCTTCGTAAGTGTTCGCGGCGTCGCGCGGGAGTTTGGCCGCGAGTTGCGTGTCCGCGAGTTCGAGGAAGGCTTCGGCGCGCCGGGCCTTCGCGTCCGGGTCTTGCCCGGCCATCTGCGCCGAGCGGTCCGCGGCGGCGCGCAGCGTAGCGATCGCGGTGTTGAACGCCTGCGCGCGGGCCGGCGCGTTCGCGGGGTCGGCGGCCAGCGCGAGGCCCGCTTGCGCTTTGCCGAGCCAAAAGAGGGCCTGATCCCCGAGCCGCTGGTTGTTCGTGAGCGGTTGCAGTGTCTTCGCGGCGAGATCGAACTGCTTGGTTTGCACTTGGCAGAAGCCGAGGCGGAGCACCGCGTCGTCTTTCAACGGGGACGCGGCGTAGTCCTTCGTAAACGCTTCGAACTTCGTGAGCGCTTCGCCGAACTTTCCGGCCTCGTAGTTGAGGCACGCGCCGTAGAACGCGCTCCCGCTCACGTAGTCCGGGGCCGGGCGGGTCGTGAGCGCTTCGAGTCGCGCCTTCTCGTTCGGGTCGTTGCGGAAGCGATCCGGTTGCTTCAGCGCTTCCACCGCGGCGGCCTTCTGTTTGCTGAACTCGCTGAGCACGCCGTCGAAGGCGGTCGCGGCTTCGGCGTTTTCGGCTTGCGACAGGTGCACGCGGCCCATCAGGTAGCGCGCGTGTGGGCCGAACGGCTGATCGAAAGGCGCGAGCGGGCCCAGCGCCTTCGCCGCGCCCGGGATGTCGTTCAGGAGGAACGCCGCGGTGCCGTGGTAGTAGAGGCCGAGCGCGCGGTACTTGCTCTTCGCGAGTGCCGCGTCTTTCACGAAGGGTTCGGTGGTCGCGCGGGCCTCTTTCGTCTTGCCGAGGCGCAATTCCATTTCGGCCGTATCGCACCGCGCACGGGCGACCCACTCCGCTTCCACTGCGTTCTTCTTCTCGAAGGCGTCTCGCGCGGTCGCGAAGAACTTCACCGCTTCGGTGAAGTGGCCGTTGGCGTTCTGCACGCGCTGCGGCATCTCGTTCGGCCGCGCCGCGCCTTCCGCGAGTTCCTTGTGGCCCAGCCCGCGGCGGCTCACCCCGGCGTAGTAGAGCGCGCTCGCGCGCTCGGCGAAGTTCGGGTCGTTCGCGGGCGGGGTGAAGAATTCGAGCGCTTTTTGAAAGTTGCGGTCCGGGAGGTCGAGAGTGGCGAGGCCGAGGCCGTAGCGCGCGTCTTGTGCGAACTTGGACCCGCCGAACTTGTTGAGCAGTTCGGTGAACCGGTCGGCCGCGAACTGCGGGTTCGCCTCGTTGTACGCCTTGCGGCCCGCGTTCAGAAGTGCTTCGGCCTGTTGGTCCGGCGTGGGCTGCGCGCTCGCCAGTGCGCACGAAACCAGAACGAGAGCGAGCGCGGCGGGACCGCGGGAGAGGGTGCGGCTCATGGTGTCGGTCAACTCCGGCGGGAACGGGCGCGGGCGGGCAAACCGGCAGCGGGCGGGGTTCGCGGGCCGTGGCAGCGGCGGCGAAGGGTGGGGAGCGTACCACGCTAGGTGCCCATGTTGCGCGACCGCGCGGCCCGCGTCAACGGCCCGCGCGGAAAAGGCCGCACAATAAGTAGAATTGGAGGGGAACGTTACTGCCACCCGCGGCGGCGGAACACCCAGCCGGCCGCGAACAGCCACCCGCCCGCCAACAGCACCGCGCCGAGCAAGTTGAACCAGTGGTACCACGCCACGTTCCCGCTCAGTGCCGCATGCAAGACGCGCGGCCCGTGGTACTCCACCGCCAAAAACGGAAGGTACGGAATGCCGTTCGTCGCGCAAATCATCAGCACCATCGACACCGACAGCAGGTAGCACATGCCGCCGAGGAACGCGGCCCGCTGCGTCTTCGCCCACGCCGCGATCGTCATACCGATGCCGAGGAACCCGCCGCCCACCGCGAGCAGCGAGAGCCAGAAGAACAGACTCGAAAGCACGTCCGGTTTGTAAATGGCCGCGAGCGTCGCCGCGAGGCCGATCCCGAACGTCGGGTAGAACAGGAACTTCGCCAGCAGCAGTTCCCCCGGCGACGCGGGCGACAGCGCTTGCGCCAGCAGCACTCCGCGCTCCCGCTCTTCGCAGTTCAGCGTGGGAAGAAGGTACACGCACGCGTAGTAGACGGAGAACAGTACCATCCCGGTCGCGATGACCGCGCGCAAGTCGAGCACCTTGCCGGCCAGTCCGGCCCGGTTCACCTTGAGGTCCGGCACGGTCGCACCCGCGGCGGCGGCTTGCGCCTTCAGGTGTGCGTGCGCTTCCATCAGTTGCCAGTTGTCGCTCGCCATGTCCGGGTCCGCGGGCACCTTCGGGTGCGCTTTGCGCGCCTCGGCCGCCAGCCCGCGGCGCACTTCCTTCCAGAACCACGCTTCGTAGGTGGCCAGCGCCTCCGGGCTGCCGTCCGGGTGCCACACGTACACGTCCAGTACCGGTTTGCCCGGTTCGCCGGTGAACGTGAGTTGCACGCTCCCGGTGCCGGTCGGCGACGGCACGAGCGCCCCGATGCGCTTCGGGGGCACCTCGCGGAAGATGATCGCGGCCTTCAGTTCCGGCGGCACGTGCGCCTTGAGGTGTGCGATCAGCGGCGCTTCTTTGTCGAAGTCGATGTAGCAGTGGTGAACGCCGCCCACCATTTGAGTGCCGGCGGCGGTGGCGGCCTCTTGCGGCGCGAACACGCTGAGGAGCACCGCCGCCGCGACGAGCAGCACCGCGAGCGCGACACCGCCGCGATTCGCCATGTGCCGGGCGAACTCTTTCTTCAAGAGCGCCTTGATGATGTAGCCGCGCATCGGTGAGTTGTTCGCTGGGTGAACGGTCCGGTTGAACCGCCGGCTCGCGCCGGCGGTTCGACGGCACACGGCCCTACTCGAAAGCCAGCCCCGTGAGCTTCAAGAAGGTCGCGTGGAAGTCGAACTCGCGGGTGCGCACGCTCGCCGCGCCGCCGGTCGCGATCAGCGCGCCCAACTCCGCGCGCTGCTGTGCGTTGTCCATGTCGTACACGAGCCGCGCGCCGCCGGTGGCAATCACGTCCACCTTGCGCTCGGTGTGCTGCTGCTTGAGCGCCAGCGGCGAATCCAGCGCCACGAGCTTTCCTCGGCACACGATCCCCACGCGGTCGCAAATCTTCTCCACCTCGTCCATGTCGTGGGTGGTCATCACGACGGTGCCGCCGCGCTTCACGCGCTCCCGCAAGATGCCGTGGACCACGTCCGCGGAGCGGATGTCGAGGTTCGCGGTCGGTTCGTCGAGGTAGAGCACCTTCGGCTCGTGCAACAGCGCGCGCGCTAGGAGCAGTTTCTTGCGCATGCCGAGCGAGTAGCCCTTCACCGGCAGGTGCGCGACTTCGTCCAGTTCCACCATCGAGAGCGCTTCTTCGACGCGCAACCGCGGCACCGCGTACAGTTCGCCGAAGAACTCGAGGTTCTTGCGCCCGCTGAACTCTTCGAAGTGGTTCTCGCGGTCGGGCACGTAGCCGAACCGCGGTTTGATTTCGGCCCACTCGCGCACCACGTCCAAGCCGTCCACGCTCACGGCCCCGGCGCTGGGGCGGCGCTGGCCGATTAGCACGCGAATGGTGGTGGACTTGCCGGCACCGTTGGGGCCGAGCAGCCCGAACAGTTCGCCACGGCGGATGTCGAGGTCGAGTCCGTCCACCGCGGCGAACGTGCCGTACAGCACGCGCAAGCCCGCGATGCGGATCATCACTTCCGGTGGCACCAAGACGACTTTCCGCCGAGGTCGCGGGGGGAACCTAACATGAGACTAGAACAGATTTCGACCCGCGAGCGCCGTCTCTTGGCGCTCGGGTATTCAGCGCCGGTCGCCCCGCCGGCGCGCGGGGGGGATCGAGCGGCAGTCGTTCGCACCCGCGCGTCACTTGTCTTCGGGGAAGCCGGCTTTCACGAGCGCGCCGAAGCCGTCCTTCAGGGGGCGCACGTCGTAGCCGTGTTTCTTGAGGATGTCGGCCGCCGCGAGGCACCGCTTGCCCGCGGCGCAGTGCAAGTAGATCGCGCCCTTCTCCGGCAGGAGCTTCTTCAGCTTTTCGGCGTCGGTGCCGGCCTTCAGTTCCGAAAGCGGGATGTGTTTCGCGCCTTTCAGGTGCCCGTCTTTCCACTCCGCGAGTTCGCGCACGTCCACGAGCACGGCTTTCCCGTCCGCGACATTTTTTTTCACCGTGTCGAGCGTATCGGTGGTGGGGTCGGCGGCGCGCGCGGTGCCGAGCAGCGCGAGGGCGAGAACCGCGAGCGGTGCGAACCGGGACATGTGTTTTTCCTCGTGAACGGGACGCGATTGGTGTACCGCGAACGACCGCGAAGGGAAGTGCGGGGAGGTTAACCCGCCACTTCGCGGCTTTACCGAACGGCCCAAGTTCCGCGCCGGCGCGTGCGGTGCGCGCGTCGCGCGCAGGTCCGCTTGCGACGCGCGCGACTCGCCGATATACGCCGCGCACGGGCGACGACGTGAGGGGGAAGCGCCGGCGGTTCGGGGGAGCCGCCGGCGCGCGTCGCAGCAGTCCAGTCGGACGAACGACAGGCCGGGGGGCGGAATGGCGATTCCGTGCGACGATTTGGTGCGGTCGGTGCTGCGCGACGAGGCACTGACCCGGGGGTTGGGCGACATCGAGGCGCGCATGCTGGTGGAGTGGCTCGCGGACTGGACCGAATTGCTGGCGCGCGCGGCCCGCACCGAAGACGACGCGTGGGACTGCGTGGACCGTCTGTGCCGCCGCGGGCGCGCGATCGGCCGGTTCGTGCAACTGTGGTCCGATCCGTTCGACCGCGGGGCCGCAATTCAGCTCGCCGCATCCGAGCGGTTCGACTGGCCGCTGCCCCCTTCGGACATGGACCCCGGCGACCTGATGCACCACATTCTGACGTGGGAGCGCCAGCACCCGGGCGCGTAGTGCGCAGTATTTGGTGGCCGGCGCGCGCTTCCCGCGGGCCGGTTTCCGAGGTATAGTCGCATCATCCGGCGCGGCCGGTGCGCCCACACACACTCGCTACGAGGCTCTCGTGAACCCACCCGCCACGGCCGAAAGCACCACTGCGAGCGGCACCGCCGGTGGCGGGGGTGACGCCCGCGCCAAGTACGCGCGCCAGATCGAAGACGCGTTCGCCTCCGGGGGCCAACTGGCCGGTTCCGCGCTCGCGCCCACCGAGTTCTACAAGCAGTTCCTCGAGCGCACGCTCGGCGCGATCGACGCGCCGGCGGGGGCCGTCTGGCTGCGGACGCCCCAAGGGTTCCTGCAACTGGCCTGCCAGCAGAACCTCGACAAAGTGGACTTGGACGGCCGCCGCGGCGCGCGCCAGTGCCACAACGAGGTGCTCCGGCAGGTGTTTCAGGCCGCGCCGCCGCGCCCGATCCTGCTCGAACCGAACGGCCGCATGCCGCCCGGCCCCGGCGAACCCGGCCCGGTGCCGCCCGCGAACCTGACCGACCACTTCGCGCTGTTCGCGCCCATCGTCTCGCCCGACAAGCAGCCCATCGGCATCTTGGAAATCTTCCAAGACGCGACGCACGACCCGCGCCTGTACCCGACCTTCTTGAACTACGCGTTCCAGATGGCCGGCTACGCGAGCCAGTACCACAACTTCAGCAACGTGCGGGCCGCCGCGGGCGTCGAGAAGACCTACGCGCAGGTGGAAGCGTTCGCGCGGCAGATTCACGGCAGCCTGAACCCGACGGAAGTCGCGTACCACGTCGCCAACGAGGGCCGCAAACTGATCGAGTGCGACCGATTGTGCGTGGGCGTTCGGCACGACCGCACCCGCGTCACGGTCGAAGCGGTCAGCGGGGCCGACGTGGTCGAGAAGGCCAGCACCCACGTGCGCCGCTTGCGCGCGCTCATGGAGTCGGTCGTTCAGTGGGGCGACACGCTCACGTTTAAGGGCGAAAAGGACCCCGGCCTGCCGCCCGCGGTGGCAACCGCGCTGGACGACTACCTGCACGAGAGTCAGCCCAAACTGCTCATCGTGCAACCGGTGCGCGACGAGCGCGAGACCGACAAGACCAAGCCCGCCCGCGCCGTGCTGGTGATGGAGGTGTACAACCCGCCGGAGCAGGTGGAGCCGATCGTTCAGCGGTTGGACGTGGTGGCGAAGCACGCCGCCCCGGCGCTGTACAACGCCGCCGAGATGAAGCGCGTGCCGCTCAAGTTCCTCTGGTGGCCCCTCGCGAAGCTCCAAGAGGGCTTGGGCGGGAAGCGCCGGTTCTACGCCGTCGGCGCGGTGGTGCTGCTCGCGGTACTCATCGGCACCATGACCGCGGTGCCCGCGACGCTGCGCATGGAAGCGAAGGGCCAATTGCAACCGGTGGAGTTGCAGAAGGTGTTCCCGCCGATGGAAGGGCAGGTGGTGGAGGTGCGGGTGCGGCCCGGCCAGATCATCGACCCGCGCTACGAAATGGCCGTGCTCACCAGCCCGAACCTGCAAGCCGATCAGGTGAAGGTTCTCGGCGAGCGCAGCCGGGCGGAGGGGAAAGTGCGCGGGGCGGAGAGCCTGTTGCGCGCGCTCAAGGACGAAGACCGCCTGCGCCTCGACACGCAACTGAAGGAGGGCGAACTCGAGGTGCAACTCGCC
This sequence comes from Gemmata sp., assembly GCA_022843445.1. Taxonomy (GTDB): domain Bacteria; phylum Planctomycetota; class Planctomycetia; order Gemmatales; family Gemmataceae; genus Gemmata. The sequence continues at coordinate 14,247 of JALHNS010000143.1, forward strand.
GACCGGCAGCTCGCGGCGCTGGACGCCCAGTTCAACGACGGCCGGCCGAACACCCGCGGCATCGGGTTCTTCCGCGCGGTCGCGCCGCCGCTCAAGGGCGGGGGGCGCTGGACCGTGCTGAACGACGACCGCCGCGAGAACCTCAAGGGCCGCACGTTCCGCACCAACGAAGAGCTGTACCGCGTGGGCAACGTGGACGGCCCGTGGCACATCAAGCAGGACATCCCGCAGCGCAACGTGGGCCAAATCCTGAACGCCTTCGCCAACCCGGACGCCCACTTCACCGAGGACGACCCGGTGAAGGGCAAGCGCCAGTACCTCGTCGTGGACGTGCTGCTCGCCAGCCAACCGGACGCGAGCTACGAGGGCCGCTTGTACCGCGACGAGATGGGCGCGGAAGCCGTGCCGAACAAGAACGACCAAGACGAGAACGAGCCGGTGGTCCCGTGCTACGTGAAGCTCAACCTGCCCGGTATCGACGAGAGCAAGTGGGTGCCGCGCGACTTCTTCGTCACCGGTCTCGAAGTGCGCACCCGCGTGCGGTGCGGCAAGCACGCCCTCGGCTACACCCTGTTCCACGGCGTGTACGAGTGGTTCTACGAGAAGGTGATCTTCTTCTTCTAGCGCGAGCCGCCCCGGGCCGAATCGCGGCCCGGCGCCAGCCGCGGTTAAATGCGACGCGCGGCGTCGCACCGCGACAGCGGCTCAATCGGTTGCGTCGCACACTCGGGAGGGATCACTGTGAACACGCGCACCCTTTCGGCCGCGGGCCTACTGGTCGCGGTCGCCGCTCTCGCCGGCGGTTGCAACAAAGGCGGCACGCCACCAAAGGCCAGCCCCACGACCGCGCCGCCGACGGCGGTCGCGCTCGCGGACGTGACCGGGTTCCTGTACGCGCCGCAAGCGGCCCCGAAGTACCCGGCCGCGGGCGTCATCCGCGAACCGCTCGTGGTCCCGAACGGCCTCGTGCAGTTCGAGGAGCGGCAGATCGTCAACGCCGAAACCGAGGGGCTGATCGAACTGGTCGCCACCTATTTCAAGCCGGGCGAGTTGGAGCGCCTGCAGCGCGAGAAGAAGGACCTCAAGAACGTCGTCGTGTACCACCCGCGCGACACGGGGAACCCGCCGGTTCCGATGAAGCGGCTCAACGACGGCGACCCGGTGTCCGTCGGCGACGTGCTCGTGATTCTCGACGACCAACTGGTCGCCGCGCGCATCAAGGGTGCGGAAAAGATCAAAAGCTCCGCCGAAAGCGCTCTCAAGTTCTCGACCGAGGCGGTGAAGGGGGCGGAGCGGCGCGCGAGCATCGCCGAAGAGGGGTACAAGAGGAACGCGGAAACGGTCACCGCGTTTCTGGACGCGATGCTCACGCTCGCCCGGTTCCGCGAGAACGAGGCGAACGCGGAGCAGACCATCGCCAAGAGCGTCGCGGACTTGGCCGAGGCCAACGTGGTGCTCGCGCGGCACAAGATCAAATCGCGCGTGAACGGTGTCATACGCAGCATCGACCGGCGGCCCGGGCAAGTGGTGAAGGCCGGCGAGAAGATCATGGAGATCGAGGCCACCGACCGGGTGCGCATCGAGGGCCGGTTAGACGCGCAGTACCGCGACGCGGTGCGCCGCGGCGACACCGTGTATGTGGAACCGGCGGTACCCAGCGCCGCGGGCACGGGGCACAAGAACCACCGGCAGGCGGTAACGGGCGTGGCGGTCACGGCGCACCCGGACGGCCCGCTCGTGGTTTCGACCGGGGCCGACGGCGCGGCGCTGGTGTGGGACCCGAACCTGTCGCGGGCCGCGGGGCGCTCCGCCGTGCCGCACAACCTGCCGCACGCCGGCCCGGTGCGGTGCGTCGC
>JALHNS010000144.1:0-1747 GCA_022843445.1 Gemmata sp.
AAGTGCGCGGGCTGAGCGCCAAGGCGGTCGCGGACCTCGCGACCGCCAAACTGGCGCCCGACGACTGGGCGAAGGTCGCGCGCCTGTCGGTCGATACCGACGGCGCGCCGGCGCTGGGCGGCACGTGGAGCGCCGCCGACGGCGTGCTGCGGTTCGTGCCGGATTTCCCGCTGTTGCCCGGTGTGAGGTACCGCGCCGCGCTCGTTGTGGGCGGGGAACGGTTCCAACTCGTGGCGCAAGTGCCGAAGCCCCCGCCCGGCCCGCGGGCGCGCGTGCTGAGCGTGTACCCGTCTGGCAGCGCCCTCCCCGAAAACGCGCTGCGGGTGTACGTCCACTTCTCCGCGCCGGTGAAGCGCGGCGACGTGTACTCGCGCGTGAAACTGGTGCGCGACGACGGCACGGTCGTGAACCGGCCGTTCCTCGAACTGGACGAAGAGCTGTGGACCGCCGACGGCCTGCGGCTCACGTACCTGTTCGACCCGGGGCGCGTGAAGCGCGGACTGGTGCCGCGCGAGGAACTCGGGCCGATCCTCGAAGCCGGCCGCCGCTACACGCTGGAGATCGACGGGACGTGGCCGGACGCTGAGGGCCGCCCGCTGCTGGAGGGGTTCACGAAGCGGTTCGCCGCGACCGCCCCGGACGACGAACCGGTGTGGCCGAACCAGTGGAAGCTGACGCCCCCGCGCGCCGGCTCCGACGCGCCGGTGCTCGTGCGCTTGGCGAAGCCGCTCGACCGCGCGCTCCTGAGCCGCATGCTCTGGGTGACGGACGCGACCGGCGCGCGCGTGCCGGGCGCGATCAGCGTGGGTGGGGGCGAGCGCGTGGTGGCGTTCGCGCCGGACAAGCCGTGGGCCCGCGGCGACTACAAACTGGTGATCGACGACGCGCTCGAAGACGTGTGCGGGAACCGCGTGGGCGAGCCGTTCGAGGTGGACGTGTTCAAGCCGATCCCGCTGCGCCCGGTGGCGAAGCTGACCGAGCGCCCGTTCACCGCGAAGTAGACACGACCTGACTTGAGCCGCGGAGCGGCGGCAGAATTTCGCCGAGTCCTCCAGCCGTACTTGTCCGCGAGCCGCCTGACGCCGCGCGGGAATGGCGGCACTTCTGAGCGGTTCGGGCCTCGCCGGAATTGCGCGGTTCAAGCGATTTTCACCAACTACGGCTGGAGTACAAGCATCCGCGGCACGTCCGCCGATGCGGCAGCCCGCCCGAGGGCTAGCGCCGCCCAGTACCGGACGTACTCGTGCGGGTCGAACTCGACCAGCACGAGCAGCAGGGCAGCGGGCACAGCTACCGACGCGAAGTACACACACTCGCAGGCCGAACCCCGAACGTACCACACCGGGTCGGCGAGCAACTTGGTACACAACTCCGCGAGCCGTGGGTGGTCCAACCGAACGCCCACTTCCACTGCCCGTGACCGCAGATCGGGGTCGTCTCGTGTTCGGCTAACCGCTCGACCGCTGTAGCTTGGTCGGCCGTCGGGTACGCGCGTATCTGCCGGATGAGATGTTCAACAGCCACGCCGCGCCTCCAACCGGTATCCCTCTGCGGACAAAGCCGCGGACTTTCAGGCACTGAACCGAACCCAACACGCGAGCGAGGGTTTCTGAAGCTCGTCGCAGGAGCGAGATTGCAATTTTCGAGGCGAATTTGGCGAAACGCGCCCCCTTCCGAGTTCGCGACGCGCGCACTTTCCACGCGTCGCGCTGCGACGTGTGGTGCCTTCCGCCCGCGCGGAACTTCG
>JALHNS010000144.1:1757-15919 GCA_022843445.1 Gemmata sp.
GCTATGTACCGCGCGGGCGCACCTTCCACCCACCCGCGACCAAGCGCCGCGGGCTTCAGTAATGATAATACGTTCAGTTTTGGTAAAATGTCAACCGAGGTGGGCGAACGATTCACGACAAGGCGAGGAACGACGCGGTCGGGTCGACCTCGAACGATTCGATGTCCGCCAGCCGCGAGCGGAGCAGCGCCGCAACTGCCGCCGGTGAGACAGGTTCTGGTCGAAGAGGAGCCTCATGCGGCCGGGACCACCCACAGCCGGCGCTCGCGGTCGGCCGCGAACGCGAGGCACGCGCGAATGTCTTCGGCGGTCAGGTCGGGGAAGTCGGCGATGATTTCGTCCGCGGTCATGCCGCCGGCAAGGTATTCAAGGACGTCGCGCACGGTCATGCGCAGCCCGCGGATGCACGGCTGCCCGCTCCGCTTGCCCGGCTCGATGGTGATGAGGTGCGCGTAGTCCATACCCGCAGCCTACCCTGTTGCGTGTGGTGGGTCAACGAACGCCGCGACGAACAGTTGCATTTTCTAGGCGAATTTGAAGAAATGCGACTCTTTCCGAGTTCGCAGTGCGCGCGCCTTTCAAACGTCGCAGCGCGTCCTTTGCGCCGCAACGTGTGCCGAGGTTCCGTTCGCGGCGCGAACCGGATTGCGCCGCGGCACGCGCGAAGTTCCGCACGGGCGCACCTTCCACGCACCCGCGGCCAAGCGCGCCGCGGGCTTTCAATGTGATAATACGTTCAGTCACGGTGAAATGTCAACCGAGGTGCGCGAACGACTGAAATCATCGCTCGGTCAAAGCGGCCTGCTCTGCATTACTCAGTGGTTCCCGCCGGCGCGCCCCGAAGAAATGAAACGAGTTGTTCTTGCGCGTCTTTCAATAGTCGTAAGCACTCTTCGCCCTCAGCGTTTGCTCCGAACATCTTCCATACGCCTTCCTGATGAACGTGCTCTGCGAAAGCCTTCGCCTGACCAAGCGTGGCTATGTGCGTCTTGCCCACCGCGGCATACGCCTTGATAATCGCATTTTTCAGAACAGGAGAAAGAAGGGAGAGTGAGCCAGTTTGAATAGCTCGATCAAATTGCTGAGTTCGGAAGGGGCAACCAATGTGACCGTTGGATGCCAAGTCCGCTGCCTCAAGGTTGTAAGATATCTCGTCAACGAGCGCTTGGAGTGGGCCAACCTCTGTGTCCGTGGCTCGAGGCGTTAAGAGTACTTTATCCGGCGAGTCTTGGCATAACTTCAGCCATTGCTCTTTGTGCTTGGTTAGCTCCCGCGGAGTGAATTTCCGACCACGCGGGTGCTCGACGTTGTAGCTATGTATCTCAGCGTGACAGTCGAAACAGACCGGAATTGCGTTCTCGATACCATCGTCCCCCACCATCAGCCTGTGGGATGATGTGGTCCGTTTCGATCTTGACCCCACAGTAGCGGTGGCAAATGCAGCAACGCCGATGGCATTTCGCCAGAAGGTCTGCTACCTCGTCGCGGTTAAATGCCATTGCAGAACTTCCTGTCACATTCTTGCGGTCGTCCTCAGAATCTGCGCCGCAATTTCGACCTCTCATTCACTTTACCGTCGCGTGCGAAGCGGCACAAGTCGCCGCTTCGCACACTGTCGCGGTCACTCCCCGAAGTCTGCGCCGCGGACTTTGCGGAACTGTGCGCTCAGCACGACCGCGCGCACGGCGGCGCTTACTTTGCCGTCGTTCGCGTTCAGGGCGCGCACCATTTCGTCTAGCAACGCCGTGTCGGAGAGCGTCACCGAGCGGCCGAGCGCGTAACCGAGCAGGCGCTTGCAGAACAGGCGCACCAGCACGTCCTTCTTCTTGGTGAGCAGGTAGGTGCGGAGGCCGTCGATGCCGTCGAACGCTGTGCCGTCGCGGAGCTTCACGTTTGTGTCGAGCGCCAAGCCGCCGAGGTCTTTGTCGCGCAACCGGCCGATCGGGTCGTAGCGCTCCAGCGCGAAGCCGAACGGGTCGATGCGCACGTGACACGACGCGCAGTTCGCGTCCTTCGCGTGCCGCTCCACGAGCTGGCGCATGCTCAGCTTGTCCGCGCCTTCCATTTCCGGCAGTTGCGGCACGTTCGGCGGCGGCTTCGGCAGCTTCTCGCCCAGCAGCGTTTCCACCACCCAGTTGCCGCGCAACACCGGGCTGGTGCGCGACGCCCCCGCTTGCTTCGCCTGCACGCTGCCGAAGCCCAGAATGCCGCCGCGCCCGAACTTGCGCACGCCGTCCACGCGCCGCCACTCCGGGCCGCTCACACCGGGCACGCCGTAGTGCTTCGCGAGGTCCGCGTTCAGGAACGTGTGGTCCGCGTCCAGCATCGCGGTTACGGGGCGGTCCGCGCGGAAGAGGTCGTGGAAGAACAGAATCGCCTCTTCGTATAAGGCGGCTTTCAGCTTGGCGTCGAAGGTGGGGAACAGCTTCTCGTTCTTCTCGTTGAACTCGTCGAACCCGCGAACGTGGATCATCTGCGTGCCGAACTCGACCGCGAGTGCGCGCGAACGCTGATCGGCGATCATGCGTTTCGCTTGTGCTTCGAGCACCGTGTCGTCGCGCAGTTTACCGGCGGCGGCGAGCGCGCGCAGTTCGTCGTCGGGGCTGCTCGCCCAGAAGAAGTAGCTGAGGCGCGACGCCAGTTCCCAATCGCTCACCGCCGCGGGTTCTTTGCCCGGCGGCGCGGCTTCGATGCGGAACAGGAACGCCGGCGACACCAGCACGCGACTCAGCACGCCGCGAAACGCTTCGTCGTGGCTCGCGCCTTTGTCGCGCACGGTTTGGTAGAGCGCGCGGAGGTCGGCGGTTTCCTTCGCGGTCAGCGGGCGGCGGTACGCGCGCGACGCGAACGCAACGAGCGCGTCGAGTTGCTTCGGCACCGCGGCGGTTTCGTCCTTCAGGAACGCATCGGCGCGCTTCTGGAACACCGGGCGCTGACCCTCGAAGTACGTCACCATCGCCTTCGGTTGGTCCTGCGTGACGAACCCGATGAACTGCGGGAGGTAATCGTTCTCCGCGACCGGCTGCCGGCTCACGAACCGCAACTGCTCCCACAATTTGTTGAGGTGCGCGCCCTCATCTTGCGAAAGGAACAGGCGCGCGAGCGGTTCGTCTTCGCGGTGGAACATCTTCAGTGACACCACCTCGTCAACGGGCACCACCGCCGGGAAGCACAAGAACAGCGGGAAGACACTGCGGAACGCATCGTGCCCCGCGGTGAGCTTCTTCGCACCGGCACCGGCGAGCGCGGTGGGGTGCCACGGCATATCGGGCGTCGTGCCGGCGCGCACGCGCACCACGCGCTCACCGTTCGCGCCCTCGAACTTGGCATCCACCACGAAGTCGCGGGCCGCGAGCAGCGCCGCCGGGAGTTTCACCGCGAGCACGAAGTTGGTGTCGGTGACGAGCGAGCCGCTTTCGGTGAAGCGCTCTGTGTTCAGGCCGTAGGCCGCGCCTTTGAGGCGCGCGGCGAACTTCGTCGCGTCCACGCCCGCGAACAGCGGCGAATCGGCCGCAACGAGCGCGTCGTACACCGCGGCATCAGAAGCCGCGGCGGGGCGCGGGCCGCTGAGTACCGCTTGCACGCGCTCCGCGAACTTCGGTAGCTCGTCGGCGCGCTTCGCGTCGGCCGCCGCGGCGCGCCAGAGGCCGAGCACCGAGTCCGGCGGGAACGGCGACTTCGGCGCGGCACCTTTGGACGCGCCGCGCACGAACCGCCACGCCTCCGCGTTCCCGTGTTTGTCCGCGTGCGGGTTCCCAGCTTGCACGTCGTTGGCGATGTCCGCGGCCAAGTCCCACTTGCGGGCCGGCTTTTCGTCGGAAGTGAGCGCGAAGGCAATCGCGGTCAGGTCGCAGGCGTGGTTCGCGTCGCGCGCGTCCACCGCGAGGACAATCTCGTCGCCTTTCTCCACCTTCACAGCGCGGGCCGGCGGCTTGGCCTCTTTGCCAAGGTCGATCGCGCCCGCGCCGAGCGCCGTCGCGCGCCCGGCGCGGCGGTGTTCGAGCCACCACGCCACGCCGTTCCCGCACGCCGGGTGCGCGTGTTTGATGTGCGCCGCAATTTCCACTGAACCGGAGACGGGGCTGCGCCACACCACCGCGACGAACTCTTGCGGCAGCGGGTGAACCGCCACCCCGCGCGCCGGCACCGTGCCGGGAATCGCCTTCGCCGCGTCCGAGGCGTTGGTGACGAGCGACGGCAGATCGGTGCCTTTCTTGCGCCAACCGTTGATGTACGGTTGCTCTGGGTTCCGTGGCGTCTTCTCTTCCAGTAGCGTGAGCGGCACCGCGGCGGTTGTGCCGGCGTCCTTCGCGCGCGGTTCGAGCGCGAGCGCGTTCACCCAGTTGCCGAGCCGCGTCGCGTCCAACTTGTGCGCCTCCGCGACGCGCGCGAGTGTCAGCGCCTTGTCATTCACCAACTCGACGGCCGCCTTGAGGTAGCTCGCGGTGTCGCCGAAGGCGGTGGCGTAGTCCAGTTCGAACGCGCCGCCGAAGGTGGCGTAATCGCGCAACAGAAGCGGCGGTTTGCCCGCGGCCTCGAATCGCGGCGCGCTCCATTGCACCTTCTTGCCGGCTGCACCGGTTTCGGACGCGGTGAGGTACAACGTCACGTCGCGCGCGCCACCAGTGGGCCGCGCCGGAACGCGCAGTTGCACACTTTCACTCGAAGGCGGATCGACCGGGATTTGCCGCGACAGCGCCTCCGCGTAGCCCGCGCCGACCGGTTGGAAGTAGTTGCCCACGCGCACCGTTTTCCACAGCGCGCTCTGCCACTGCGCGATTTCCGCGATGACCGCGGGCGCGTCCTTCTCGGTCGCGACGTTCCACCGCATGCGCACCGAATCCAGCGGGTGCGACGGCTCCTTCGCCGTGAGCGCGTCCCACACCGCCGCGAGGTACTTCGCGTTCAGTTTCTCTTTGGTCGCCACTTCTGCAAACGCACCGCGAGTGAGCGCATCGCGGTGGCGAATCGTTGCGACGATGTACGGGGCGAAGTTCAGTTTGCCCGCGTTCGCGGCGAACGGCGCGTAGGCGCGCTTGAGGTCGCGCACCACTTCGTCGGTCCAGTCGCGGCGCGTTTTGGACGCGCTGAAGCGGAACCCGTCCGGCAGCAGCACCGCGTGGTCCGCGATGCCTTTCGCGGCGTTGAGGTACTTGTTCAGCAGCGTCGGCGACACGTCCGCGAGCGCTTCGGCCGCGTTGGTGAAGCCCTCGCCCGCCGCGCCGTCGGCCGGGAACTCGCGCGCCGGTCGCAGATCGACGCCGGTGAGGTCGCGGATCGTGTAGTCGTACTCGGCGTTGCTGAGCCGCCGCAGCGGAACCCGCCCGGGGTCGCCGACGCGCGATTTCGCCTCGGCATCGAGGAACGCGCGCGTCCACTCCATCAGTTTTTTGCGCTCTTCGGCGGTCGGTTGCGGCTTGTCCTTCGGCGGCATCTCGCCGGCTTCCATCTGCTCGATCACGCCCTCCCACACCTTTGCGTCTTTGCGCAGGTCCGCGGTTGTGGCGAAGCGCTCGAGGTCGAGACTGCCCTTCTTGGCCTTCGCGGAGTGACACGAGAGGCAGTACTTCTGAACGATTGCCTTCACGTCGGCGTAGTCGGTGCCCGGTGCCGCGGCCTTTTGCGCGGCGGTGAACGGTGCGAACACAAGCGCGGCGAGAACGAACGGCGGAAGGATGCGGGAGAGCGTCATGGGAGCGGCCCGGAGGTGCGGAGCGGCAAGGCGTGTAGGTTCGCACGAAACGCGCCGCGGGTCAACGCTTCACCCGGCGCGCGCGGCGCGGTATCATTCGCGGCTCCCTCCCACGGAACGCTCCCATGCTGCGCGCGCTCTTCGTTGCGGTTTCGCTCACGCTCGCCGGGTCGCCGGCACGCGCGGCCGACGCGAAACCGAACGTGATCGTCTTCCTCGCCGACGACCTCGGCTACGGCGACCTCGGCTGCTACGGGCACCCGAAGATTCAGACTCCGAACCTCGACGCCTTCGCCAAACAGGGCGCGCGGCTCACGCAGTGTTACTCCGCGAGCGCCGTGTGCTCGCCGTCGCGCAGCGCGATCCTCACCGGCCGCACGCCGCACCGGAACGGTGTGTACACGTGGATCGCCGAGAACGCGGAGGTTCACCTGCGCACGAGCGAACTCACGATGCCGAAGGTGCTGAAAGAGAGCGGCTACGCGACCGCGCACGTCGGCAAGTGGCACCTGAACGGCAAGTTCAACAGCCCGGACCAACCGCAACCGGGCGATCACGGGTACGACCACTGGATGGCGACGCAGAACAACGCCGGCCCGAGCCACAAGAACCCGACCAACTTCGTGCGCAACGGGAAGCCGGTCGGAAAGCTCGAAGGCTTCTCCGCGCCGCTCGTCGTAGGCGAAGCGATCGACTGGCTGACGACCAAGCGCGACAAGGCTAAGCCGTTCTTCCTCGCGGTGTGGACGCACGAGCCGCACCTGCCCATCGAGAGCGACCCGGAGTTCATGAAGCCCTACGCCGGCATGCCCGAAGACTTCCAACAGCACCACGGCAACGTCACGCAGATGGATCACGCCTTTGGCAAACTGATGAAGGCGCTCGACGAGCAGAAACTCACCGAGAACACGTTCGTGTTCTTCACCTCGGACAACGGGCCGGAGGGCGACGGGCTGAAGAACCGCACCCGCGGCAGCACGGGCGGCTTGCGCGGGCGCAAGCGCGCGATGTACGAGGGCGGGATCCGCGTACCCGGCCTCGCGCGGTGGCCCGGTCACATCAAACCCGGTTCGGTGATCGACGCGCCCGTGATTGGCAGCGACGTGTTCCCGACGATGCTCAACGCGTGCGGCACGAAAGTCCCGGCGGACCGGGTCATCGACGGCGCGAACGTGCTTCCGGTGCTGACCGGGAAGGCCGACGCCGTTGAGCGCAAGGTGCCGCTGTACTGGCGGCTGAACATGGCCCCGAACAACCTGCACATGGCGCTACGCGACGGCGATTTCAAGATTCTCGCGGCTCAAGACTTCAGCAAGATCGAACTGTACAACCTGAAGGCCGACCCGAAGGAAGAGACCGAGCTGAGTGCGAAGGAGCCTCAGAAGCTCGCGGAGCTGACGAAGAAGCTGAAAGCGCTGAACGCCGAGATCGAGAAGGAAGGCCCGGACTGGTGGAAGCGGCTCAGCCCGAACGGGGGCGGGCCGATCAAGAAGAAGTAGCCGCGGCGCTACGTCACCACCTCGCGCAGCACTTGCACGGTGTCGCGGAACTTGAGGTCGCCGATGAGGCACGGGTGCTTGTACTGCTCCGGGCTGCCGCCGGTTTGCGCGAGACGCGCTTTGTCCCACGCGGCCCACGCGCCCGGCGGAATCAGCGCGGCGCGGAGCGCGCCCAAGCGCCCGCTCTCGCGCTTCGCCGCGTACTCGATGTTCTCCACACCGAGTTGCGCGTCCACTTCGCGCAGGAAGTACTTCAACTGCTCCGCGTTCGCCGCGTCCGGCTCTTCGAGGAAGAGCGCGTAATACGGTTGCGAGTCGCTCCACACCGGCGCGACGCTGTACGCGGTGATCGGTTGCGTCACGCGTTTCGCGACGGCGTCCATCGCCTTCGTGACGTGGTACTCGCTGAGCTTCTCGCCCGTGAGGTTGGCGAACCGGCTGCCCTTACCGAGGAACTCCACGAGCGGCGTTTTGCCGTGGAACCCGGTCACGCGCACGAGGTCCGAGATGTGGTAGCGGTACAGCCCGTAGGTCGTCGTCGGCAGAATGTAGTAGCTCTTGCCCTCTTGCAGTTCGTGCGCGCCGAGCACCGTTTTCTGCGGCAGATCGATTTCCCCTTCTGGTACGAACTCGAAGTAATGGCTCCAGATGTCGAGCACGCCGCTCGCGGTTCCGCCGGATAGCGGGATCGTGAAGCGGCCCTCGCTGGCGAGCAAGCCGAGGTCGTGAACCGGCGGTTCGCCGTAGTACCGCGGAAGCTGGCGCAGGTACGGCCCCATGCTCCCGCCGGTCCAACAGTTGATGACGGTGCCCTCGCTCGGCCACACGTCCATCGGGAACAATCGGCCCAAGCCCGCGGCGACCGCGTCCAGTTCGTTCGCGCGGGCGCGGTCCCGCTTCGCGCGCGGCGCGAGGTACGCGCGCACGTCCGCCGGGATGTCGAGGTCCGCGCGCAGGGTGCCGTCGCGCAGGTCGCGGATCAGGTGCTCTTTTTCGGCGTCGAGCGTGCGCGCGAGTTGCACGAGTGTGCTGGGGTTCGCGGCCATGAACTGCGACACGTTGCGCCCGATGGCGAACCGCAGCGCGACGTAGTACCGGGCCTTCGCGTCCTTGATTTTCCCGGTCACGTACGGAACGGCGTACATCCACTTGATGAGCCGCTTCTGCACCATCGCGGTGTAACCGGACAGGTTCCCGCACGGAATGCCGGCGCTCGTGCGGAACTCTTCCGGGTCGCCGCCGAGTTGCACGATGGGGCGCATGGCGATTTTGCGACCGCGGTTGTCGCGGTACATCTTCACGCCCCACATGTTCCACCCGCGGCGGTACGCGGCGAGGTAATCGTCCGTAACCGGGATGAGCTTCCGGCTCGCGGTGGTGCCGCTGGTGAGCGCGAACAGCAGCACGCGCCGGTCGGCGAGCAGCGCGCGCGTGTCGCCGGCTTGCACCTTCTCGATGTACGGCGAAACGTATTCGTAAGGCGCGACCGGGACGTTGTGCCGGTACTCGGCCACTGTGCGCACGCTGGCGAACTTGTGATCGCGCCCGAACTGCGTGTCCTGTTGCTTGCGCAGGATGCTGAGGAGGAGCTGTTCTTGAACCGCTTGCGGGGTTTCGCACGCGGCGTCGAACCGGCGGAGTTGGCGGCGCACCGGGTAGGTGAGGAGCCGGCCGAGGCGAACGAGCAGGAAGCGCTTGAGGGACATTCGGCACCCGCGCGCGAACGAGCCCGCGACCGGGGCCACGGGCTGTGAGGAGAGTTTGGCGAACCCCGCCCGCAAGGGCGGTGGGTGCAAAGCGAATCGGCGAACGCGCCGTTTTCGCCCTGAAGGGGCGCGCTTCCTCAGCCCCAGCCAACGGCCGGGGTGGGTGCGTTTCGTGCCTTGCGGTCTGAAGGACCGCGCTTCCGGCCCCAAGGTACGAAGCGCGGTCCTTCAGACCGCAAACGCGCCGGCGGTTGTCCCCGGCCGTTGGCCGGGGCTGAGGAAGCGCGCCCCTTCAGGGCGAAATCCAAAACCACGCGCGCGCCGCATCGCTTGTTCGCGCCGCACCCGCCGCCCATGGGGTGGGGTTCGCCGAGGCGCTACGCCACCGGGATCGCCGGTTCATCGAGTTCGGCCAAGTGCCGGTCGAAGAAGCTCACCACCTGCCGCGCGTAGTCGTCGCCGGCGACGTGCAGCGCTTGGTTGTGCTTGGCTTGCGGAACGAGCCACAACTTCTTCGGCGCGCCGGCGGCGCGGGTGAAGATGGCGCGGGCCATCTCCGGCTTGATGTAGGTGTCGCCCTCGCCGTGAATCATCAGCAGCGGGCGGTTCAGCCGGCTCGCGGCCTTCTCGACACTCGGGTACGTGACGCCGCGGTTGCGGGCCACCTTCTTCACGCCCACCACCCCGATGAGGCCGTAGAACCACGTCGGCAGCGCCTTCTGGATCACGCGCTTGCCGCTGTAAATCTGGATCCACCGCTGCATGTACGGCACCATCGTGGTGTGCGTGCCGTACGCGCCGTCGGTCACGAGGCACTTCACCCACGAATCGGCGGCGGCGACGATGAGGCCGGTGCTGCCGCCCTTGCTGATGCCGAACAGCCCGATGCCGTTCGGGTCCGCGTCCGGGCGCGCCTTCAGGTACGCGACCGCCGCGCGCATGTCGGACACGTCGCGGTCGGTCACCCACTGGAGCGGTTCGTAGTTGGGGTCGCGCTCGCTGTCGCCTTGGTTGCGCGGTTCGAGCGCGAACACGTCGTAGCCGGCTTCCACGAGCGCGGCGCAGTACTGGCGGCACGCCCAGCGGTTCGAGCCGTACTCGAGGCCGAACAGCACGACGCCGCGGCGCTGCGGCGCGGGGGTGGTGAGGTAGCAGCCTTTGAGCGCGAGGCCGTCGGCGGCGGTGACGGTCACTTCCTCGGCGGCCGGGTCCGGCTCGCCGCGCGGAATGACGAACAGGGGCTTCTCTTGGAAGATCCGGGTCACGAACCCGATGTACTTCCACCGCACCCACAGGTAAGCGACCGCGATGCCCAAGCCCCAAGCGATGGGCGGCACCGCGAGCACGGAAATCAGGATCCAGAGCCAGAAAACCACGCACAACCTCCGGGCGGGACGATCAGCGAAGCCGGTCGAGCAGCGGTCGCAGCGGCCCCAACAAACGGGCGAGAACGAGCGCGGCGGCCCGCGCACCGGGCGGCACCGCGAGGACGGCAAGCGCGATCCAGAGCCAGAAATTCACCGGGGTTCTCCCGGCGGGACGATCAAAGCTGTAATTCTAGAGCGCAAATCGTAACGTCAACCGGAAAACCGCACCGGCGCGGTGATCTTTCGGGGTAGGCCAACGGTCTAAAACGGCAAACGCGGCACGGCGACGACCCCGTTCGCTCGCGTTCCCACCAGCCGGAAGCGACCTTCGGTGCTCACCCAAGACCGTCGCTTACGCTTGCGGCTCGTTGGTCGGGCTACCCCGCGAACTCGCTGACCACCAGCGAGATGTTCTGCCCGCCGAAGCCGAAGCTGTTCGAGAGCGCGTGTTTGAACCGCACCTCGCGGGCGCGGTTCGGCACGTAGTCCAAGTCGCAATCCGGGTCCGGCGTCTGGTAGTTTATCGTCGGCGGGATCACGCCCTTGCGCAGCGCCAGTACCGTAATCACCAACTCCACCGCGCCGGCCGCAGCGATTAGATGGCCCAGCATGCTTTTGCTGCTGGAAATCGGCAGCTTGTAGGCGTGATCCTTAAACACCGCTTTGATGCCCGCGGTTTCGGCGGCGTCGTTCGCCTGCGTGCTCGTGCCGTGCGCGTTGATGTAGCCGATGTCGGTGGGTTGCAACCGGGCGTCGGCCAGCGCGTCGGCCATGCAGCGGATCGCGCCGCGGCCCTCCGGGTGCGGGTCGGTCATGCGGAAGGCGTCCGCGGTCGTGCCGTACCCGGTCAGTTCGGCGATAATGTTCGCCCCGCGGGCCTTGGCGGATTCGAGTTCCTCCAGCACCAGCAGGCCCGCGCCCTCGCCGATCACGAACCCGTCGCGGGTCAGGTCGAACGGCCGGCTCGCGGTCTTCGGGCTGTCGTTCCGCTGCGACAGCGCCGTGAGCCGGTTGAAGCCGCTGATGCCCAGCGGCGTAATCATGCTGTGCGAGCCGCCGGCGAGCATCACGTCCGCTTCGCCGTCGCGGATCATCTCCATCGCTTCGCCGATGGCCTGCGAACTCGCGGCGCACGCGGTCTGGCACGACGCGAACGGCCCGTCGAGCGCGAACTCGTTGGCGAGATACCCCGACGGCGAGTACATCTCCTGTTCGGCCTCTTGCGGGCCGTTCAGCCGCCGAAACAGCAGCCCGACCGCCTTGCCGATGTTCGCCTCGCGCGAGCCTTCGGCTGTGGCCGCCGCGGTGCTGCTCGTCAGGATGTCGAAATCTTCCTTGCCCTCGCCGCTGCCGAGGTACACGCCCATCCGCGAGCGGTCGCCGGTGTTCGCGTCGAGCAGGCCGGCTTCGCCGAGCGCCTGCTTCGCGGCGGCGAGCGCGTAGTGCGTGTTCACGCCGCAGTTGGCGAACCGGTTCGCACGGTCGATCCACTTCGCGAGGTCGAAGTTGCTGACCTGCGACGCGAACGTGGTGGGGAACGTGCTGGCGTCGAAGTGCGTGATCGGGCCGACCGCGGTTTCGCCCTTCACGGACGCCGCGAACAGCTCCGCCGGGCTGTGCCCCAGCGGAGTAATGACGCCCATCCCGGTGATGACGACACGACGTTTCATGTTGACCATCTCGAACCGCGAACGCGAACCGCCGCAAGCGTCTTAGCCCCGAAGGGGCGGGACAACTTAGCCCGGTGCAACGCACCGGGAACAACGACACCAACCAGCGGCACCCCGAAGGGGTGCGACACGCGCAACGAATCGCTCGTGTCTCAGGCCTTCGGCCTGACGCGCCTTATTGCACGCGATCCCGGTGCGTTGCACCGGGCTAAGTTGTCGCACCCCTTCGGGGTGAAAACCGCGGCGCGCCACTCACTGCCATTTCTTCACCACCGCGACGGCGCACTGGCCGAGCGGGGTGTACGACACCTTCAGGGCGAACGGCTTCGTCACCGGGCGGGGCGCGCCGACGTGAACGTCGATCGGGCACGCCGGGTCCGGTTCGCTGTGGTTCAGCGTCGGCGGCAGTTCGCCGTGCTTCAGGGCGAACACGCTGCACGCGAGTTCCATTAGCCCAGACGCCGCGCCGAGGTTCCCGAACCGGCTGAGCGGGGCGAACACCGGCGTTTCGCGGCCGAACACCTCCGCGATGCCGCGCGCTTCAAAGGCGTCGCCGGCCGTCGTGCCGGTGCCGTGCGCGTTCACGTGGTCGATGTCCGCGGCGCTCACCTTCGCGTGCGCGAGCGCGTTGTGGATGACGCGGGCGAGGCCCGGCCCTTTACAGCCGCGGTCCACGCCGGCGGCCCATCCCGCCACTTCGCCCAAGATGTTCGCGCCGCGGGCTTGTGCGTGTTCGAGCGTTTCGAGGGTGAACGCCGCGGTGCCCTCACCGGGCGCGGTGCCGTCGCGGGTGAGGTCGAACGGCCGGATCGCGCCAGCCGGGTCGTCGTTGCGCTTCGTGAGCTGCACGAACAGGTTGTGCCGGCTCAGCGTGACCGGGTTGATGCGGGCCTCGCTGCTGCCCACGAGCATCACGTCTGCAAGCCCGCGGCGCAAGATGCGCGACGCTTCGGCCAGTGCGACGAGGCCGCTGGAATCGCCCGGAATCTGCGTGTTGCTCGGCCCCTGCATGTCGTACAGGATGGTCGCGTGGCACGCGGGCATGTTCGGCAGGAACTTCAGCATCCAGACGGGCGTGATCTCGTTCAACCCCTTCGCACCCCACACGCGCGAATCGGTGTGTTCGCCGCCGGGAGAGGCGAGCTTGGCGGCCGCGGCCATGTCGTTCAGGTCGGTCGCGCCCATGAGTGCCGCGAACTCGATCCCGATGCGGTGCGGCGGAACCGTGCCCTTCGCCAGCCCCGCGTTCGCCATCGCCAGTTGCGAACCGATGACGCCCAGTTCCACCGTGCGCGCCATCGACTTCAGTTCTTTGCGGTACTTGGTCTCCGTCATCATCGCTTTGGCGGAGAAAGCGGGCACCTCGCCGGCGACGCGGGAGGGGAGTTCGGTGGCGTCGAGGTGCGAGATGGTGCGCACGCCGCGGGTGCCGGCGGCGAGTGCGGGCCAGAAGGCGTCCGCACCGGTGGCGATCGGCGACACGACGCCGAAGCCGGTGAGCACCAATCTCCGGTTGCTGGTCACGGTAGCGGTCACTGCCTACGGGTCACGATCCCGGCGTTACGGCCGGGGCTACTTTAACAGTTAATGTATTGAAGCGACCGGCTTGCGGTTCGCCCGCCCGCAATACCGGAAAAGTAAGAGCGGACGTTCGCGTAGAGCCGGTAAAGTGGGTTGTTCGGGCCGGGGCGATTACTTCGCCGCTTCCGCCGCTCTTAACAAGTGTGTCAGCTCGCCGGTGAAGACGAACTTCGCGTCCGGCAGTCCCGGCGGGAGCTGCGCCGGCGTGACGTGGGCGAACATGATCTCCGCTTCGATCACTAAGTCGTCGCCGCTGTGCGCGGTCGCGGAGACGCGCGCCCCGGTGTCGTTAAGGTCGAGGAGCGTGGCCGTGTAGGTGAGTTGTTCGCCGGCGAGGGCGTCGCGGGCGCACTTCGCGGTGATTTTCGCCAGAACGACGTTCTTCTCGAACTTGTTGGCTTCGCCGACGAGGATGCCGCCGGTCTGGGCCAATCCTTCGAGGATGAGCGGGGCCGGCATCACCGGGAAGCCGGGGAAGTGGTCCGCGAAGTGGTCTTCGGCGAGCGACAGGTTCTTCACCGCAGTCGCGGACTTGCCGGACTCGAAGCGGGTGAAACGGTCGATCCACGTCCAGCGCATATCGGGCCTCGGCGAGCGGCGCGGCTTAAGCCCGCCGGTTGTTCGCAAAGAGAAGAACCGGCGGGCTT
>JALHNS010000145.1 GCA_022843445.1 Gemmata sp.
GTGATGTGGGAGGGCAAGACCGGCAAAGGGTCCGTCACCTACGCCGACGGCCACCTGTACGTCCGCAACGAGGGCAAACAGGGTACCGTGTACCTCGTGGAAGCGAACCCGAAGGCGTACACCGAGAAGGGCAAGTTCGATCAGCCGGACCGCCAATCGAAGCCGAACGGGAAGCAGACGTACGAGGCGTGGGCGTATCCCGTCGTCGCCAACGGCAAGCTCTACATCCGCGATCAGGACGTTCTGCTCTGCTACGACATTAAGGCGAAGTGATCACCGGGCCGTACTCCAGCGCACGGTAAGGTCTGCCGCTCACCGGCGACACCAGCCTCTGGGAAGACCCGCGGGGTTGCCCCATACCGATCGTGACCGAGAACGGCCGCCCGAGCTCCGAACTCCCCCGGCGGGCGGCTTGCGGTCGTCACAGCCTCTTGAGGACTTCCGCAACTTTGGCGTAGAAGAGTCGCTCCCACTCGGGGGCGACAAGGCAGTCGCTGTCCTCCTGCGCCCCGCCGGTGTTCTTGAGCTGTTCGGCCGTCGGTGTGTAGTAGATGTAGCCGTTGGTGTACCCGGCCACGAACGTCATTTTGTGCGGCGACGCCTTCTTGACGTTGAGGCCGACCTCCACCGTCAGTTCGCCCGGGAACGTGACCAGCACGAACTCGCCCACGCGCAGCCCGGCCACCTCGACCTCCAACGGCTTGCGCCCCGCGGCCCGGTTCCGTTCCTCGTGCTTGCGCAGGAGCGCGAGGTTCGTTTGCACCCGCGTGAGCGCCTCCATCGTGAGCACGTTCTCGACGTAGGCCCGCAGGTTCCGGCGGTTCTCCGCGTCCAGGTGGTGCAGGTCGTCGCGGCCCTGCGCCTTCTCGGTCAGGTACAGGTGTGCGGAGTACGACGGGAACTCCTTCGACAGGTCGTACTTGTGCGCCAGTTCCATGAAGGTGCGGAGGTTGAGACTCGTGCCCTTCAGCGACTTGAGCAATCGCGCCTGTTCGGCGACGAGCGCGTCAATCCGCTCGGAGTGGTCGGCGCGCGGGACGAGCAACTTCTCGTTGATGACCGCGAGCGGCGCGGTCGCGTCGGGCTTGGTCGCTCGTATCGCACGGAGCGCGCTCAGCCCGAGCTGGTTGCCGAGCGGTTCGGCGCTGCGCGGCTGGTGAACGTCCTTGTACCGCACCGGGTTGATGTCGCCCCCGCACCCCTGCACGAACAGCGCGACGGCTCCCGCACCCAGATTCTCCTCGATCACCTTCGACGCGAACCCGGTGAGGTCGGCCGTGTTCCCGCCGCCCGGTACGCCCATGATCGGGTGGCACGCGAAGTTGTACACCACCGCGAGCGGGCGCCCGTCGAGTCGGTCGAGCCGCAGCACCCCGATCTGCGGGTCGATGGGGCCGACTCCGACCACCTCGTCGTCCGGCGGGAGCGCGTAGGCGTGGCGCACGTCTGCCTCGCGCCCGCTCTTGAGCCTCAGGCGCCGGTTCTCCGAGACGCGCGACTCGCTCCCGACACCGGCCCCGGCCTTCACCGGCACGAGGTTCGCGAACGCCGCCTTCACCGCCTCGACCGTCTTGTCGTCCACGTCCGCGCACACGATCCCGTGGCAGTGACTCGCGTTGACGATGACGCTGCCGCCCCGAACGCCCAAGTCCTTGTCGAGCCGCGCGCGGACCTTTGCGAGATAGTCGTTGCGGACGTACCCGATCTCGCCGACCGCGACCGCGTCCAGGGTCACCAGCACCGCGGTCGTGTCGCCCCTCTTCAGCACGAGCGCCTTCACATACAGTGGGTCGCTGAACGGGAGCGCCTTCGTGTCCGTGATCTCGACCTTCGCGGCGCCAGCTTGAAGTTCTCCGGCGCCGGGCGCAGGGGCCGGTTGCTTGTCGCTCTTCGCCTCCTCCGGCGGCGCGTTCACCGGAGCGCGAGGCTCCCCGCACCCGGCGAGAACGAGCGCGACGCCGAGCATCAAGCAACAGCGGAACATTGGCTCTCCCTCGCAATCACTTTGGGAATTGGAGCGCGTACAGGTCCGCTTCCTGCATGACGAACCGGATGCGGACGGTCTGCCCGACGAGCGCGCCGACCGTCTTCTTCGCCCAGGTCACCTTCTGCTCGATGGCGTCGCCCACGAGGCTGCGGCAGTCCGCGAGCGCGAAGCCGGGCACCGGGGCGCCGGCGGCGTCCTGCACCTCGACGCGCAGGCTCCCGCCGGCGCTGGTCGCGTAGTTGACCACCAGTTCCGTGCCGGCGAACCGCAGCGGGCGGGTCACCATCTCGCCGACGTCGGCCCCGGCGCGGACGGACGCGAACCCGTCGGTGCGGAGCGTGAACCGGCGGAACGGGGTGGTGTAAATCGACATCTCGGCCGGCCCGGTCGGGACCACGTTCAGCGCCGCGTAGTTCGACCGGTTGCCCCACCGCGCCGGGTCGAGCCCGGGGCGGATGAGCGCCTCGCGGAACGTGCGGTCGAACGGGGCCGCGCCCCGCGCGGTCATGAACAGGACGTCGGTGCTCTGGCCCCGCTCGGGGTGAAATCGGGTCGGCAGCGCGACGTAGATGTGCGGGGCGCGGAAGTACGGGTGCGCCAGCGTCGTGTACAGGTGCTCGCCGGGGAAGTTGGGCTTCATCGGCACCGGGTCGGACCACTTCAGGTAGTCGGGCGAGGTGGTGCGGCACACGGAGCGCAGCCTCTTGTCGAGGAAGTGGCGGAAGTAGCACACGTAGCACCCCTCGCTCTCGGACCAGAACGAGACGTTCTGGGAGTCGAAGGCGTACTCCTTCGTGTACGTGATGACAGGCTCGGCGCGGAGCTTCTTCCAGTGAATGCCGTCGCCGGACGTGAACGCGACGAGGCCCGTCTTCACGGTACCGGCCAGCGCCTTGAACCGCTCCTCCCTCGCGACCCCGGGCCGCGCGTCCAGCACCGGGCAGAAGTTGTGGCAGAACGGCGGCTCGTGCAGGATGACGTTGTTGTCCTTGCTCCCGTCGAGCTCGTGCAGCCCGAGCTTGGGCCTGGCCCACTTGATCCCGTCGCGGCTCTCGCAGTACCGGGTGACCTCCGGCTCGTCGCCGTCGCGCTTCGCGCCGCGGGCGTCGCGGGTGTACAGGCGGAACAGGTCGCCGTCCTTGATGACCGTGCCGTACTCCATGTTGTCGGCCGGCTCCGTCATGGCGGGCGCGAGGTGCGGCTCGTGCAGCCGGAGGTGCGTCCCCTCCTCGCGCTCGATGAGGAACCGGTCCACGAACAGTTCCCGGCGGGTGCCGAGGTCGCGAACCGTGTCCGGCTCCGCGCCCGAGGTGCGGCCGACAGCGGCGAGTGCGGCGCCCGCGGACAGCGCGGTCGAAAGAAAGCGGCGGCGGGTCGTCACGGTCGCGGCTCCTGACTTTTTGAACCAGCAATGGCGGTTCTACTGTGCGGCGGGCGACAGCCCGGGGATGCCCTTGAGGGCGGCGCGGGCCACGCGCAGGACGTTCCCGCCGAGGATTTTGCGGATGTCGTCGTCGGAGTGCCCGCGCTGCACCATGCCCACCGTGAACAGCGGCCAGTTGGTCCACGCGAGGGTGCGCCCGGGGTCGGTGGCGCCGTCGAGCGCGCCCTTCGGCCACAGCGCCTCGAACCGCGTGCGATGCTTGCGCGCCGGACCGAGCGGCTTACCGTCGCCCGGCTTGCCCGGCGCGCTGTGGGCGACATCCGTTCCGATGGCGACGCACTCGGCGCCGAACTTCTTCACAAGGTAATCGATGTGGTCGAGGAACGCGGTGAGGCCGCCGTTGAGGAAGCTCGGGATGCAGCACACCCCGACGTACCCGCCGGTGTCGGCGATCGCCTTCACGACCTCGTCCGGCTTGCCCCGGATGTGCCGGTGAACGGCGGCCGCCGCGGTGTGGCTGGCGACCATCGGGCGCGCCGACGCCTTCGCCGCTTCGAGGCTGGTGCGCCAGCCGCTGTGCGCCACGTCCACGATGACACCGACGCGGTTCATTTCGGCAATCGCGGCGCGGCCGAGGTCGCTGACCCCGCCGTCAGCCGCCTCGCCGCAACCGTCGCCGAGCATGTTCCGCCGGTTGTAGGTCAGGTGCATCATCCGGATGCCGAGCTGGAAGAAGACCCGGATGTGCTTCAACTCGTCTTCCGTTGTGGCCCATCGCTGGTTCAGCGGCACGCCGTTGCCCGTCAGGTACAGGCACCGCTTCCCGGCCTTCTTGGCCGCTTCGATGTCGTCCGGGGTGGCGGCCCGCGACACGAACGTGCGCAGCGCGTCGGTGACGTAGGTGAACCGCGCGAGCCGGGCGAGCAGCCGGAGCGGGTCTTGGCCCTCTTCGCCGGCGTTCTGGAAGATGCACGTCACCCCGGCCGCGCGCCACGCGGTTTCGAACTCGGCGCGCTCGGCCGGGTCCGCCGCACACCGGACCATGCCCATCTCTTCTCGTAGCTCCTGCAACTCGGGGTCCGAAGCGCCCGCGTCGAGTGCCTGCCGCAGCGCCTCATGGTCGAGCGCGGCCCGCGGCGCGAAACCGTAGGCGTCGAATACCAGCGATTCCGCGTGCAGCTTCAGCCCGCGTTCGAGCTCGCGCGCGGTGGGCTTGAGTGCTTTCAAGCCGGCCCCGCGGGCCTGCTCCATTGCTGGGGTGAGTTTCACCGGCTCGTCGGCGCCGCCCGCGGGCGGCGCCGCACCGCCGACGAGGGCCAGCCCCGCGCTCGCGGCGACGAAATCACGGCGGTCCATATCGGCCTTTGGGAGAGTGGAGCCGGCTGGAAGTGCGCTGATCCTACCCCGGACGAACGGGCACCGGCAAGCGCGTGCCTCGTGAAACCGCGCGGCACTCGTTCTTGACGCGCCACCGGCGGTGGTGGACACTCAATGCACCTCGCGTTCGCCCGCCCGTGCCCTCCCCACGGTCCCGCCATGCCGAATCGTTTCCCTTCGCGCCGTCAGATCGTGATCGGGGCCACCGGGTTCGCCGGGTTCGCGCTCGCTGACCTGTTGCGCGCGGAGGCCGCCCGCGGCCGTTCGTCCGTCAAGTCGGTCATCAACGTGCACCTCGACGGCGGTCCTCCGCAACACGACACCATCGACCCGAAGCCGGACGCCCCGGAAGAAGTCCGCGGGGAGTTCAAACCGATTGCGACGCGGGTGACCGGCCTGCGGGTGTCGGAGCTGATGCCGCGGGTCGCGGCGCTGGCCGACCGGTTCGCGTTCGTGCGGTCGCTGGTCGGCTCGGCCGGCGCGCACGATGCGTTCCAGTGCCAGTCCGGGTACCCGGCCGCGAACCTCCAGCCGGTCGGCGGGCGCCCGGCGATGGGCTGCGTGGTGACCAGGTTGCAGGGCTCGGCCGACGACGCGGTGCCGACGTTCGTGGACCTGATGCAGGGCCGCCCGCTCGTGCGGAACAGCGCGCGGCCCGGGTTCCTGGGGCCGGGGTGCGGTGCGTTCCGCCCGGACGTCTCGAAGCTGTTCGCCCGCGAACTCGAACCGGGCATGAAGAACGAACTGGCGGCCCGCGGGGCCAACCACACGATCCAGTTGACGCTGGCCGACGGGCTGACGCTGGACCGGCTCGACGACCGGAAGAAGCTGCTCGCGGGGTTCGACGACATCCGGCGCGAGCTGGACGCGAGCGGCGCGATGGAGGCGATGGACAGGTTCAACCAGCAGGCCATCAACATCCTGACCTCCGGCAAACTGGCCGACGCGCTCGACCTCGACAAGGAACCGGCGAAGACGCACGACCGGTACACGCCGCCGGCCGGCGGGGGCGAGAAGTTCGCCACGGCCGAGGACGGGCACGCGGCGAAGAAGCTGCTCCTGGCGCGCCGGCTCGTGGAGGCCGGGGTGCGGTGCGTGAGCGTGTCGTTCAGCGACTTCGACACCCACTCCAAGAACTTCCCGCGGATGCGGCAACTCGTCCCGATCGTGGACCACGCGCTGGCCGCCCTGGTCACCGACCTCGACGAACGCGGCCTTCTGGGCGACGTTGTCGTCGTCGTGTGGGGCGAGTTCGGGCGGACGCCGCGGGTGAACGCGGGCGGCGGCCGCGACCACTGGCCGGAGGTCGGCCCCGCGCTCCTGGTCGGCGGCGGCATCCGGGGCGGGCAGGTGATCGGGGCGACGGACCGCCTCGGCGGGAAGGTGGTTTCCCGGCCCGTTTCCTACCAGGAGGTGTTCGCGACCCTGTACCAGTGCCTCGGGATCAACGCGGGCATGACCACACTGCCGGACCCGACCGGCCGGCCTCAGTACCTGCTCGACCGTGCCGAACCGATTCGCGAACTTCTGTGACACGCCCCGCGGCCCGTGACGTGCTACTGGGCGTCGGCCCGGACGCGCAGTTCCGCGACGCGGAGGGGCGGCCGTACCACGTCCACCGCGGCGAACCGATCGCTGCACTCTGGAATTGATGCGGTGTCCGCGGGGCACCCGATGAATGCACCGGGCCGATTCGTGCAAAACCCGCCTACGATACCACTTGCCCCCATGTGCGCCCGCCGGGATGCCCGCATGCTCCGAATCACGTGTCTCGTGCTGGTGTTCGCGATCCCCCCCCTCGCCGGGGCGGCCGAGCCGGTCCCGGTCGATTTCAGTCGCGACGTGCTGCCGGTGCTCTCCGATTACTGCTTCCAGTGCCACGGCCCGGACGCGAACTCGCGCAAGGCGAAACTCCGCTTCGACGACAAGAACTCGCCCTTCGACCGCGGCGTGATCGTCGCCGGGAAGCCGAAGGAGAGCGCGCTCATCGAGCGGGTCACCAGCACCAACCCCGAGTTGGTGATGCCGCCGCCGAGCCTGAAGCGGAAGCTCTCGGCCCAACAGATGGACGCACTCACTCGCTGGGTGGAGCAGGGCGCGAAGTGGTCCACGCACTGGGCCTTCGACCCGATGACGAAACCGGACGTGCCGACCGGTCTGAAGAACCGGCAGTGGGTCAGGAACTCAATTGACGCGTTCGTACTGTCCCGGCTCGAACGCGAGGGGTTGCCCCCCGCCGCCCCCGCGGACCGGGAGCGCCTCCTGCGACGAGTCACCTTCGACCTCACCGGGTTGCCCCCGACCATCGCGGAGATCGACGCCTTCCTCAAGGACGACGCCGCGAACGCTTACGAGAAGGTCGTAGACCGGTTGCTGGCGTCGCCGCGCTACGGCGAGCGGATGGCCGGCGAGTGGCTCGACCTCGCCCGCTTCGCCGACACGCACGGCTACCAGATGGACCGCGCCCGGCCCGTGTGGCCGTACCGCGATTGGGTCATCTCCGCGTACAACCGCAACCTGCCGTTCAACGACTTCGCCACCTGGCAACTCGCCGGCGACCTGCTCCCCAACGCCACGAAGGAGCAGCGCCTAGCGACCGCGTTCAACCGCTTGCACATGCAGAACGAGGAGGGCGGGATCGTCGAAGAAGAGTTCCGCGTGGCCTACGTGAACGACCGCACCACCACGTTCGGCACCGCGTTCCTCGGGCTGACGCTCGAGTGCAGCCGGTGCCACGACCACAAATTCGACCCCGTGTCGCAGAAGGACTATTACTCGCTGTTCGCGTTCTTCCAGAACATCGACGAGAGTGGCCAGACGAGTTACTTCACGGCCGCCACACCCGTTCCTGCACTCCTGCTGACGACCGACGCGCAAGACACGAAACTGACCGAACTGCGTACCGCCATCAAGACGAAACAGGCCGAACTCGCACAGAGCCGCGCGGGAGCGCGGGCCGAGTTCGCGAAGTGGAAGCGCCCCGCGAAGCTCGACGTGCCCGGCCTCGTCGGGTCGTACTCCTTCGACGACATCAAGGCCGGTAAGGTTGAGAACAGTGCCGACGCGAAGACGCCCGGCAGCGTCGTCGAAGGGCCAAAGTTGGTGCCCGGCAAGCTCGGCCAGGCGGTCGAACTGACCGGCGAGAACGGGTTCACGTTCCCCGGCGTCGGCCACTTCACCCGCGACGACCCGTTCACGCTGAGCCTCTGGGTGAGAGCGCCGAACCCGACGCCGCGGGCGGTGCTGGTCCACCACAGTCGGGCACCGATCGACGCCGGCAGCCGCGGCTACGAACTCCTGCTGGAGCACGGGAAGGTCGCGTTCGGGTTGCACCACATGTGGCCCGGCAACTCGCTGAAGGTGCGGGGCAAGACCGTCGTCCCCGCGAACGCTTGGACGCACCTCACGGCGACTTACGACGGCTCCAGCAGCGCGGCCGGGGTTCGACTGTACCTCGACGGCAAACCGCTCGAAGTGGACGTGGTCCGCGACAAGTTGACCAAGGACATCACCTACGGCGGTGAGCCGAACCTCGCGGTGGGCTACCGCTTCCGTGACAACGGCTTCAAAGGCGGGTTGGTCGATGAGTTCCGCGTCTATGACCGCGCCCTGACCGCCGCAGAGGTCGTCCCCGAGCCGAGCGACGAGGCACTCTTCGAGTATTTCGCCTCCGTGGTTCACGAACCGTCGCTGAAGGCCGCACGGGAACTGCGGTCGGTGCGGAAGGCGTACACCGCGTTCGTCAACCCGATCCCCGAGATCATGGTGATGGACGAGATGCCGACGCCGAAACCGGCATACGTTCTCAAGCGAGGTGCCTACGACGCTCCCGGCGAGAAGGTCACGGCCGACACGCCGAAGGTACTGCCGCCGTTCCCGAAGGACGCGCCGCGGAACCGCCTCGGCCTCGCGAAGTGGCTCGCTGACGCCGAGAACCCGCTGCTCGCCCGCGTCACGGTGAACCGCGCGTGGCAACTGATGTTCGGCCGCGGGCTGGTCGAAACCGCGGACAACTTCGGCACCCAGGGCGCCCGCCCCACGCACCCCGAACTCCTCGACTGGCTGGCCCGCGAGTTCGTCCGCACCGGCTGGGACCAGAAGCAACTCCTGAAAACCATCGCGATGTCGGCCACCTACCGCCAGTCGTCCAAAGCCCCGGCGGAACTCCTGGCCCGCGACCCGCATAACGAACTGCTCGCTCGCGGCCCGGTGAAACGACTCACGGCCGAAATGCTCCGCGACCAGGCGCTCGCGTCGAGCGGGCTTCTCGTGGAGAAGCTCGGCGGGCCGAGCGTCAAGCCGTACCAGCCCGCGGGCTTGTGGGAAGAGATCGCGATGGGGCGGCCGCGGTACGACCAGAGCAAGGGCGACGACCTGTACCGCCGCGGTCTGTACACGTTCTGGAAGCGCACCGTGCCCCCGCCGGCCATGACGACGTTCGACGCCGCAGACCGGAGCGTTTGCTCGGTGAAGCGGCAGAGTACGAGCACGCCGCTCCAGGCACTCGTGCTCCTCAACGACGTTCAGTTCGTGGAGGCGGCGAGATTCGTCGGTCAGCGGGCACTGAAGGAGGGCGGCGCGACGGTCGAGGATCGCGTCGCATGGGCGTTCCGTCTCGTGACGGGACGCACGCCGAACGCCAAGGAACGCGAGGTTCTGGTGAGGCTGTTCGCGGAGCAGAAGGCCCTCTTCGAGCGCGACCCGGCCGCGGCGAAGAAGCTCGTCGGCAACGGCGAGAAGCCCGCCGACGCGGCGCTGCCCGCCGCGGACCTCGCCGCAGCGACCGTGCTGGCAAACGTGCTGTTCAGCCACGACGAAGCCGTGATGCGGCGATAACAACGCACGAGCGGTACACGGAGCCGAGCATGTTTCCCTTGCCTGACCGTCGTTCGTTCCTCACTCGCTCCGGGTTGGGTCTCGGGGGCGTCGCGCTCGCCGAGTTGCTTCGCGCCGCGGACGCGAAGAAGCCCAACCCCTTCGCGGGCGTCCTCGACAAGCCCCACCACGCGCCGAAGGCCAAGCGCATCATCTACCTGTTCATGAGCGGCGGACCGAGCCAACTCGACCTCTTCGACCACAAGCCGAAGCTCAACGAACTCAGCGGCCAAGACCTGCCCGACTCGGTCCGCATGGGGCAACGTGTCACCGGGATGACCGGACACCAGGCCACGCTGCCGATGGCCGGCTCGATCTTCAAGTTCGCGAAGCACGGCAAGTCCGAAGCGACCGTGAGCGAACTGCTCCCGTGGACCGCGAAGGTCGCCGACGAGTTGTGCTTCATCAAGTCGGTCCACACGGAGCACATCAACCACGATCCCGCCATTACGTTCTTCCAGACCGGGCACCACCTCGCGGGTCGGCCGAGCATGGGCTCGTGGCTCAGTTACGGCCTGGGTAGCGCGAACGAGAACCTCCCCGCATTCGTCGTGCTCATCTCGAAGGACCGGATCGACCAACCGCTTTACTCGCGATTGTGGGGCAACGGGTTCGTGCCGAGCGTTCACGCCGGGGTGCAGTTCCGCAGCGGCGGTGCCCCGGTGCTGTACCTCGACAACCCGGCGGGCATCTCGGCCGACGGTCGCAAGCTCGCGCTCGACCGCCTCGCGGAACTTCAGCAACTGCAAGCCGACGACCTCGGCGACCCGGAGGTGTCCGGCCGCATCGCGCAGTACGAAATGGCGTTCCGCATGCAGACGAGCGTGCCCGACGTGATCGACGTTCGCAAGGAACCGAATGAGACGTTCGAGCTGTACGGTGAGGACGCGAGAACGCCGGGCACGTTCGCCGCGAACTGCCTGCTCGCCCGTCGGCTCGCCGAGCGGAACGTGCGGTTCATTCAGCTGTACCACCCCGGCTGGGACCAGCACGGCGGCCTCCCGGGTGCGATCCGGCGGCAGTGCAAGGATGTGGACCAGGCGTGCTACGGGTTGCTCACCGACCTGAAGCGCAAGGGCATGCTCGACGATACGCTCGTCGTCTGGGGCGGCGAGTTCGGCCGCACCAACTACTCGCAGGGCAAGCTGACGGCCACGGACTACGGTCGCGACCACCACCCGCGGTGTTTCACGGTCTGGATGGCGGGCGGCGGGGTGAAGCCGGGCATGACTTACGGGGCCACCGACGAACTCGGCTACAACGTGGCGAAGGACGCCGTCAGCGTCCACGACCTCCAGGCAACGATTCTGCACCAACTCGGCATCGACCACGAGAAACTGACCTACAAACACCAGGGCCGGTACTACCGCCTCACCGACGTCCACGGGGCTGTGATGAAAGGCGTGTTGGTGTGAGTGTCGGTCGGACGCAGGGGGCGATAGAACCGCCCGGTCCGTGCCACGAGACCGCTTCCGACCGCCGATGCCCAGCTGCAACCGATTCTTGCCCCAGCCGCGTCCCCGGTGTCGGCCCATCGCCGGACCGAGGCTCCACGCAGTCTCCCCTTGCGAGCCGTTCGAGACGTTGCTGGGTCCGTCGACCGAGGTCGTTGTCGGCCGCAGGTTTCCCGGACCGAAGTCGGTGGAGCAACTCGGTCAGCGCGACGGTATCGAGTTCGTTGGGCACCGTCACTGTTTGTGGCCCACCGTACGGACCGCAAACCATCCCACGATTAACTCACACGGGCTCGGTGTTGTACATCGGGGGCGGGCGAAAAACGACACGGCGGATCGGATCGGCAGACGTTCGGGGCTTCGTGCGCGGAGATTGATCCGCGTGCCCCGGGACGGCGTTGGTCGTAGTCGAACCACGGGTGCCAGAGGCCACCCGCCCCGTTCGTCCCTGAATGCACACGCGGGCTCGGTTTCGGATACAACGCCCCCACCGGATTCGCGCCTCCCGGAGCAACTCGTGGCCCGCCCCCTCTCGCAACAGCTTCACGCGGCGATCAAGAAGATCAACCGCCCGGGCTCGTTCTGTGCGACCGGCAGCGACCGGGCCGTGAACCCCGGACTGGAGGTCGCCGGCCTCGGCCCGATCGGACTGCCGCTCACCTCGCAGCAGGCGAAGAAGCTGAAAGCTCAGTGCAAACAGGCCCCCTACGGAAAGGGTGAAGCGACACTCGTCGATACGGCCGTCCGGCGGGTCTGGCAACTCGACCCCGATCGGTTCTCCCTCACGAATCCTGAATGGCCGCAGTTCCTCCGCGGCGCGGTCGCCACGGTTCAGCGAGAACTCGGGCTGGAGACGCAGACGCTCGATAGCCACCTCTACAACCTGTTGCTCTACGAGCCGGGCAGCTTCTTCCTCCCGCACCGCGACGGCGAGAAACTCGACCGCATGGTCGCCACGATGGTCGTCGTGCTGCCGTCGTCGTTCACCGGCGGCGCGTTGGTCGTCCGCCACGAGGGGGACGAACGCACGATCGACTTCTCTCGTGCCGAGTACAACCCGTTCCACACCCACTTCGCGGCGTTCTACGCGGACTGCGAACACGAAGTCCGGCCCCTGAAGACCGGGTACCGGCTGTGCCTCGTGTACAACCTCACACTCGCGAAGGCGAAGAAGGTCATCGCCGCGCCGCGAACCGCCGACCACATCGAGGAAGTCGCACGGGTTCTGCGCGGCTGGTCGGCCGACGAGCCGACGCACAAACTCGCCGTCACGCTCGAACACCAGTACACGGCGGACGGGTTGGTGTGGGACGCCCTCAAGGGCGTGGACCGGGTGAAGGCCCGCGTCCTCCACGAGGCCGCGAAACTCGCGGACTGCCGGGCGTACCTCTCGCTCCTGACGCTCTGGGAATCCGGCTCGGCGGACGAAGACGACCGACCGCGTCGATACAGCCGCCGCTACTCCGACGATGACGACGAGGAGGGCGAGTACGAAATGGGGGAAATCTTCAACACGAGCCTGACCGCCGAGCACTGGAGCGACGCCGACGGCGGCCGCCCGACGTTCGGGTCCATGGCGGTCGAGCGGGAAGAGGTCGTGCCGCCGGAATCGCTGACGGGCGTCAAGCCCGAGGAGGACGTGAGCGGGTACACGGGCAACGAGGGGTTGACGATGGACCGGTGGTACCGGCACGCGGCGGTCGTCGTCTGGCCCAACGCGAGGCACTTCGACGTGCTCTGCGACTGCGGGGTCCAGGCCGCCATCGCCTCGCTTCGGCAGATGGTCACCGATCGGAAGAAGGCTGCCAAGAAAAGCCCGGCGAACAAGGAACGCTGCGTCGAGTTCGCGACCAAGGTGCTGGCCCGGTGCATCGGAGCCGCCTGCGGAGATGCCGAGTCGAACGAATTGGCCGAGACACTCCTCGACCTCGACGAACCCGAGTTGCTGCGGGCGTTCTTCCGCGACATCGTAACGAACAGCAGGACGATCAAGCCGGGGGCGTCCGTCCGGGCGGCGTGCGAGAAGTACGGCTGGGAGACCTTTCAGGCGGAACTCACCGGCATGTTCAAGGCGACCAGCGTGGACAACGTGACCCAGGTCGCCGGACCGAGGGCCGACCTCCTGGAGCGGAACCTCGGGCTGTTGGAAGTGGTGTGCGCCGCTAAATCGAGGCGGAAGGCGAGCGAGGCGGAGCGGATCGCGCTGTGCGGTCGGTTGGCCGCGGCGTTCGCATCGAGTCTGGAGGCGCTCGACAAGCTCGCCGCCACGAGCCACGACTGGCGTCTCCGCGACGTGAACCGGGCGGCGCTGCTCGTCGGTCTGACGCGGTCGCTGCTTGCGACCGGGCAGTACGACCTGTTCACGAAGACCATCGACCGCATGCTCGCCGACGCGAAACTGTACCCGCTGGCCGCACACGTCACGGCGCTGACCGAGTTGCAGCCCTGGCTCAAGACCCACCTCAAGACCCGGTGCGAGGGCGTGTCGCGCTGGGCCGCCGCGTGTCGGGAGCAGTTGGAAGCGCTGACGGTGGCGGAGCCGACGCCGCCGGGCGATTGGCGGCGCGAGGCGAACATCGCGTGCAAGTGTGCCGACTGTGCCGAACTGCGGCGATTCTTGGGCGATCCGGCGGCGGCGGTCCATCGGTTCCGGGCCGCGCAGGACCGCCGATCGCACCTGGAGCACGCCTGCCGCGGTTGTGATGTGGACCGCAAGACGGAACGGGTCGGCTCGCCGCACGTCCTGGTCTGCACGAAGAACACGGCGTCCTTCGACACCCGACTGAAGATGTACCACGAGGACTGCCGGCACCTCGCCACGATCCGCACGATCGAACGGGCGCTCCCCGCGTGAGCCGAAATCCGGGCACCAGGAAGTGGGGCTGGGCCGAGGAATTGGAATCAACGGAAACCCCGATTCCGGCCACTTTCTCGATGAGAGCGGTTCCGTCACGTTTGCATCTGCAAGTGTGATGAAATGGCACTTGGCCCACAATCACCTGTCGGTCTTTCGGCGGCCGGATTCGGGCTTGGCCGGCGAACGAAGTTACCCGCTTCACCCGACGGAGGTGCGGTCGCAAGACGGCCACGCCGTCACTCGCCGCGTCGACGCGGACCAGCGTGCTGCACCGCGCCACGGAGGCCGTCTGCACGCAGGGCGTGGCGAAACCTACCAGCCCGTCACTCTCCGGCGGCAGCGGTGTCCGGGTGTTGTTCTCGAACGAGCACACCCACTACTCGTCCTCGCCGATGACCGCGAACACCGTATCCCGAGGTCGAGCATTTCGACCTTACGGTTGCCCGGTGGCTGGCGGTTCGGCTTCAGGTCGGTGAACCGATTGGTCCTCACGTCGGCTGCCGGTGCCCCGCGGTCCGGTCGAGGTCGTTGGATCAAGCCCCCAACATGCCAGGTACCCTCACCACATCGGCACCACGCGGCGGCAGTGGAAGGTGCCACGAACATGACCACACGCCGCCGCCGCGGTCAACGCGTCAACGCGTCCGGCGGGATAACTTCTGGCCAGCGCCCCGAACTCGTGGTAGCATCCGCTTCCCGCCTGGCCCCGCTGTTTCCCACCCCCCGACCCCGCCATGACGCCACCCCGCACCATCGCCGCCGCCTTCGTTACCGCCCTCTCGCTCGCGTCCGTCGCCGCGGACTTCGCGACGGTCAGCCCAGCCGTCTTCGGGCCGGACGACCCGCGGACCAAGGACCTGCCGAAGATGATGGGGGCTGACGCCCGCCGGCGGGTTCGGGAGGCCAACGAACGCGAATCGAAGGCGTTCGCCGCCGTGGCCACGAGGGAGCAGTGGGAGAAGTACAGGGACGAGCGCATCCGGAAGTTGAAGGAGTCGCTCGGCACGTTCCCCGAAGCCCCCAAGGACGCGCGGGTCGTGGTCACCCGCAAGGTCGAGGGTGAGGGGTACGTGATCCACAACACGCTGTACGAGTCGCGGCCGGGGTTCTGGGTCGCGGCCAACCTGTACCTGCCCGCGAAGCCGCCGGAGAAGATGCCGGGCATCGTCATCGCGCACGCCCACCACGGTGGCAAGACCGGGGGCGAGTTGCAGGACATGGGGATGACCTGGGCGCGGTCCGGCGTCGCGGTGCTGGTGCCCGACCAACTCGGCTACGGCGAGCGCCGGCAGCACGAGTTCAACACCGAGAAGGACTTCCCGAAGCCCTACCGCGTGTCCCGCCAGGACTACTACTTCCGGTACAACTCGAACCTGCAACTCTCGGCCGCCGGCGAGAGCCTCATGGGCTGGATGGCGTGGGACCTGATGCGCGGGGTGGACGTCCTGCTGAAGCAACCGACCGCCGACCCGAAGCGAGTCATCCTGATGGGGTCCGTGGCCGGCGGCGGCGACCCGGCCGGGGTGGCGGCGGCCCTCGACGACCGCATCGCGTGCGCCGTCCCGTTCAACTTCGGCGGGTGGCAGCCGGAGTCTTCGGTTCTCGACAACCCCGACCGCGACTTCGCGTGGTTCGGCGACGGGTACTGGGAGTCGACCCGCGGGTTGCGGGACGGGGCGCGCGACGGGTTCGCCCACTTCGTGATCGTCGGCAGCATCGCCCCGCGGAAGCTGCTCCACGCCCACGAGTTCGCCTGGGACCCGAAGAAGGACCCGGCGTGGCCGCGGCTGCAGAAGATCTACGGCTTCTACGGTGCCGCCGACGCCCTCCGGTTCGCCCACGGGACCGGCTCGCTCTCGGGCCGGCCGCCGGAGAGTTCACACTGCAACCACATCGGCGCGGTCCATCG
>JALHNS010000146.1 GCA_022843445.1 Gemmata sp.
CCGGGCCGGGTTTGGCGAGCGCCGCGACATCGGCGGCGAGGTCCGCGGGCGGCGCGGCGAGGGCCGCGGTGGCCCACACCAGCGCCGCGGCGCAACAGGTTCGCACCATTGGGGTCAGTTCTCGATGTTGGGAAGGCCGTCGCTCACGGCCATGAGCCGGTACACGGTGTCCATGCTCGCGCTCTCGCGGAGGAACCGCACGCTACCGTCGGCGAGCGCGATGTTCGCGCCGCCGCTGTGGAAGCTGTACATATTGACGCCCGCGTAGTTCGTGCAGTTGATGAGGCAGTTGCCGCCGCGGAGCGTCGCGCCGCTGTTGTCGGTCGGGATCGGGAGCAGGCGCACCCACCCGCCCATGAACCCGAATCCGGCCGCGTTGTTCGGGAACGTCGGGTGCGTCTGCCCGCCGCGAATCATCCCGCGCCGCCACGCCGAGTTCTCGCCGAACGCGAGCGTGTTGCTCAGCCCGTCGGTCACGCTCGCCATCGTCACCTTCTGCGTCTGCTGGAGCAGGCCGGGGTCGCGCGGGTCCGCGGTGCCCATCGGCGGGCGGCCCACGTTCAGCACCGGCGCGTATTCCACCACACAGGCGTTGAACGGCGCGCCCGCCAGCGCGGTCGAATCGGCCGAGAACGCGGCCGACGGCGGCAGGAACGACTCGACCGCTTGCCCCGGCGAAGACGGGCACTTGTACACCGGCACGGGCGTCGCCACCAGCGCGCGGTTGGTGCCCTCCGCGTAGCCGAGGCCGAGGTTCCACTGCCGGAACAGGTTGTCCTGTTCCATGTACGGCAGCAGGGTGATCGTCCACGGGCGCTCGACGAACGTGCGCCCGTCGCTCGGGCGCGGAACCAGCGGGTTGTTCCGCGGGAACTCGTTGAAGCTGTCGTGGAAGTTGTGCAGCGCGAGGCCCAGTTGCTTGAGGTTGTTGCTGCACTTCATTCGGGCGGCGGCCTCCCGCACCTTCTGAACCGCCGGCAGCAGCAGCCCGATCAAGATGGCGATAATCGCAATGACGACGAGCAACTCGATCAGCGTGAACCCGCGCGGGCGGCTTCGGGAGCGCATGGGTGAAACTCCGTGGTGGTGTGTGGGCTATTGCGGGCGCACCGGGCGGTTGACCAGTGCGGCTTCGGGGATCGTGAGATCGAACGGCGGTAGCTCGTTCGTTTTCGGGTCCACGCGCACCTTGCGCGCGCTCGCGTCCGGCTTGGCGAACCGGCCGCCGAACCGGTCGTACGCGCCGAGGTCGTTGCCGGACAACCACTCGAACGTGACGGTGTACTCGCCCTCGTGCGCGCCGTCGCGGTCGCCGGACGTGGACAACTCGAACGCGCCGCTCGCGTCGGTCATGCCGACCGGCGACTTCAGGTTCCCCGGCAACTCTTGGTTCGCGTGGCGGAACTGCACGCGCACGAACTGCGCGGGTTTGCCGTTCACGGTGACGGTGCCACGCACCGGGTGCAACTTCGGCCCGCTGTCGCCGCACCCGAGTGGGCACAGCGCGAGAACGGCGACGAACGCGCGCCACATGCCGAAACTCCCATCAGAACGCCGAGCGAGAACTAGATTACCTTGTTATACCCGGTTCACTAGTCGGCCAGTTCACTCGCTGACGAATTGGCTCCGAACACAGCAATACGCAGGGGATTGTGAGACGAAATCTCGACTGGCGAATTCAAAAGGCCAAAATTCGGCGAATCGGGAGTTGACGTTCGGTGAGGAGCGATTAGGATTACGGCATCTTGATGAGATTCAATCTCAACAAGATGCAATGCGAGTCGCTAGCTTCCGCCGGCTCTCGGTTCGCGGGCACCACCCGCCGGGCCGAACCCCCGTTCCTGCGACGCACTCGCGGCAACCCCACTCAACCCTTGAGGAGGTGCCGCGCCATGCGCCGCACACACGTTCCGCGCCCCCGCGCGTTCACGCTGATCGAACTGCTCGTCGTCATCGCGATCATCGCCATTCTGATCGGTCTGCTGCTCCCGGCCGTGCAGAAGGTGCGCGCTGCGGCGGCCCGCATGAAGTGCAGCAACAACCTCAAACAGACCGCGCTCGCGGTCCACAACTACCACGACGCGATGCAGCAGTTCCCGTACGCGGCGCTCGACCGGCAACCGGGCGAGACGGCCGCGACGTACTACACCGGGTTCGTTCTGATCATGCCGTATCTGGAGCAAGACAACGTGGCTCGGCGATGGAACCCGAAGCTGCCGCGCAACAGCACCGACGACTCCGACGGCGACGGGTTCACGAACGCAATGCTCCAGCAGATGCAAATCCCGACTTACACGTGCCCGGCGATGAGTCCGCCGAGCGGCCCGCTGGGTGGCACCGAGAACCGCGCGTACTCCAGCTACCTGTTCAGCAGCGGCACGCAGGACCCGGTGCTGTACGCGTACTACAGCTTCTACGGCCAACCGGACCCGCCGTTCGATGGCGCGATCATCCCGCTTCGCGACCGCACCTACACGCCCGGCGCGGTGTGCACCGTGCCGACGCGGATGGCCGCGATCACCGACGGCACCTCGAACACGCTGCTCGTGGGCGAATCGGACTTCAAGCCGCGGGGCGTGCCCTCGACCACACTCGGCGCGATCTGGAGCTACGGCTACATCGGGTACACGTTCGGCGCGCCGGTCCACGCGACCCACACGGCCGCTCCGATCAACTCGTTCAACAATCACCAGATGACGACCACCGTCTACGGGGCGTTCCGCAGCGAGCACACGGGCGGCGCGAACTTCGCGTTCGCCGACGGCTCGGTGTCGTTCGTCCGCGATTCGATCGCCCCGCAGGCGCTCCAGTGGCTCGCGACGCGCGCCGGCGGCGAAGTGATTCCTCAATACTGATGCGGCCCGGAGGCCCGATGCGACCGTTGTGTGCTCTGTTCGGCGCGACCGTGCTGGTCGTGCTCGCCGGGTGCGGGGCTTCCAACCCCGCGCCCGCCGCGGCCGACGTGCCGCTGACCGTGGAGCAGTGGAAGGCGCTGCCCGCGCAGGCCAAGTACGAGGTCGAGACGCTCGAGCGGTTAAAGCTCGGCGACCCGAAGTTCCAAGACCAGCGCGCGTGGGACAAGTTCACCCGCGAGGTCCTGCTGCCCGCGAAGAGGAAAGAGCGCCCGGACCTGACGACAAAGTGACCTCGCACCCGGATGAACAAGAAGGGCAAGTGACGTGAGCACCGCGACGGCCGGGGGCGCGAAAGTCGTGTTGGGCGCGGCGGCACTGGTCGCGCTGGTGGCGCTCGCGTGCCTCGGGCTGTGCCTCGCGGCGGCCCTGTTGACCCACGGCGGCGCGCCCCGCGCGCCGTCGGGCGCGCCGGCCGGTACGACCGTCGTACCGGCCGGCGATTGACTCACCCGTTTCCCAACCGGAAGGGCACAATGGTTCGCACCGTTCTGACCGCCGCGCTCGCGCTGACCACGGTGGCGCTGGCGCGGGCGCACTTCGTGTTCGTGGTGCCGGACGCGAAGAACCCGGCCAAAGTGGTGGTCGTGTTCAGCGAGGACTTGGAGGTGGACGAGACGGTTCCGGCCGACCGGCTCGCGGGGCTGAAGTTGACCGGGCGGTTCGAAGGCGGCAAGGCCGCACCGGTCGAGTGCAAGGCTGGGAAGAGCTGCCTCACGGCAGAACTGGGCCTCGTGAACCCGCAGGTGGTGTTCGGCACGCACACGTTGGGCGTGATGCAGAAGGGCGACGCGAAGCCGTTTCTGCTGGCGTACCACGCGAAGGCGGTGTTCGCTGGCGCGGACCCGAAGCGCGCGCTGCTCGGCGAGAAGCTCGCACCGGCGGAACTGATCCCCGAAACGGTCGACGGCAAGGTGCGGTTCAAGTTCGTCGCGGGCGGCAAGCCGGTCGCCGACGCGGTGGTGACGGTCATCAAGCCGGAGGGCGGCAAGGCGAAGGCGACGACCGACAAGGAGGGCCGCACCGAGGCGTTCCCGGCGAAGGGCCGGTACGGCGCGTGGGCGCGTCACACCGTTGCCGGCGCGGGCGAACACGGCGTCAAGAAGTACGACGAGGCGCGGCACTACGCCACGCTGGTGCTCGACCTGCCCGCGAAGTAACCGGAGGCACACCCGTGAGCGCGCGCGACGACAACCCGCGATGGCTGGCGGCACTGTGCGCCGCGGTGCCGGTGGCCGCGGGCGCGGTGCTGGTTCTGTTGTTCCCGCCGGAGCCGCGCCCGCTGCCGGCGCTTCCGGCCCGCGCGCCGCTCGTGTCGCACGGAGCGGCGCACACGGCTACCCCCGAACCCGAACTGCTGGCGAGGAACCGATGACCGCCGCCGACTGCTTGTGTCGCACCGCCCGCGAGCGATTGGACGAAGGGAACTTCGCCGGCGCGGCCGAAGCCGCCCGCGCCGGGTTGCTCCGCGACAACTTCCACGCAGGGCTGCTTCAGATGTACGGCGTGGCCGCGTACCACCTGAACGACGCGGTCGGCGCGCTGGCGGCGCTGGAACTGGCGAGCCTCGCCGCGCCGCTCGACGCGCTTTCGCGGCTCACGCTCGCGGACCTGTACGCGCGAACCGGGTTCCCGCTGGCGGCGCGGGCCGCGGCGCGATTCCTCGCCGAACCGGGGCGGTGCCCGCTGCCGCTGATGCCGGACCTCGCGCGCGTGCTGGGCAGCGTGGGCGCGTACCGCGCGGCGCTGAAGGTGTGCAAGCGGATCGTCGCGGCGCGCCCGTGGTACCACCCGGCGCATTACGGGATCGCGTACTACCTCGCCAAGCTGGAGGGTCCGCCCGCGCGGGTGCTGTTCCACCTGCGCGCCGCTCACGAACTGGTGCCGCACGCTCTAACGTACCGCGTCGCGCTGGCCGACGCGCTGGCCGCGACCGGCGAACCGGAGGGCGCGTGCGAGTTGATCCGCGAGGTGCCCGTTGCGGCGCTCGGGTGCCCGCGGAGCGTGGCCCGGCTGCAAGGGGCCGCGGAAGACGCGGGCGAAGTGCTGTTGGCGATGTGCCTCCGCGACCGCGCGCGGGAGCTGGCCGGCGGACTCGATAACCGACCGCACGACGACCCGACCTGATTCACACGACACGGGGAGAGCGATATGGCACGGGCGAAGGCGACCGGCGGGCGCAGGGTGGTGAAAGCGAAAGGCGCGCGGCAACTGGCGCACGCGCCGAAGGGGTACGAACCGCGGCCCGCGTTCATCGACTACAAGGACGTGGCCGGCCTGAAGCGGTTCGTCACCTCGCAGGGCAAACTGATGTCGCGCAAGCGCACCGGGCTGAGCGCCGCGGCGCAGCGCGCGCTCGCGGTGGCCGTGAAGCGCGCGCGGTTCATGGCGCTGCTGCCGTACGTCGGCGAGTAATTCCGCACCACACACACAACAAGGCGCAGGCGATGGGCCGCTTTACGGGACCGAAGGGCAAAGTGAACCGCGCGCTGGGGGCCGCGGTGTTCGAGAACCGCGGCGCGGTCAAGGCGCTGGAGCGCCGCGAGTACCGGCCCGGCATGCACGGGCAGCGCAAGAGCAAGGTGTCCGAGTTCGGCCTCGCCATGCGCGAGAAGAAGAAGATCAAGATGTACTACGGGCTGCACGAGCGGCAGTTGCGGCGGTTCTACGAGCTGGCGAGCAAGTAGTCGGAGAACACCGGCACCGAACTGCTGGTGCTGTGCGAGCGGCGGCTGGACAACGCGGTGCGCCGCGCCGGGTTCGCGCGCACCCGCGCCGAGGCCCGGCAAGGCATTAACCACGGGCACTTCCGCGTGAACGGGCGCAAGGTGGACGTGGCGAGTTACCTCGTGCGCCCCGGCGACACCGTAAGCGTCGCCCCGCGCGCGAACGTCCAGAAGCACTACCGCGAGCGCCTCACCGAGGGGCTGCACAACGCCGACTGGCTGCTCGGTGACGCGGACGCGCTGACGTTCACCGTGGCGCGCCTGCCGACGGAAGGCGACATCAGCCTCCCGGTCGAAATCCAACGGGTCATCGAACTGCTGAGTAAGTGAGCTCGCCCGGAACACTTGCCCCCGTTTCACCCATCGTTGAAAGGAACCGGTCCATGTCTATACCTCAATCGAGGCGGTCGGCGTTTACGCTGATCGAGCTATTGGTGGTGATCACGATTATTGCGATTCTCATCGGGCTGCTGCTGCCGGCCGTGCAGAAGGTGCGTGAGGCCGCGGCGCGGATGAAGTGCAGCAACAACCTGAAGCAGTTGAGGCTGGCGTTTCACAACCACGAGTCGAGCTTCGGCACGTTCCCGTCGGGGTCCGCCACGCGCGCCGTGCCCGGCCCGCCGGCGCGCACCGTGGTGTCGTACTGGGGCGTCCAAATTCTGCCGTACATCGAGCAGGACAACGTGCGCCGGCTGTACAACTTCAACGCGCCGGAGAACGCCGCAGCGGTCATCATCCCGATGCAGATCATGGTGTGCCCGTCGGTGCCGGAGCAGAACCGCGTGTCCACCATCGGCACTACCTAACGCGGCGCGGCGACCGACTACCAAGCCACGGTCGCGGTCTCGTCGAACCTGTACTCGAGCGGGTTCGTGACGACACCGAACCCGGCGGGCACCGGCGCGCCGCCGGGCATTGTCGCCGCCGGTAACAACAACCCGGCCACCATCGCCACCATCACCGACGGCACGAGCAACACGATGCTGCTGGCCGAGAGCGGCGGGCGGCCGACGCGGTACGTGCCCGGTCGCCCGTTCGAGCCGGCCGCGACCGTGGGCGTGTCGTCGTGGGGCGAGTTCAACGGCAGCATCATCCGCGGGTACACGGCCGACGGCCTGTCGCAACCCGGCCCCTGCATGGTGAACTGCTCGAACTCGTTCTCGATTTACGCGTTCCACAGCGGCGGCGCGAACGTGCTGTACGGCGACGGCAGCGTGCGGTTCCTGCGCGCGTCCGTACCGGCGACGACGGTCGCGGCGCTCGTCACCCGCGCCGGGGGTGAGGTCGTAGCGAACGACTGAGGAGCGGGAGCGACCGGGCGCGTACGGGAGAGGCGCGCCCGGTTTTGCCGGCACCGGGGAGGGTGTCGCGCGGGGCACGGACGCCCACCACTTTTGGAGTTCCACCGTGACGACCGCAATCGAATCCGCGCCCCCGAACGGCCCGTTCGCCCGCGGCCACCGCGCGCGCACCGCGCTGGCCTTCGTGGTGGCCGTGGTTGCGCTGTACGGCGGCGGCCTGCCGAACGACACGCGGTCGGACTGGTTTCGGGCACTGATACGGCCGGACGTATTGCCCCGCGCGCTGGAGCGGGCCATTCCGTTCATCTGGCTGGCGCTGTTCCTGCTCGGCGGCGTCGGCCTCGCGGCGGTATGGGCCGCGAACCGTTCGGCCCGGTGGAAGTGGATCGCGTGCGGGCTGCTCGCGGTACAACTCGCCCTGAACTACACCTACAGCTACACGTTCACCGTGCTCCGCGACATTCCCGCGGCGTTCTGGATCGCGGTCGCACTCTGCGGGGTGACGGCCGCGGTGGTGGCGCTAGCAACCGCGGCGCGGGTGTGGCTCACGGCCGCGTGCTTCGCCCCGTATTTCGTGTGGGTCGCGTTCGCCACCTATGTGACCCACCTGCTTGCCCTGCTGAACCCGCCCGTCGGGTGAACCGGGTGGCGCTGGGAACCGCGTTCGTTTCGGAAATCCAATCGGGGGCCCACATGACCGTTGATCGCGGAGCGGTGGCGACGCTCGTTCTCGTTGCTTCGCTGCTGGGGGCGATGGGCGCGCTGGCGCTTCACGCGCAAAAGAACCGGCCGGTGCGCCGGCCCCACAACCACCCCCACGCCACCACCGACCGCGGCCTCGGCGGGCACAACCATGTTGTCTCGCTCGGTGACGACGAGTACCACGCCGAAGTGGTGCTGGCGAGCGACGGCAAACTGTACCTGTTCACCCTCGGCGCGAACGAAACGACGGTGCAAACGGTGCCCGCCGAGCCGCTGCCGGCGCTTCTCAAAGGAGCTGGCGCCGCGACCGCAGTCGAAGTGACGCTCGCCCCCGCACCGCAACCCGGTGACCCGCCCGGAACGGTGTCGCGACTCGCGGTCGCGGTGCCGCCGGCACTCACCACTCGGCCGCTCGAACTGACCGTCCCGAACCTCGCGGTCGCCGGCAAGCGGTTCCGGTTCACCGCCACCGTCGGCCCGACCGACCACGTCGCCGAGATGCCGGCGAAAGTGACCGACGACGAAGAGCAGAAACTGTACCTCGTGCCGGGCGGGGCGTACACCGCGGCCGATGTCGCGGCCAACGGCCGGCGCACGGCGAGCGACAAGTTCAAAGGGTTCCGCGCGAAGCACGACGCGCACCCCAACCCGGGCGATCGCCTGTGCCCGGTGACGAGCACGAAGGCCCACCCGGACTGCGCGTGGATCATCGGCGGCCGGGCGTACACGTTCTGCTGCCCGCCGTGTGTGGACGAGTTCGTCAAGCAAGCGAAAGAGAAACCGGCCAGCGTCAAGCCGCCCGAAGAGTACGTTCAGAAGTGACCGAACCGACGCGCGCGTCGGCGCGCGTCCCGACCCGTTCCCTCACGAGGTGACCGATGCGCGCGTTCTTGATGTTGCTCGCCATCGCCTTCGCGCTCGCCCCCGCGATGGCTGCTGATGCGTGGCCCGCGTTCCGCGGCACCGGCGATGCCACCGCGAAGGGCGCGTACCCCACCAAGTGGTCCGAGAAGGATGGGATCGCGTGGAAGGTCGAATTGCCCGGCTACGGGCAGTCGGCCCCGGTGGTCTGGGACGGCACCGTGTACCTCACCGCGG
Organism: Gemmata sp.; assembly: GCA_022843445.1. Classification (GTDB taxonomy): domain Bacteria; phylum Planctomycetota; class Planctomycetia; order Gemmatales; family Gemmataceae; genus Gemmata. The sequence goes on from JALHNS010000146.1 coordinate 8,740, forward strand.
TCGAAGGCGACCTGCGCGAGAAGGGCTTCGTGGTCGCGCTCGACGCCAAGACCGGCAAACAGAAGTGGCGGCACGCGTTCGAGCCGACGCAGAAGGCGAAGTGGGGCTTCACCATCAGCCGGGCCGCGCCGACCCCCTGCGCGGACGCCGACGGCGTGTACTGCTTCTTCGAGGGCGGCAACCTGCTCGCGCTCACGCACGCGGGCAAAGTGCGGTGGCAGCGCGACCTCGTGAAGGACTACGGCGAGTTCCAAGGCGGGCACGGCGTCGGCAGTTCGCCGGCACAAACCGCGGACGCGCTGTTCGTGCTGATCGACCACCGCGGGCCGTCGTACCTGCTCGCGCTGGACAAGGCGACCGGCAAGAACAAGTGGAAAACCGAGCGCGAGCCGCGCGGCGGGTGGGCGTCGCCGGTGGTCGCTTCGCGCGCCGGTAAGTCGGAGGTGATCGCCAGCAGCGCCGGCACCATCACCGGGTACGCGGCCGACACCGGCAAGGAACTGTGGAAGCTGGAGAACGTGGTCGGGAACACGATCCCGTCGGCGTCGGTTGCGGGGGATCGCGTGCTGTTCGGCGGCGGCATCGGGCGCGGAAAGGAAGAGGTTCCGGCCGGCGCGAAGGGCAACGGGTGCCTGAAGTTCACGTCGAAGGACGGCAAGCCCGCGGTCGAACAGGCGTGGGCCGCGAAACCGGGCATCTCGAACTACGCGACCCCGCTGGGCTACGAGGGGGTGGCGTACTTCGTGAACCAAGTGGGCGTAGTGTACGGGCACGATCTCGCTTCGGGCAAGGAGCTGTTCGCGGAGCGCATCGACGGCAGTTGCTGGGCGTCGCCGATCGGCGCGGGCGGGCACGCGTACTTCTTCGGCAAAGACGGCACCACGACCGTGCTGAAGGCGGGCAAGGAGTTCGAGGTGGTGTCGTCGAACAAGCTGTGGGCGAAAGCGAAAGTCGCACCGCCGAAGGAACCGGCCGGCAAGAAGGACGGGCCGGGGGGCGAGTACGGCGACCCGATCCTGTACGGCGTCGCGGCGGCCGACGGCGCGTTCTTTGTGCGCACCGGCACACACCTGTTCAAGATCGCGAAGTGACCGCGCGCGGCCACGCTGTGGCCGCGCTCACGAGACCGAGTGCCGACTCGCGTTCGGCACAGTTCGTGCACCCGTGTTCCGAGTTCGATACCGGCTCGCTTCCGCAGCGGGGTTCGCCCCGCGTCCGTACGCCGCGCCGCACTGAGGGCGCGAACGCGACGGGGGTTGAGGGGTTGATCTGTTGGCCGGTCGCGATCGGGGCGCTGATCGACTGTCCTGTCCAAAGCAGAGCCGCGCGATTTCCGAACCGGACACCGTCGTTGCTCGTAAAGGCCATGACGGGCAAACTGTTCGCCCTCGACCACGCTTGGTGCCCACATGTCTCGCCGGTTCTTGACTCCGACCGTTGTGTTGGCTTGGGCCGGTTGCTTGGCGACGGTCGGCGCCGACCCGAAGCCGATGACCTCGGCGGTGCGGACGGACGGCACCTTGCTGGTGAACGGCAAGCCGGTCCTGCCGTACGGGTTCTACATTTCCACCGGGCACACCGGCGACATGCGGCTCAAGTGCGTCGAACAGGTGGCGAAGATCGGCGGCACGGTGGTCCACATCCAAGGGCCGTGGCACGAGGACACCCGGTTCCTCGACCGCGCGGCCGAACTCGGCCTGTGGGTGGTCGCCGGGCACACCGAGACGGAGGAGAAACTGCCCCGCGTGAAGAAATACAAGGACCACCCGGCGATCATCGCTTGGACCCTATACGACGACGCCAACACGCTCTCCACCGTCGAGCACCTGACCAAGATGAACAAACGGGTGAAAGAGATCGTCCCGCACCGACTGACCTACATCCCGCTCGGCGCGCAGAGCAAGACTGTGCCGCTGCCGGCCTCCGGGTTCTTCACCTGTTCGGACCTGATCGGCTGGGAGATGTACCCGGTGGCCCGGCCCGGCAACGTCGCCGGCCTGCGAGCGACGGAAACCCAGATGGCGGCGGTGGCAGAGTTGGCGGCCGCGGCCAAGCGGCCGTATTGGGTGCTGCCGCAGTCGTTCGCGTGGCCGGGCGGCCGGCTGCCGACCCCGGCCGAGTACCGGAACATCTGCTACGTTGGCCTCGTTAACGGGGCGAAGGGCGTGATGCCATGGTCCATTTACCACAACGTCGAATCCGAACTGCGCGCGAAGAAGAAGGCGGAAGGCAAACCGGCTTGGGAGGAGTGGTACTTGCCGGACAGCAAAGACCTGTGGGCCGAGTGCGGAGCGGTGGCGACGGAGTTGAAGGTGCTCGCCCCGTTGCTGCTCGACGGCACGCGGACCAAGTTGACCACCAACGGCGATGTGACTGCAGCGGTGTGGACCGTTGAGAAAGAAGCTCTGGTAGTCGTGGCGAACCTGTCCGAGACAGCGGCGCAATCGGTGTCACTGACGCTCCCGAAGGACGCGGGGAGTGCGCTGAAGCCCGAGTTCAAAGACCGCCCGAGCGGTCTGAAACTGGGCGACGGAAGGCTGACCGGCGAGGTCGGCAAGGCCGAGGTCCATGTCTATCGGCTAACGGCCCGCTAACTCCTCTCCAACGGGAAAACAGGATTCTAACGGATCCACCCCGCCGGCGGCGGGATCCGGGCTGATCATTTAGACGCGCGGCAGTCCGCGCCACTCCTTTCGCGGACCACTCACGCGGTGCCCGGCGGTGGTCGTTCGGTCGCCGCGGGCGTCAGCCGACGACATCCCGGCGGTGGAACGAAAGGAACCGGCGGTCCGCCTTGTACGGCGATTCGCCTGTGCGCGCGAGTTTCGCCTTGCCCAGTTTGTAGCGGTAGTTGCCGGTAATCGGATCGGGCACGCGGTGCGCCAGCGCGTTGAACGGGTTCGGCGGCAGCAAGAAGTAGCCGAACAGCACCCCGCGGACCACCGCCGGCGTCACCAGCGCGACCGCCTCCACAGCGCCTTTGCCGATGCGGATGTGACCGTTCTTCTCCAACCACGAGAACCGCAACTCGTCGGCTTCGACGCGGTTGAACCCGCCGGTCTGGATCAGCACGTCGTCGTTCGTGAGCCGCACGGTATCGCCGCTCTCGATCCGGTGCGGCTTCGCGTCGTCCGGGTGGACCTCTACGAAGTTGGTCGGCCACCGCGCCGCGAGGTACGGCTTCCGCAGGTCGTCGAACCCGGACTGCCAGAACTCGTTGATGCGCCCGGTGGTGAGCCACAGTTCGCCCTTCGCCGGGTCCGGCTTGATTCGCGCGTAGAAGTCGGCGAACAGTTCCCACGGGCTTTTGACGAGCAGCGCTTTGCCGGAGTGCGTGTTGAACGCGGTCAGCCACTTGGCGTGCGTCGTCGGGCCTTCGGGGTCCGCGAGTTTCAGCGTGCTGTCGTGGAGCCTCTTCGTGCCGACCAGTTTCCCGTCCTCGTGCCGCACCGGGCACTGGATGCCGGTCGTGCCCAACGCGCGCAGGGCGTCGTGGCCCGTCTTGCCGTCGCGCCGCGCGCGCCAAACCAGCGGGTAGTAGTCCAGCACGTCGCCGCGACTGAACCGCGCGGCCTCCTCGAACACCGCGTTGCCGTCCGACCAGTCGTAGCCGGCGAAGCCCATCGCGCGAGCGAACCGGGCGACGGCCCACCAGTCCGGTTGCGCCTCGCCGGGGGCGTCGTAGAACTTCGGGTACAGCCGCAGCCGCCGCTCGCCGTTGCACCGCGCCCCGTCGTGCTCGCCCCACCCGGCTGCGGGCAACACGATGTCGGCCAGTTCGGTGTTCAGCGGGTTGACCGGGTACAGGTCCGAATCCACCAGCACCATACCGCCGGCGTCGGCGCGCCGAACCAGTGCGGCAACGATGTCGTCCTTCTTGTCGCTGGTCGGCTGGTGGTCGCTCGCGACCGTCAGCTTCCGCACCGTGCGGGCCAGTTCCTGACTCGCGGTCATCGCGCCGGTCCACGTGGTGCCGATCACCCACAGGAAGCGCACCTCGCCCTTTTCCACCCACCGGTCGAGGTCGAGCTCGAGTTTGCGGCGACCGGGGAGACGCTCCGGCGACTTCTCCCGCGGGTACGGGGCCGCCCCCATCCACCCCCGCTGGTGCCCGCCCAAGCGACTCACCGCGCGGCCCGGCCGGTTCCCGGACCCGCACAGCAGCGCCAGCGACGCCATGCTCGCGGTGTTCGCGTAGTTGTTGCTCCAGTAGTTCCCCTTCTCGAACAGGAACGTCGCTTTGGGGCGCTCCGCCGCGCCGCCGCCGCCGGAGAGGACTCGCGCCGCGACGACGATCTGCTCCTTCGGAATGCCGGTTTCCTTCGCTGCGAACTCGAGCGCCGCCGGCTCGTAGGCGAGCAGCCACTTCTTGTACGCGGCGAAATCGACGGCCCCGATGTCGCCCCACGTGGTGCGCCACTGCCACGGCGTGTTCCGCGAGCCGCGCCCGAACCCGCTGTCGATCTCCCACGCGCCCGCCACCCACTCCCGGACGAACGTCGCGTCCTCCCACCCGCGCTCCAAGATGACGCGGGCGAGCGCCATGTGCAGCAGCGCGTCGGTACCGGGCACGATTTGCAGGAACAGCCCGCCCTTCGATTCGGCGTGGGCCACGCCCATCGTGCGCCGCGGCACCACGAAGATCATCTTCGCCTTCGACCGCATCATCCACTCGGTGAACACCACCGTCTTCGATTCGTACGGGTCGGTGCCGGACACGAACAGCACGTCCGCGGCCTTGAAATCCTCGTAGGCGGCGCTGAAGGTGATGATCCCCGCGTCGTCGATGCCCGCGGTGTCGTTGGACATCGACGGCTTGTCGTGAACAGCGAACGCGGGTGTCTTGATCGACTCGAACGCCAGTTTGGTGATGGCGTAAGTGTTCTCGAAGAACTCGTAGGAGTATGTCTTCATCCCCCACGCCGCTTCGCCGTATTTGGCGAGGACGTGCTTGCTCACCGCCGCCATCGCTTCGATGGCCGTGTCCCAACCGACGCGCACCAACTTGCCGCGCACGCGTACCTGCGGGAACTGGAGGCGGTCTTTGGTCGGCCCGGTCGCGGTGAAGCACTTGAGCGCGAGTGTACCGCCGCGGATCGAGTGGTTGCCGCCGGGGTTCACCGCGGTGGCGTCCGGGTCGGGGATGACGACGCAGTGGTGCGGTTTGCCGCCGACCGAGACGACCGTGTGCTGGTTCGGGCCGACCCACACGCCCTCGAACCCGGTGGGGAAGTTATCCCCGAAGGCGTTGTCCTTCGCCGCCGGCCCGCCCTCCGTGCCGACCGGCCACGTGAACACCTTGTACCCGCAGCCGACCGCGCAGTACGCGCAGCCGGTGGTCCGCACCGTCGCCCCTTTCGGGGGCAGCGGCACGCGGTCGCGGCGCTCGTACAGCGGCAGTTCCATCGGCTCACCTCACTTCGGTTCGGCGCGGTTGTCGTGGAACCCGTAGAGCAGCCCGAGGACGCCCACGGCGAGGATGTCGTCGCCGTCGAGTTCGAGCACCACTTGCGGCAGCCCTTGCGTGGCGTGCCCGCTCACCACCGTGCCGTGGCGCGTCAGGTCGAAGGTGGTGAGGTGCCCGGCGCACGGGCCGGCGATGCCCGGGTCGGCGCGGAACGCCTTCGCGGGAAGCGCCCAGCCCATGTGCGGGCACAGGCCGTTGAACGCCACCACGTCCTTGTCCGGCCCGATACCGCCGCCTGCCACTCGGCCGAGTTTCAACAGCACCGTGCCGCAATTGGCGTGGTCCCACGGGTAGCGGAACTCTACCGGTTCGCCTTTCTTGAGTTTGCTCAGGAGAGCGACCTTCTTCTTCGGGTAGTCGGCCCGCTTCCCTTGAGCGATGCCGACGCCGGGGATGCTGACTACGAACAGCGACGCCCCCGCGGCGAACAAGAAGTCGCGGCGCGCGACCTCGGGGTGCGAGCAGTCGCCGGTGCAGTCCGCGAGTGGCAGTTTCGGGGTCACGGTCACTTCCCTCCCGGCGGGCGGTACGGGCCGTAGTCCGGCAGCGGCGGCGGCTTGTCCGCCAGCGGATCGCCCGAAAGACTTTCGAGGAACGCGAGCAGGTCGCCCTTCTCCCCCTTCGACAACCCCAGCGGCTTGAGGAGCGCGCTCTTGTTCGGGTGCGCGCCGCCGCCCCGGTCGTAGAAGTCGATCACTTCGGGCAGCGTCTTGAAGACGCCGTTGTGCGTGTACGGGGCAGTGTGCTTGAGCTCGCGCAGGCTCGGCGTGCGGAACTTGCCGATGTCGGCTGCGCGCTTGGTGACGTAGTACAGGCCGAAGTCGTCGCGCGCCGACTCGTACAGCTTGCGCGGGACGCCGTTGGACGCCTGCTCGAACCGGAACGTGATCTGCTTCACCGGGCTGTTCAGGAAATCCGGGCTGGGCGGCACGCCGAGCGCGTGGTAGCGGTCGTCGGAGAGCAGCGGCCCGTCGTGGCACCGCGCGCAGTTCGCCTTGCCGGAGAACAGCTTGTAGCCGCGCTTCGCGGGTTCCCCGACGGCCTTGTCGTTGCCAGCGAGGAACGCGTCGAAGGGGACGTTCGTGCTGTTCAGCGTGCGCTGGTACGCGGCGACGGCCCGTAGCGCGTTCGCCCACGCCGGGAACTCGTCGCCGAACACGGCCTTGAACCGCGTTCGGTACTCCGGCACCTGCGCGAGCCGCTCTTCCGCGAGGTCCGGGTCCACGTTCCCGGCGACGGCCCCGGTCCACGCGCCGTCGTTCTGGTCCTCGATGCTCCCGCGCGCGCCGTCCCAGTTGAACTTCTCGACGTGGGCCACGTTGTAGAGCGCGTTCGAGTTCCGCCAGTGGCTCGTGCCGGTGCCGCCCATCGAGAGCGCGGTGCGCGCGGTGTAGCCGGTGTGCGCCGGGTGGCAGGTGTTGCAACTGGTCGCGCCGTCCGCGGACAGGCGCGGGTCGAAGAACAGCAACCGGCCGAGTGCGACCTTCTCCTTCGTCGTCGGGTTGTCCTTCGGGTGCGGCGGCGCGGGCAGCGGGGCGAGCGGGCGCGGCTTCCGGGCCGCGCCCGGCTCCGGGTGTGCGGCGC
>JALHNS010000147.1 GCA_022843445.1 Gemmata sp.
GCGTTCCGCGCCGCGCCGCCCCGCGACGCGGCCCCGGACCCGGTGCCGGCGTCCGCGTTCGGCGAACTCGTGTGCTGGTGCGCCGGGGCCGCCGAACCCGATACGTTCCGCGCGGTGTGGGCCGCGTTCGCCGAACTGCCCCCGAACCGCCGGCCCGAACTGGTCGCGGCCCTCACCGGGCTGTCGAACGCGGCGCAAGCGAACTACACCGACGTGAGCGACGCGCAACTGCTCGCGGTCGCCGAAGCGTGTCGCGCCGCGCCGCTCGCGCCCACCCCCGAACCCGCGGGCACCCCATGACCACCGAAACCGACCGGCTCCTCATCGCCCGCGTGCGCAAGGACGATCAGGCCGCGTGGCTCGAACTGGACAAGCGGTACCGCGGCCGGCTCACCGCATACGTGCGCCGCCGCCTCAAGGACCACGCTTCGGTCGAAGACGTGGTGCAGGAAACGTTCATCGGCTTCAGCAACAGCCTCGCCAACTACGACGACAAGCGCGACCTGCAAACGTGGCTCTTCACCATCGCCGCGCACAAGGTGACCGACCAGCTCCGCAAGATGGGCCGGCTCCGCTACCAGACCGGCACCGACACCGACGAAGAGATGCTGTTTCAGTCCGCCGACGAGCGGCAGCGGATGGCATCGAGCATCGCACGCAGTTCCGAGCGCCGCGAGCGCGAGGAAGAGGCCATCGGGCAGGCGCTGCGCGACCTCGTGCGCGAGTGGGGCGCGAAGGGCGATTGGGACAAGGTGATGGCGCTGGAACTGCTGTACGTGAAGGGCTGGGGCAACGCGGAAGTGGCCGCACAGTTGAAGAAGACCGAACAGGACATCGCGAACCTGAAGTTTCAGGCGAAGAAGCGGCTGCACGACCACTTGGTGAGCGCGAAGCTGTCGCCGACGGTGTTTCCAGAGTTGCAGGGGGGGGAGTGAGGGCGAGAGTCAGGAGTCAGAGCGCGTTTTGGTATTCGCCCCGGAGGGGCGGATGTTTGCCGAGGGTGCAGTTCGCGCAGCGAACAAACCCGAGGTACGCGAGGCGAAATACCAGCGTAGCCCCGGAGGGGCGACAGAGTGTAGCCGTGGGTTGCGCTCGCAAAGCCTCGCTCCACCCACGGCTACACTCTGTCGCCCCTCCGGGGCTAAGGAATATTGGTCGTCCGCATTCCCGGGGTTTGCTCGCTGCGCGCGCTGCACCCCGGGCTACACTCTGTCGCCCCTCCGGGGCGAAGCGCGCCCTGTCCTCTGCCCTCTCCGTCAGCCCACCTTCTTCAGGAAGGTAACGCGGCCGGTCGCCACCCATTCCACCACGAAGATGTTGCCGTCCTTGTCGAACGCGGCGTCGTGCGGGTGAACGAACTTGCCCGGCAGCCACTCCTTCGGTTGCGCGCGCACCTTGAAGCCGTCCAGCACCTTCTTGCGCCACTCGGCGTCGTCGCCCAAGTGAACGAGCGGCTTGTTGTCCTTTCCGAACAGGCTCACGCGGGCGTGCAGGTCCGGCACCAGCAGCACGTCGCCGCGGGTCTTCGCGTGCGCCGGGAACAGCACCAGCTTGTTGCCCTCGGTCGCTTCCAGCACTTCGCCCGCCAGCGAGAACCACTGCAACCGGGCGTTCGCGCGGTCGCACACCACGATCGTCGGCTTGTCGCCGCGCGCGTCGAGCCAGTTGCCGTGCGGGGTGCGGCACTTGCCCTTCTCGGTGCCACCGCCGCTGAACACCTTCGTGAGCTTCCCGTCTTTGTCATAGTTCAGCAGGTAGTTCGCGCCGTAGCCGTCGCCGACGGTGAAGCCGCCGTCGGGCAGCCAGTTGATGTTCGTCGGGTTGTACGCGGTCTTCGTGTTCTCGTACTCCTTGCACTCCGGGCGGCCCTTCGCCCACACCTCTTCGCCCTTCAGGTTGGTCTTCACCACCTTCTTGGTCGGGGTCCACGTGTTGCAGAAGTAGATGAACTCTTCGCTGCCCTCTTTGCGAATCTCGATGCCGTGTCCGCCGCCGTGCCAGTCCTTGCCGAACGAGCGCACGAACTTTCCCTTCGGGTCGAACACGAACACGGTGTCCATGCCCTTCTTCTTCGCCAACCCCTGATGCGTGATGTACACGTGCCCGGCGGCGTCGAGCGCGACGTTGTGCGTGGTCTGCCACTCCAGTTCGCCGGGCAGGTCGCCCCAGTTGTGTTGGCACTCGTACTTGTGCCCTTCGACCCCGATGACGGGGTTCTTCTCGTCGGCCTTGCGGCTCATGCCGAGGAGCGTCGGCCCGGTGGAAGCGACGGCGGCGGTGGCGAGGAATTCGCGGCGGTTCATGGTGCGGGGAGGGTTGTGAGGTTCGGAAGGCGGGACGAAGCGAGTGTACGCGGCGCGCCGCGCGAACGCAACGGTCACGCGGTGGCCGGGGTTGAAACCCCGGTCTACGCAAGGTGGTCCCGTTGGGACCACAGATTACAGCGCACTCTTTTGACGCCAACGGCGTCACCTGACATAGGCCGGGGTTTCAACCCCGGCCGCGCAAGCGCGCCCCGCGAACGCAACGGTCACGCGCGGTCTTCGGCGCGCCACGCGCGCACGCTCCACCACACCAGCAGCAGCCCGGCGAGCCACTGCACGGTACTCACCCACAGGTACACGCGGTGGGCCGGGTAGAACGCTTCGCGCACAACGACGCGCCGCCGGGCGTCGTCCATGAAGTGATCGAGACAGAGGTGAACGAAGAACAGCAAGTACTGGCACACGAAGGCGACGAACCACGTCCACCACCGGCACGCGGCGCGCCGGCGGTTCGGGTCGCTCGCGAAGGCGGTATCGAGAGCGACCAACACGAGCGCGACGGCACCGAACAGGTTCAGCCATTCGGTGACGCGAGCGGTTACCGCGCCCTGCCCGGTGGGGCCGTTCAACTGTGTGCCGAGCGGAACGACGACCGACGTGTAAAACAGGAACCCGCCCTGCCACAGCATGAGCAGTTGCAGCACCGCGAAGCGGCGAATCGAAGTCACGATGCGGCTCCGTTCGCGGGCGGTGTGGGCGGGCGCTTGCGCTTCCACTTCACCGAGTACGGCAGCGCGAACAGGTACATCCCGGTGAACCACAGGCTCAGCACCACGAGCGCCACCGGCAGGAACACCCACAACTTCGCGCCTTCACTGAAGAAGCTCCCATCGTGCAGGCTCTCGATGAAGTCCGACCGCCGGTACTCCATCTGAAGTACCTTCGCGGACGCGAAATCGACCTGAATTTCGTAGCGGTTCTTGCACTGCACTTTCATCACGCCGTCGCGGGGCCGCACGTCGATGCGCTCGACGTCGGCCCAAGTTTGCACTTCGGCTTCGGGCACCGCCCGCACGGCATCGAGAATCGCGCTAAAGTTCGCCGACGGCTCCTTCGACGCGCCCTTCTGCGTGGGCGGTTGCACCCACGTGAACTGCTTCTTCACCTGAAGCAGAATGCCGGTGACGAGCACGAGCAGGAACGGCACCGCGACGATCACCGATCCCCACCGGTGCGCCTTGCGGAAGAACGTTCGCGGGTTGAACGGCATGGCTGTCTCAGCTACTCGCCTTGATGTGTGGCTGCAAGAGAGCTACGAGGTTCAACGTTCGTTGAATAGCCGACTGCGCGACCGTTTCAGTGTACGATAAGCCGTTTTCAATAGTTGCCTCAGCTGGCCAATCCTCTTCGCAAAACACGCGGTGCCAGCAGTTCCAACCGGAGACGGGGCGAAACTGCTCGTCGATCAAGCCGGGGATAATGCCGTTTACCTCTGCGGCCCACTTCGTGAGCGAGCGGCGATGCTGTGCCAGCAGTTCACACCAGATTAACGCGCGTGCGTCCAATCGCCCCTCGCGCTCGTGGAGAATGAAGGTGATCGGGCGATTGTCGGACCAAACGGGGTGCTGGAATTTGATCTCCCGCACGTCCCCGCGGCTGGGGTAGTAATCAAATGCAACCGCACCAAGTGCGGCTCGGATGCCTGCTTCGTAAGGAGTTATCAGGTTCTCAAATCGCGGGCGGTTTTCGAGCAGCAGACGTATCGCTTTCGGGTGTGCGATCCACAGTTCCCGTGCGAGGGCCACAGACGGAGACGGTTCGCCCATCAGTTCCTCCCGAAATTGGCGCTCTACGACATCGAGCACACTCGAATCAGGATCACAAGTTGGAAGTTGAGCACGAACGGTTCCGATCGCAGCAACGAGGCTCGCGTAGCTCACGAATCCACACGGAATGTCATTAGCATCCGCCGTACTCGGCGGGCGGCCTTCCGGTGTGAGGAAAAGCAACAAGGTCGAGCGTCCAGGAAACTGGGTGCGCAAAGCGCTCTGGTAATCGCGCATTTGGTTGGGACGCTCCAAAGCGTCAATCTTGTTTTCGATTCCGATGACCGCACCTCCACCCGCGGCGCGGACGTCGATGAGTACGTCGATATGGAACCGTTCGCGGTGAACTGTGACAGCGTTCCAGTCCGCGGAAAGTCCGCTGAGTACTGACGAAACGCGCGGCTGGGAGGTTGTCGTTGCGACTGCTCGGAGAAACGCGCGAAGAAGGGCGTTCCAGTTTGCGTGGCGTCGTGGATCGAATAGTGCTGCGATCAGTTGCGAGTGTGCGACCTCGTCGCGCGAAACGCCGAGGGCGGAGAACAATCGAAGCGAAGGCCGCACCGCATCGAGCGCCCCGAAGCGCGGGTCGTTGCGAAGGTCCAGTAGCGCTTCGGCGTCGATGTCTGCCATCCGGTGAGTTTCCTCACTTCCGGCTCGCGGGGTTCTCGCGGATCGATTTCAGCAGGTCGGCCAGTTCCTTCGCGCGCTCCGGTTCGGTCGCGGCGCGGTTCTTCGTTTCCGCGGGGTCGTCCTTCAGGTTGTACAACTCTGGCGCGGCTTTCTTCTTCGCCGCGTCGTTGGGAATGTACTTCCAGTCGCCCTTGCGAATCGCCAGCGCGTTCGGGTTGCCGCTCTGGTGAACCAGCGACTCGCGCCCCGACTTGCCCTGAAGCAGCGCCGCGGAGGCGTCGAAGCTGTCCGGTCCCGCGCCCTTCGGCAGCGGCTTACCGGTCAGCGCCGCGACCGTGTTCAGCAGATCGACGTGACAGATCAGCGCGTCGGAGGTCGCGCCCGCGGCCACCTTGCCCGGCCACTTCGCGATGAACGGCACGCGGTGCCCACCCTCGTACAGGCCGCCCTTGAACCCCCGCAGCGCGCCGTTGCACTTGTGACCGCTCTTGTCGGTCGCGGTGCCGTCCACATAGCCGTCGTCCATTACGCCGCCGTTGTCGCTCGTGAACACGATGAGCGTGTTCTCGGTCAGTTTGTGTTTCTCCAGCGCCGCGACGATCTCGCCCACGCACCAGTCGAGTTCCTGAATGCAATCGCCGCGCAGCCCGTGTTCGCTCTTGCCCTTGAACCGCGGGTGCGGCACGCGCGGAACGTGCGCGTCGTGCGTGGCGAAGTACAGGAAGAACGGTTTGTCTTTGCTCTTCTCGATGAACGCAACGGCCTTCTTGGTGATGTCGTCGGCCATGTCTTCGTCCTTCCAGCGCGCCGCCTTGCCGCCGGTCATCCACCCGATGCGGCTGACGCCGTTCACGATGGTCATGTCGTGCCCGTAGCTCGGCTTCTGCACGGTGAGCAACTCCGGGTTCTCTTTGCCGGTCGGTTCGTCGCCCACCTTCTTGGTGTAGCTCACGCGAATCGGGTCTTTGGGGTCGTAGTTCACGACGCGGCCGTTCTCGACGTACACGCACGGCGTGCGGTCGCCGGTCGCGGGGATGAGGAACGAGTAGTCGAAGCCCACTTCGCGCGCCCCGGGTTTGATCTCGCCGTTGTAATCGGTCTCCTTCTCGCCGAGGCCGAGGTGCCACTTCCCGACGGCGGCGGTCGCGTAGCCGCGCTCCTTCAAGAGCGCCGGAACGGTGAGCGTATCCGGCTTGATGCTGAGCGGCGCGAGGCCGCTGAGGATGCGCGAGCCGGGCGCGTGCCGCCACGCGTACTGCCCGGTCATGATGGCATACCGCGTCGGCGTGCAGACGGCCGCGGGGCTGTGCGCGTCGGTGAACCGCGCGCCGGCTTTGGCGAGCGCGTCGAGGTTCGGCGTCTTCACTTTGGTGGAACCGTAGCAGCCGAGGTCGCCGTAACCGACATCATCCGCGAGCACGAACACAACGTTCGGCAGCTTCGCATCGGTCGCGAGCGTTGGCGAAGTGAGCGCCGCGAGCGCGACGAGCGCAGAGAGGAACCGCATGACCGCACCTCCGGGAGAGATGCGGAGATAATACGCGCCGCGCGCCGCCCGTGTGACATTTCGGGTTCAAGCCGATCCCCGTTGACACGGCCGCGGGTGCGGGGCGCCATGCGGTAGCGGGTTAGCACTTTCGACCCGAGTACACCGCATGGTAGCCGCCGAAGCCGAGGCCGCGCTCCTCGCGCGATCGCGCGCGGCGAACGTCGATCACGACGCGGGTAACGTCACAGCCAAGACGGTCCGTCGCACGGGCGCACCCGCTGCGATCGGTGATCGCTGGGCGGAGCGGTGGGGCGGTGCGGCCTTGAACGACTTCGTGCGACTGTCACCGGCCGAGCGCCAGCACCTTCTGGCGTCCGAAATTGATGCGTTCTTGCAAAGCCCCGCAAACCTTGCCGACCGTGTTCGCCATTCTGCACAAAGTCCCGGCGCCGATCTGCGCACCGCTGCGTACCTTGCTGAGGATTGGCAAGACGTGCTGATTGCGTTTGGCCGAGACGTGACAGTGCCCGCAACGCGTCCGTTTACGGGCAAAGTCAAGTACCAACCGCCGACCGATCTGGACGTGGTGACCACACAAGCGATTGTCGAGGTAACGAACCAGAGCAACGCGGGCGGACGGGTCGCTCAACTCGCGGTACTTCTTGGGCCAGAAGCGACCCCCGGCAACCTCCCGGTGTTCCATGCGGTGCCGAGTCCTGCAGCCGTAGTTGGTGAGAATCGCTTGAAACGCGTAATTCCCACGAGGCCCGAACCGCTCAGACGTGCCGCCATTCCCACGCGGCGTCAGGCGGCTCGCGGACATTACGGCTGTAGGACTAGGTACCGCGTCACCCCAACACGAAGCCCCGGAGGGGCGACAGACACCACGTTCGCGTGGCGGGCGTCTGTCGCCTCCTCCGGGGGCTAGTTCCTTCTTCGCGTGCGTTCCCGGGGTTTGCTCGCTGCGCTCGCCGCACCCCGAGCTACAAATCTGCCGCCGCTCGGCCGCTCGGCCGCAGTACTCACTTTTTCTCGGCGGGCGGTTCCGGGTAGCGCAGCTTGCGGTCGGGGTCCGCGAACCGCGCGTACAGCACCTTCGGGCCGTCGCCCTTCAGCGTCACTTTCAGCGTTTGCTCGCCGGCCGGAAGTTGCACGTCGGTGCCGTCGCGGTCGGGCCGCACGTCCTTGCCCGCGCCTTTCCCGCTCGCGACCACCTTGCCGTTCAGCGACACTTCGTAGTCTGCCGACGAACCCACGAGGAGGCGGAACGTGCTACCGGGCGAAGTCACCTGCGCTTCGACCACCACCGGTTTGCCCTTCGTGTCGGCGATCTCGATGCGCCCCGGCGCGCCGACGTTGAACGGCAAGCCGTTCACGCTCACCGAGGCGACGAACGGGTTCGCCATCAGGTAGCGCGTGAGGTCGCGGAAGTCTTGCGCGGTCATGTTGTAGCCCAAACCCTCCGGCATGAGCGACTTCTCCGCCACGCGCACCGGCCCCGCGAGGTCGGCCTTCTTGATCTTCCGCAGCACCGCGTTTTCGAGCTTCAGCGTGATGCTCGTGTCGTCCTCTTCGGCGAGCACGCCTTGAACCACGGTTTCGTCGAGTAGCACCGCGGTGCGCAGGAAGTAGGGCGCGCCAATCACGCGATTCGGGTCCAGCACGTTGCCGAGGATGTACTCGATGTCGCGGCCCGCGCCCTCGAGCGCCGGCCCGACTTCCGCGCCCTTGCCGTCGAACTTGTGGCACTTCCCGCAGTTGTTCTCGAACACCTTGCGGCCCCGCTCGAACGACGCGGGCGCTTCGTACAGCGAGTCGCGCGTCTTGTCGATCAGCTTCGCGAGGTCCGCGGGCGTGCTGCGCGTGCGCCCCCACGCCTTTTCGATGAGCGCGTTCAGGTCTTTGTCGTTGAACGCTTGAATGCGAACGATCGCGTTGTCGGTCACGTCCGCGCGGTCGATCTTCTTCTCGGCCATCGCGGTGAGCAGTGCCTTCGCCCACTCCTTGCGGCCCGCGAGCGTGTTCACCACTTCGCTCCGCGTACCGGGCTTGTAGTCCTTCCACGTCGAAACGAGTTCGGTCGGGATGTTGGGCCGGTCGAACGCACCGAGCGCGCGAGCGGCTTCGGCGCGAACGGCGTCGGAGCCGTCTTTGCGCACCACGTTCAGCAGAAGCGGGACCGTTTCCGGCGCGCGGAACACCGCGAGTTGCCGCACCGCTTCGGCGCGCTGCGGTTCGCCCAGCGAAGTGCTACCGATGGCGGCGATGGCGCGCTTCAGAGCCGCGGGGTCGCGGAAGCTGACCGCGAGCTTGTTCGCCAGCGCCACCAGCTTCGGGTTGTTCTCTTTCGCGATCTCGGCTTGGAGCGCCGCCCACGCTTCCGGGGCGTTCACGGTCTGCCCGGCGAGCGCGATTGCGAGGCCGTCGAGCGCCTTCTCGCGCGAGTTCGCGTCCTTTAGCTTCGCCACGAATTCGACGCACAACCGCAGGTCCGCCGGCTGCCCGGTGGCGACCAACCGGCGCATCACCTTCGGCACGATCTGATCGCGCACGAAGATGTTGTCCGGGGCTTGCTCCGCGAGCCACGCGAGTTCCTTCTCGGCCGGCGTGTTCGCGCCTTCCTTCTTGGAAATGACCTTCTCGTAAGCGAGCCACACCAGATGCGGAATGAGCGGGTCGTTGGCGTCTTCCTTGCGCGCCATGAGCGCGCGCAAGAGAGGTGTCACGTCGTGCTTCGCGCCGAGGCGCACCGCGGCAGACGCGAGTTCGCGGCGCACCGCCGGATCGCCTTTTAACTGAGCGAGTGTGGGTAGGAAATCCCAGAGTTGTTGCGGGATAGTCTGTGCGTCACACATCCCACGAATCGTGCCGACGAGGATGGGAACCAGTTCGGGAGCAATCTCTTTCGTTCCCGGGTCGAGTGCAATCTGCGGAGCCGTACCCTTACCTGTATTCATGTGCTCAACGAGCCAGATGTGTCGCAGGAACTGTGCTTCCGATTTCGCGGACGGCTCACCGGCGCGCACGTCGTCCAGCGGACGATCGCTGAGGAGCCTCATCGCCGTCCGATAGCGGTAAGGGTCGGTATCCTGAATGAGTTTCACGAGGTCCTTGGTCGCGAGCTTCCCCAAGTCCTCGGCCTTTTTCGTCTTGGTGCCCTTCAGTTGAATGCGGTACACGCGACCGCGCTCGTAGTCCCAATCGTCGGGCTTCGTCTGGTGGCACGGGTTCTGGTCGTGCCAGTCGATGAGGTAGATGTCGCCGTTCGGACCCCACTTCATGTTGATCGGGCGGAAGTTCTTGTCGCCGCTCACGAGGAAGTCGTCGCCGCGGCTCGCGGTGTACGAACTGCCGTTCGGCTTCAGCACGTTCTGCTTGAGGCTACAGCCGTGAATGCTGCCGAAGATCACACTGTTCTGGAACCGCTTCGGCATGTGCGGCACGTCGAGTGAGATGAGACCCGCGTGCGCCCAGCCGCTTTCTTTATGGAACGTGTGATCGCATATTTCTTGAA
Source organism: Gemmata sp. (assembly GCA_022843445.1). Classification (GTDB taxonomy): domain Bacteria; phylum Planctomycetota; class Planctomycetia; order Gemmatales; family Gemmataceae; genus Gemmata. Next base: position 9,724 of record JALHNS010000147.1, read on the forward strand.
TGTAGCTATACGTGTACGGGTTGTAGCTCGCGCCCGCTTGGCGCTTGTAGATGCCGCCCGGCACGATGTGATACAGGTGCGGAATCACACAGCAAGCGAGCACGAATTGACCGTCGGTGTTGCGCCAGTCCATGCCCCACGGGTTGCTCGTCCCCTCGGCGAAAATCTCGAACTTCTTGGTCTTGGGGTGGAACCGCCAGATCGCGGCGTTCATGCGGGTTTCCGGGCCGTCGAGCGGCTTTACGTTGGACTGCGTGAACACCCCGTGCAGCCCGTACAGCCAGCCGTCCGGCCCCCATTGGAAGGTGTTCAGCGTTTCGTGCGTGTCTTCGCTACCGAATCCTTTTAGAAGAACCTCAAAGTTCCCCGGCTTGTCGTTCTTGTTCTCAATGAAGTAGAGGTACGGTGCCGCGCCCACATACACACCGCCGTTGCCGACTTCAATTCCCGTACACAAATCGAACGCGCCCAACCCGGCCTTTTTGCGCTCTTCGGTCACGGGGAAGTCTTTGCCCTCGGCGAACACGGTGCGCTTGTCGCACACGCCGTCGCCGTCGGTGTCTTCGAGAATCACGATGCGGTCGCGCGGGGCCTTGCCCTTCGGCGTGCGCTTCGGGTACTCGAAGCACTCCACCACCCACACGCGGCCCTTTTCGTCGATGGTGAACGCGACCGGGTTCACGCAGTCCGGTTCGCCGGCGAACAGCTTCACCTCGAACTCGTCGGCCACCTTGAACTTGGCGACCGTTTCGGCCGGCTTCAGGTACGGCTGCCCGGACCCTTTGCGGTTGTCGAACCCGAACTCTTTCTGCGCGAGCGCCGCGGAAGAAGCGAGTAGCGACGCGAGCAGTGCGAGGGAGAAGCGCGGCATGTGGGTGTTCCTTTGGCGTGTGGGCACGAGAGAGATGTTATACCGCACCGCGAAGCGCAAAGAAATTCCCAGAACGAGCCGCGAACGCCAGTGAGCCGGCGCGAGTGCGATCCGAACAGCCAAGCCGCTCACTGGCGTTCGCGGCTCGTTACGTACGCTCAATCGTCCAAATCGAACAGCACCACGCGGCCGTCGTCGCTCCCGACCGCGGCCGCGGTGCCGTCCGGGGTGAACGCCAGCGCCGTCAGCGGGCCGCACCGCCAGTCCAGCGTGCGCCGCACGGCCCAGTCGCGCTTGTCCCACACCTTCACGAGGCCGTCCCAATCGGCGGTCACGAACGTGTGCCCGGAGCCGCTGAACCCCGCGGCGCGGAACGGCACTTCCAACCGCTTTACTTCGCGGCTCGTGCCCGTGGCAATGTCCAACACGCGGATCTCGCCGCTCCAGCCGAAGGCGCACGTCGAGCTGTCGCGGGTGAAGCTCACGAACGCGGTACCGGGCAGGGGCGGTTGCAGCGCGCCGCGGCGGATCGTGGGCACGGCGCGGCTCGCGGCGCGGAAGTCCAAACCGCCGCTGACCGCGAACCGCAACTCGAACTCGCCCTCGTTCGCGCCCGCGAGGAACTGCCCGTTCGGGCTGAACGCGAGCCGGCGGAACGGCGACCAGAACTCGAACCCGCTTTGCGCGCGGAACCCCGGTACGCTCCACCGGCTCAGCCGCGCGTTCCGCGACGTGCCCGCGTGCGACGCGACGAACGTTCTGCCGTCTGGGGAAATGGCGATTCCGCCCGCGAACGAGCCGTCTAGGTCCGGCGGTTCGGTGCCCTCGTCTTCCGCGCCGACCGCGTCGAAGTAGATGGCAGCGGGTTGGACGTGCGCGAGCCAGCCCCCGCCGGGGTCGAACGCGAACTGCTCGGTGGGCGCGTCGAGTGCGTCCAGCGTGCGCGCGCCGGTGGCCCAGTCGAACAGCACGCGGCGCCCGCCCCCGGTGCCGACCGCCAGCGCGCCGCCGGCCGACACCGCGAGCGCGCGAACCGAATCGCCGATGGTGAGCACGCGCATGGTGCGATTATCGCCGGGCCGCGGGGTGTGGGGAAGTGGCCGCGCTCGGCCGAGGCGCGCGCTAGTGCGTGCCGGCGCGCCGCCCGCGCACGCTGTGCGGGAACAGTTTCTCTTGGTTCAGCGCGCCCGCGGCGTCGAACGGCAGTTCGATCGGGTCGCCGACCAGTTCGAGGTGCGGCAGCTTCTTCGCTTCTTCCGCGAGCGGGGCCGACACCCACAGGTCCGCGACTTCCAGCGTGTTCGGGATCACGCACAGCCTCACCGCGGCGCGGTCCGGTTGCCAGCACGTCTCCACGCACGCGTCGATCACCTGCGCGTCGGTGTCGAAGGCGATGGGCAACTTCGAGCGCCACAGGAACCGCGCGGTGAGGTTGTTCATGCGGAACGGGGCCGGGTCAATGCTCGCCAGCGCGCGGTTCGTGGTAAGGTCCGCGATGCCGATGCCGGTGCCGTTCCCGTGGCTTTCGGGTGATACGTCGAGCACCCCCATGCGCGTGATCTTGGGGTTATTCGTCTCGGCTTCCGGCGAGGCTTCGATGAGCATTCGGCCCACCACGTTCGGGTCCATCCCGGCCCCGGAGTAGTTCTTGCCGCACTCGCCCACGATCAGCACGTCGAGCGCCGCGAACGGGATGCGGCCCATAATGCGCCGGGCTTCGTCCAGCAGCACCGGTTCGCGCGAATAGAGGTCGTCGCGGTCCACGACTTCGACGCGCGCGGTCTCTTCGTTCGCGTTTTCGAGGATCGCGAGGCCGCCGATGAACGGCGTCTTGTCGAGAATCACCTTCCCGGATTCGGGAATCATGTCGCGCAGGCCGCGGGTGCCGAAGCTGTGCACTTGGTCGGCCCCGTGCCGCTTGCCGAGACCAATGACCAGCATTTTCAGAATGCCGCTCTCGAACGCGCCGCGGAAGTCGGTGTGCGGCTTCACCCGCGACACCGTGACCACCGCGTCGGCCGCGAGCGCGTTCTTGTCCCACCACACTGGTTGGCCCCACGCGTTCGCGCCGATGTTGGCCGCGTCCATGTCCGTGACGACCGGCACGCCGAGGTGCGCTTCGTCGATGTCGTACGAAGCGAGCAACTCGCGCTGCCCTTCGGCGGTGGCCCCGCCGTGCGACCCCATCGCGGACACAACGAACGGCTTCGCGCCGAGTTCCTTCAGCGCGTCAATCGTCGCTTTCGCGATGGCGAGGTAGTTCTTGATGCCGCGACTCCCGCACCCGACGGCGACGCGCATACCGGGCCGAACGCGCTTCGCGGTGGCGGAAGTGAGCCACGCGGCGCGCACGGCCGCGGGCACGTCCGGCACGGTGGGTTGCGGGGCGGTCTGGCGAACGAGCTGCACGCGCGGGAGGTTCACGGCTGGTCTCTGGCAGAAGAAGAGTTATCCGCAGATTACGCAGATAGACGCAGATTTTGAAGCCAGAAGACGAGAAGAGTTTTGGACAGGATGAACGGGATAAACAGGACGAAATCACTGTCATGAAGTCCTGTCTATCCTGTTCATCCTGTCAACAATTCTGCCCTTCTCGTCTGTCTTCAAATCTGCGCCTATCTGCGTAATCTGCGGATCAAACTTATCGTTACTTCAACTCGGCCTTCAGCTTGACCTTCTTGCCGTTGCGCTCGACCACGATTTCGATGGTGGTGCCGGCCTTCTGCGCGGCCATGACGCCCATGTAGGTCGTCAAGTTCGAGACCGGTTTGCCGCCGATTTCCACGATCACGTCGCCGTCCTTCAGGCCGGCTTTGTCCGCGGGCGAACCCGGCGTGACGCCCTCGAGCAGCAGGCCGCTGCCCTCGAACGAGTAGCTCGGCATGACGCCCAACCGCGGCCCCTTCGGGCCGCCGCTCGGCGCGGGCGTCGGGTTGCTGGGGTCCAGCGGCGCGGCTTCGGTCACGGTCGCGTACTTCGGCGGCGTCTCGCGCGTCGTCACTTCCTTCGCGACGGCTTCCACCATGTCCACGACCTTCTTCAGTCCGGGCACGTTGATCGTTTCGGGCGTGTCGGTGGGCCGGTGGTACTCCGCGTGCAGCCCGGTGAAGAAGAACAGCACCGGCACCTTCTTCATGTAGAAGGAGTGGTTGTCGCTGTTGCTCGCGCTGGCCTTCACGTTGAACAGCCGCAGGTCGGCCTTCGTGCCGGTTTCGGCCACGAGCGCGGGGAAGTAGTCGCCCGTGCCTTGGCCATACACCACGAGTTTGTCCTTCTTGCCGAAGAGCCCGAGCCAATCGACGCTCACCGGCTTCGTGCGGCCGATCATGTCGAGGTTCAGCATCGTGGTCGTCTTCTCCAACGGGAACAGCGGTTCCTTGCAGTAGTGGCGCGAGCCGTCCAGCCCGTGCTCTTCGCCGCTGAACGCGATGAACACGAGCCGCCGGCCCTCGCGGTTCTTGAGCGCGCCGAACCGGCGCGCGAGTTCCATCAGGCCGGTGGTGCCGCTGCCGTTGTCGTCGGCCCCGTAGTGGATCTTGCCCGCGGCGTTCGGGCCGCCGGCGCTGCCCCACAGCCCGTAGCCGACGTGGTCGTAGTGCGCGCCGATCACCACCGTTTCGTTCTTCAGCGGGCCGCTGCCGTCCAGAACGCCGATCACGTTCTTACAGTTCACCTTCTTCTGCTCGATGGCGACTTCCGCGGTCGCGGTCACGTCGGCGAGCGCGAACGAGTTCGGCTTCAGCGCCTCGTTGATGCCCTTTTCGATCTCGTCGAGCGGCTTTTGCTTCGCGCCCTTCAGCACCGCGTCGAGGGCGGCGCGCTTGAGGAACAGCACCGGGAACTTGGCCGCGTCCGGGGTGCCGACGTGCATCTCGAAGGCGGGCAGCGGGTCCGCTTTGCCGGCCGCGGAGGTGTCGTTCACGATCACCAGCGCCGCGGCCCCGTTCTGCTGCGCGAGCGCGATCTTGGCCGCGAACGCCGCGTGCGGGCTGTCGTCGTCGCGGGCCACGCTGGTGTCGAACCGCTTGTCGCCCTTCTCGCCGTACCGCGGGGTGCGGCGCAGCACGACCACCACTTTGCCCTTCACGTCGAGGCCGTCGTAGTCGTCGTACTTGAGCTTCGGCGCGGTGATGCCGTAGCCCGCGAACGCGACGCCCGCGCGCGCCTTGCCCGGCGCGCTGTAGCCCATCACGGTGAAGTCCGCGTTCAGCTTCAGTTCGGTCTTGGCGTCGCCGGCGGCGAGCGCGAGCGCGGTGGGCTTCACCACCTTCGGCGACATGCTCACCACGAACGGCTGGAAGTACGTGCCGTCCTTCATCGCGGGCTTCAGGCCGGCGGCCCTGAACGTCTCGGCGACGTGGTCGGCGGCGCGGTCGATGCCCTTGGTTTCGATCCCGCGGCCCTCGCACTCCGGGCTGGCGAGGAAGAAGATGTCTTTGCGGATGCGCTCGAGCATTGGATCGTCGAACGGCTTTTGCGCGGCGGCGGAGCTAGCGAGCGCGAGCGCCGCCGCGAGCGCGGCGAGCGGGCGGAACGTGCGGGGCATGCGAGGGTGTCCCTTCGTGGCGAACGGCGGCGGGATGATGCTGTATTATGCGCCGCCGCCCCGAACGCGGGCAAGGTGCTATCCCGGCGCGCGTCTCAGCACACCACGCGCAACATGCGGCGCGTGTCGCGCAGGGCCTGCACCACCACCGCGCCCATCCCGGTGCGGAACTTGGTTTCGTGCTTCGCGCCCCAACCCAGCGACAGCACCTCGAACCGCGGGCACGCGGTCAGGTCGTAATCCGCGACCGTGTGCTTCTGCTGAACGTGGTTCGCCACGCGCTCGGCGAGCGACACCAGCGCGACGAGTTCTTTCGCGAACGGCTCTTCGTCCGGGCGGTGGTGGTTCAGCGCGGCGCGGATCGCGCCCTCCGGCAACCGGTTCCGCACCGCGAACTGGTAGCCGATCGCGCAGTGGTCGATGCCGTAGGCGGCGCGCTCGTCGTCCGCGGTGCCCTCGGTTTCGGCCGTCGGGGGCGGGTCGGCGGTTTCGCCGCACTTCACGCACAGGATCACGCGGCCGATGTCGTGCAACAGCCCGGCGGTGAACGCGGGGCCGGGGTCGAGCGCGCCGGCGAGCTTGGCGAACCCGCCCGCGAGCCGCGCGACGAACAGCGAGTGCCGCAACAGCGCGTCGCACC
>JALHNS010000148.1 GCA_022843445.1 Gemmata sp.
GTGGCGTTCGTGACAGAGCGCCCGGCGGCGCCGCTGGCCGAACTGCCGCCGCCGGTCGGCCGGTTCGCGGTCGAGCTGGCGTCCGGGTTCCGTGCCGGCGCGCAACCGGCCGCACTCGAGGTCCTCGCGGTGCCGACCCGCGAGGGCGAAGACGAAGGCGCGATCGGTGCGGCCCGCGCGTGGGCGGAAGAAACCGGCCCGGCGCAATTCGTGAGTTTGCACGGCGCGCAGGTCCTGTGGGGCACCGGGCGCGCCGCGGTGCTCGCGGCCCCGGACCGCCTGGACGGCGCGGTGCGCGCGGTGCTCGAGAGCGAGTTCTGCGATGCCGAACTGAAGCACATCGAGCGCGCGCTCGGCGCGCTGTGGTCGGACCTCGAAGCCGACGGCGCGCTGGCGTTCGAGTTCGCGGCGCGCGCGGTGCGCACCAAGCACAAGCTCGCCGAGCGGTTCCGCACGGTGCTGGAACTGCGCGCGCGGCTGGCCCGGTTGTCGCCGCACATTCACCTGCCACCCGTGTTCCCGCCGACGCTGGCGAGCCAGATCGGGGAGCGCCTGCGCGAGCGCGCCCGGATGGCGCACCGGACCGAATCCCTCGAAGGGCAGTTGGAAGTGTTCGAGCGCATCTACGACGGCTGCGCGCAGCGCGCGAGCGAGTTCCTGCACGCCCGCCGCAGCCACGCGCTGGAATGGGTCATCATCATCCTGCTGCTGGCGCAAACGGTGTTCGTGTGCCTCGACCAACTCGGCGGCGGGAGCAGCGGTCAGTGAACAGTGGAGAACGGGCAAAAGCAGAAGGCATTTTCGACGGGATTACAGGATGAAGAGGATCAAGACAGTTCAGAACGAAGTGTCTTCAACCCTCTGTATGCTCTTCATCCTGTAATCCCGTCGAAAGCTGCGTTCTCGTCTGACTCCTGTCTCCTGCTCCCCGTTCCGTGAAGACATGCGCTACATCTCGATCGACATTCTGCGCGCGGTCGCCATCGTGCTGATGGTACTCGTTCACTTCATGGAGAACCTCGGCGGGGCGGACTGGGCACCGGCCGGGGTCGGCGCGCCGCTGTTCACCTTTCTCGCGGGCGTCAGTTACCGGTTGTGGCTCGATTCGCAGGAAGAGAAGCAGCGCCCGGCGCACGAGATCACCGCCACGTCGGTGCGCCGCGGGCTGTTCCTGTTCGCGCTCGGGTTCGCGTTCAACGTGCTCGTGTGGCTGCCCGAAGACGCATTCAACTGGGACGTGCTCACGCTCATCGGCACCGCGCTGCTGCTGCTGTGCGCGATCCGCGACATGCCGCTGCTGGTGCCGGTGAGCGGCGTTCTGGTCGCGCTGGCGTGCGGGCCGGTGTTGCGCGCGCTCGCGGACTACGATTCGTACTGGACCGAAGGCTACTTCGACCCAGATTGGACGTGGGGGCAGCTCACTCTCGGCTACCTCGCCACGGGCTACTTCCCGCTGTTCCCGTGGGTGGCGTACCCGCTGGCGGGGTTCGTCACCGCGTCGCTGTTCTTCGTCCCGGGCGCGCGCGCCCCCACAGGGCGCGCGATGGTGCTCGGCGGCGCGCTGGTGGCGCTCGCGGTGGCGCTGGTGATCGTGCACCCGTACTTGCCGGAGGCGGTGCGCGCGAACGTGCTGAAGGGCTGGACGATGTTCCCGCCGTCAATCGAGTACACGCTCGGCACGCTGGGGTTCGCGCTGTTCGCGCTCGCGGCACTGCACCGCTGGCTGGACCCGAAGGGCGGGCGGTTCGCGGAGACGCGTTTCGTGCGCGTCGCCGGGCTGTTCAGCAAGTATTCACTCTCCATGTACCTGTTCCACCACATCGTCCACCTGTGGCCGGTGTGGGTGTACGGCGCGTTCGCGGGCGACACGACGACGCAATACTGGCGCTCCGCGCTCCCGGTGTGGGCAACGATCCCGCTCGCGGCAGTGTGCTTGGCGACGGGATACGCGCTCTTCGCGTGGATCGACCGAACCAAGCGCGCTTCGGTCGAAACGCTGATGCGCCGCGTGTGCGGGTAGGGTTTCAGATTGGTGGCACAGGCTCGAAAGCCTGTGCTGATTGGAACCGCACAGCAGCACAGGCTCGAAAGCCTGTGCCACCAGAACAATGCGCCAAGTTACTTCGTAACCGGGACGAACTTCACGCACACGCAGCGGCTCACTTCCACCGTCGTGCCGGTTTCCTTGCCGCCGCCGGTGGTCGCGTCGAGTTGCCACACACCGACCTTGCCGCCGTCTTGGCTAGCGATCAGCATCCACTTGCCGCTGGGGTCGATATTGAAGTTGCGCGGGGTCTTGATGTCGCCGGTGATGTGCCCGGCGGCTTCGAGCGTGCGGTCCTCTTTCACCTTGAACACCGCGATGCTGTTGTGCCCGCGGTTCGAGACGTACACGAACTTCCCGTCGGCCGAGGTGATGCACTCCGCGGTGCTGTTGCCCGGCGTTTCCTTCGGTAGCGTGCTGAGGCTCTGCACCACCTTGCCGCCCTTCACCACGTTCACGGTGCTGTCAAGTTCGCCGCACACGTAGATGCACTTGCCGTCCGGGGCGAAGGCCATGTGCCGCGGGCCGCTGCCCGGCGGCGTCACGATGTCCTCGTCGTCTTCTTCCTCCACGCCGTTCTTGCCGATGTGGAACACCTTGATCTTGTCGATCCCGAGATCGACCGTGTACAGGTGGTCGCCGGCCGCGTTGAACGCGCAGCAGTGCGCGTGCGGCTCCTTCTGCCGCCCGGGGTTCTTGCTGCTGCCCTTGTGCTGGAAGAAGCCGAGGCGCTTGCCGAGTTTGCCGTCCGCTTCCACCGCGAAGATGCAGGTGCTGCCGCCGCCGTAGTTGGCGATCGCGGCAACGTCGCCCTTCGGGCTGATCACGATGTGGCACGGGCCGCTTCCGCCGCTCTTGTCTTCGTTCAACTTCGTGAGCGCGCCGGTCTTGCCGTCGATGCTGTACGCCACCACCGGGCCGCCGTCTTTGCCGCCGCCCTCGCCCACCGCGTACAGGAACTTCTTGTTCGGGTGAACGGTGACGAACGACGGGCTCGCCAACTCCGCCGCCACTTCGGGAGCGGTCAGTTTGCCGGTCGCGCTGTCGAACTTACTCCGGTAGATGCCCTTGCTGCCTTTCGCGCCGGTGTAGGTGCCGAAGTACACCCAGCTTTCGTCCGCGACCGCGACCGACGAGAGCGCGAGTGCGGCAACCGCCACCAGCGCGCACCGAGAGAGGGTCATTGTGCGTTCTCCAAGTTCGTGGAATTTCGCTTCTCCCATCTGGGAGCCGGGTTGATCATAATGACGCGAACCGCTCCCGCTAAGGAAATTCGCTATGCGCTTGCTGCTGCTCGCCGCGCCGCTGTTCGCGCTGCTGCCCGCGTCGCGCGCGAAGGACGGTAACGACAACTGGGTGGACCTGATGAAACCGGACGTGTGGAAGAAACACGATCCGAAGTGGATCACCACAGACGCGGTGGCACTCGCGCCGGATTCCAAGAAGCGCGACGACCGGTTGCTGAAGGCCGAGAAGAAGGAGAACGGGCCGATTTGGGTGAACGGCGAAACCGGGCGCCTCCCGAACCTCATCACGAAGGACGCCTACGGCGATTGCGAAGTGCATGTGGAGGTGTTGCTCGCGAAAGGTTCCAACGGCGGGATCAAGTTTCACGAGGTGTACGAGATTCAGTTCTTCGACAGCTTCGGCAAGAAGGACGACGCGCTGACCGGCAGCGATATGGGCGGCGTGTACCCGCGCGCGGACCTTCAGAAGGGCGGCTACCTCGACAAGGGCATCCCGCCGAAGGTGAACGCCTGCAAAGCGCCGGGCGAGTGGCAAACGCTCGACGTAACGTGGAAGTCGCCGCGGTTCGACGCGAAGGGCGAAAAGACCGCGAACGCGATGATCGTGAAAGCGGTCTTGAACGGGCAGGTGATTCACGAGAACGTGGAAGTGAAGACGCCCACCGGCGGGAACTGGAAGAAGAAGGAAGCGCCCACCGGCAGTTTCATGCTGCAAACCGATCACGGCCCCACCGCGTGGCGCAACGTGAAGATTCGCGGGCTGAAGTAGCCCCCTTCCGGTCGAACCGCCGGCGTCAGCCGGTGGGTCGATCAGCCACACCCACCGGCTGACGCCGGCGGTTCGACGGAGAAGTCATGCGCCGCACCCTCCCCTTGCTGGTCGCGCTCGCGGTGTGCGCCGGGCGCGCCACACCCGCCGACGCGCCCGCGCCCTTCGCGCGCACGAACCTCGTCGCGTGGTGCATCGTGCCCTTCGACGCCAAGAAGCGCGGGCCGGCCGAACGCACCGAGATGGTCAAGAAACTCGGCTTCGCCCGCGTCGCCTACGACTGGCGCGACGAACACGTTGCCAGCTTTGAAGAGGAAATCAAGCAGTACAAGAAGCACGGGATCGAGTTCTTCGCGTTCTGGGCGACTCACGACAAGGCATTTGAGCTGTTCGCCAAGTACGACCTGCACCCGCAAATCTGGCAGACCGCGCCATCGCCGGCCGGGAAGACGGACGCCGAGCGCACCGCGGCGGCCGTGAAGCAACTTCTTCCGCTCGTGGAACGGTGCGCGAAGGCGAAGTGCAAGCTGGGCCTCTACAACCACGGCGGCTGGGGCGGCGAACCGGCGAACCTCGTCGCGGTGTGCAAGGAACTGCGCCAGACGCACAAGGCGGAGCACGTCGGGATCGTGTACAACCTGCACCACGGGCACGACCACATTGCGAACTTCGAGAAGTCGCTCGCGGCGATGCAACCGTACTTGCTGTGCCTCAACTTGAACGGCATGAACACCGACGGAGAGAAGAAGGGGCAGAAGATTCTCCCGCTCGGCGCGGGCGAACACGACCTCGCGCTGCTGAAGCAGATTCGCGCCGCGAAGTACGCCGGTCCGGTGGGGATCATCGGCCACACGAACGACGACGTGGAGTTGCGCCTCAAGGACAACCTTGATGGTTTGGATTGGCTGCTCCCGCAACTGGACGGCGCGCCCGCGGGCGCGAAACCGAAGTACCGCACGCAGAAGTGATACCCACCTACCACCCGGCCGGGGTTGAAACCCCGGCCTATGCAAGGTGACGCCGTTCGCGTCCCAAACCAAGCACCGCGTGAAGGTGTCTTGTTGGTCCCAACGGGACCACCTTGCATAGGCCGGGGTTTCAACCCGGCTCGAAAGCTCCGCACATGCGCACCCTTGCTTTGCTCGCACCGCTCGCTCTCGCACCCGCGGCGCGGGCCGACTTCACCGCCGATGTCGCGCCGATCCTCGAGCGCCATTGTGTACGCTGCCACCAACCCGGCAATACGAAGGGTGAATTCTCGCTCGCCACGGAAGCGGACCTGAAAGCCAGCGGACACGTCGTTCCGGGAAAGCCGGACCAAAGCGAGTTGCTGCGCGTGGTGGTGGCACAAGCGGGTGAAACGCGCCCGCGCATGCCCAAGAGCGGTAAACCACTCACCGAGGGCGAAGTTGCGGTGCTGCGCAAGTGGATCGCGGACGGCGCGAAGTGGCCCGCGAACGTCACCATTAAGGAGCGCGCGCGGGCGGGCGCGGCCTGGTGGGCGCTCCAACCGATCACGAAGCCCAAACCGCCCGCGGTGCCGGACGGCGCGCGGCCCGCGAACGCCATCGACAACTTCACGTTCGCAAAGCTGCGCGAAAAGGGACTCGCGCCGAACCCGGTCGCGGAGAAGCGCGCGCTGATTCGCCGCCTCACCTACGACCTGACCGGCCTGCCGCCGACGCCGGACGAGATCGAAGCGTTCGAGAAGGACGCCGCGCCGGACGCCTACGAAAAGCTGGCCGATCGGCTGCTCGCCAGCCCGCGGTACGGCGAGCAGTGGGGCCGCCACTGGCTCGACGTGGTCCGGTTCGGCGAGAGCAACGGGTACGAGCGCAACGTGCTCATCCCGAACGTGTGGCCGTTCCGCGACTACGTCATCAAGAGCTTCAACGCGGACAAGCCGTTCGACAAGTTCGTGTACGAGCAGCTCGCCGGCGACGTGGTGGCGAAGGGCGACCCGGAGCGCGAGGTGGGCACAGTGTTCCTTGTGTGCGGCCCCTACGACAACGTCGGCAACGGCGACGCGAAGGCGCTGGCGCTCATTCGCGCGAACCACGCCGACGAGATGATCCGCACGACCACCGAAGCGTTCCTCGGTCTCACGTTCGGCTGCGCGCGGTGCCACGACCACAAGTTCGACCCGATCAGCGCGAAGGACTATTACGCGCTCTACGGCACGTTCGCCGGCGTGAAGCACGGCGAGCGCGCGCTGGGCGGCCCGAAGGGCGCGCGCGCGTTCGCGGGCACGTTCGACGCGGGCGCGGGCCGCAACCAAGTGGTGTTCGTGGGCGGCGACCCGCAGAAGCCGGGCGCGGCCGCGCCGCCCGCGAGCATGGCGGCGCTCGACAAGCTGGAAAGCAAGTACGCGATTTCGCCGACCGGCCCGGAGTCCGACCGCCGCTTCGCGCTCGCGCGCTGGATCGTGGCGAAAGACAACCCGCTCACCGCGCGCGTGCTCGCGAACCGCGTGTGGCACTGGCACTTCGGCACCGGCATCGTGGACACGCCGAGCGATTTCGGCTGGATGGGCGGCCGCCCGACGCACCCGGAGTTGCTGGATTTTCTTGCGAGCGAACTGCACGCGAACGGCTGGAAGCTGAAGCCCTTGCACAAGCTCGTCGTGATGTCGCACACCTACCGCCAAAGCTCCGCGTACCGCGCACCCGCGGCGCAGCTCGACGCCGACGCGCGCCTGCTGTGGCGGTACCCCCCGCGCCGGCTGAGCGGCGAGGAAGTGCGCGACACGATGCTCGCGCTCGCCGGCAAGCTCGATCACGACAAGGAAAAAGGCGGTCCCGGGTTCAAGCTGTACCGGTACGTGCAAGACAACGTGGCGACGTACCACCCGCTCGACGAGCACGGGCCGGACACCTACCGTCGCGCGGTGTACCACACGAACGCGCGCGCCGCGCGGGTGGACGTGCTCAGCGACTTCGACTGCCCGGACCCGGCCGCCGCCGCCCCGCGCCGCGCGAGCACCACCACGCCGCTTCAAGCGCTGGCACTACTGAACCACAAGTTCGTCCACGACATGGCCGGCGCGCTCGCGGCCCGCGCGGAGAAGGACGCCGGGCCGACCGCCGAGGCGCGCGTGCGCCAAGCGTTCGTGATCGCCTACGGCCGCGCGCCGACCGCCGAAGAATTGAACGCCGCGCTGCCGGTGGCGAAGAAGCACGGGCTGAAGCCCGTGTGCCTCGCGCTTCTGAACTCGAACGAGCTGCTGTACTTGCCGTAGGAGCGCGCAAACGAGCCGGAAGCGTGAGCGACGGTCTTGGTTTTCCGGATGGCACAGCCACCGAACCAAGAGAAGAACCGTCGCTCACGCTTCCGGCTCGTTAAAACGCACTCACCGCGGCTCAATCAGAAATGTCGGCACCGTGCTGCCGCCGCCCGCGGTCACGTTCACCAGCGCCTCGGTGGAAATGCGCGTCAGGCACCCGTGCATGTAGTCGCCGAACGCCACGTACGGGTTCGTGTCCAGCATCCGGTCCAGCACGAAGAGCGCGTTGTTCTCGAACCCGGGGTACGCCTCGAACGGCAGTTTCACCTTCTGTTGCACCACATACGGCGTCGCCAGCGCCGTCTCCACCGCGGCTTCCCACGCGGGTTGCTCGACGGTCCAGCCGAGCACGATGCCCTTCCCGCCGTAGTCGTCGTTCGGCTTCAGCACGAGCCGGTCTTTGTTCGCCAAACTCCACTTCACCAGATCGATCGCGTTCCCGTCCGGCCCGATGGTCGTGCGCGGCTCCATCACCCGCGTCCACGGGATGTGCTTCGCAATCGCCGCGCGCTGCGGCGGCGCGAAGTGCGCCGCGTTGCGCTCGTCCGACAGTACCGCGAGCGACGCCTTCTTAAACAGAATCTTGCACCGGAAGGTGTTCACCATACAGACGGCGCGGTCGCGGACCGCGCGCACCACCGGGTGCTCGATCCCGCCGCGCTCGATCAGTTCCGAAATCAGCACGCGCTTGTAAATGAGCGTGATGTGGTAGTCGCCGGCCATCAGTTTGCCGTCGCGGTACTCCACCTCGCGCGGGTCCACGATGCGGGCCTCGATGCCGAGTGCTTTAAAGTAGTCGTAGAAGAGGACGAACTCGCTGAACGTCGGCACCTCGCGCCAATCGAGAATGGCAATTCGCGGCGCTTCGGACGTGTGCCCCTGCCACTTGTGAAACGAGTCGGTGAGCGCGTGGAGCACCCCGGGCTTCGCGGGGATCGGCCACACGTTAAACGCGCGCTGAAACTCTTGGAACGCGGGGAGGCCGTAGAAGACGTCCGAGAGCGCGTCCGAATAGCCGGCCCCGGCGGGCGTCTCGGTGTTGAACTCGGTGAACAACAGTTCGTCGTCGGACGCGAAGAAGCTGTCGAACCGCGCGGTCGGGCTTGGGCACGGGAACCCCGGATCGACCGACAGCAGTTCGTTCTCCCAATCGAGCAGCCGGAACTGGTAGCGGAACGCCGGGTCCGCGAGCGCGCGGTCGTAGATCGTCTGGAACGCCGGGAGCAGAGCCTTTACCACGCCGTGCAGGAGAGCGTGTTGCGCGAGCGTGAGGAACCGCGGGCGCAGCACCGTGCAAACGGGCCGCGTGCCGAACAGCAGCCCGCGCAACTGTTGCCCGCGCTCAAGCGCCGCGTGCGAATCGGCCGCGAGCGCGGGGCTGTCGCTCAGGAGGTCGTGGTAGCGCGAAATCGGTTCCGACGACATCGAGTTATCCCGATCAGGTGCTGTAGTTGCCGTTCCACGGTGGCGCGAAGAAGAAATCGTTCGGCCACAGCGTCACGGACGGCCCGCGCTCGGCGTCGCTCGTGTCTTCCAACGCGAACCGGTGCCCGTGCAGTTCAACCGAAAAGAGTTTGATCCGCACGTCTTTGCGCGCCACCTTACCGAGCGCCGCAACCCACTCGTCCAACTTATCGCGCGCGCGATCGATGGCTTCGTCCTCGCCGTCTTCGGTGTCCCCGGCGTGCCACGCCTCGCTGCCGAGGTGGCTCCCGTCCTTGTCGAACGTGTGTAGCACCGCGAACCACTGTTTGCGGACCGGCGCACTTCGGGTTCGCTTCGTGTGCGACGCGAGCACGAACCCCATGAACTGTTTGCGCCCGCCGTCGAACGTGCCGATCGTGTCGGTGAAGTAGTCCGTTTCGTAGCGAATGCGGATTCGCTTCGGAAGGGCCATCACGCGCTCCTCACGAGTTCGCCGCACCCGCCCCCCTTGCGAGCGGGATTCGCCTAGAAGAGTTTACCCCAGCGCAGGTCGGCGAGTTGAGGTTGCGGGTTCAGCGCGCGGTCGATCACCAAATCGGCCATGTGCTGAACGACCCAATCGAAATACTGCGGCGTCAGCGAGTTCACGTCCATGTCCGGGGCCGGGTTCATGAAGTCTATCGCGTAGGGCACGCCGTCCTTGATCGCCCACTCCACCGTGTTCATATCGTAGCCGAGTGCGTCTACCAGTTTCAGCGAATCGTCGATCACTCGCTGTTTCAGCGCCGGAGAGAGGTAGTTGTCGTCCGGGATGTAGCGCCGGTTGTTGGTGTCGTAGGGCATCGGCAGGACGATGTTGCGGCCGAGGCACATGCACCGCACGTACTGGTCCCACTTCACGAACTCTTGGGCGATCATCGTGAGCAGCCCGGAGCCGTCGTAGTAGCGGATCAGTTCTTCGGTGCTGTGGCACACGTACACGCCGCGCCAGCCCCCACCGTGTGCGTCCTTCAGGATGCACGGCAGCCCAACGTAATCCACAATCGACTGCCAGTTCAGCGGGTATTCGAGGTTCCGCAGGCTTTCCGTCTTCACGATCCCGGGTACGTAGTCTTTGTTCGGCAGCACGACGGTTTTGGGGTGCGACAGGCCCAACTTCGCGCACAGCGTGGCCCCGAAGAACTTGTCGTCGGCGGTCCACATGAACGGGTTGTTGATGACGCACGCGCCGTCCAGCACGGCCTTTTTCAGGTAGCTGCGGTAGTACGGCACCTCGTGCGAGATGCGGTCCACGATGACGGCGTACGGGTTCGGCTCGTCCATGCGCGCGCCGCCGAGCTTGGCGAATTCCGCGACGACGCCCTTGTTCCGCCCGTTCACCTCTTCGATGAACTTGGGGGGGAACGACCACTCGCGCCCGACGATGACGCCGACCTTTTTCACGGGATGGTCCTTTGTTGTTAGTTATTTGTTGTTGGTTACTCGTTACTCTCTTCGCAAGTGGGAGCGAAGCGAACAACCAACAACCACATAACCAATAACTAATCACTGCCCCCAAGATACATGCGGGCCATGTCGTGCCACACGGGCCAGTCGTGGGCGAAGCCGTCCCACTCGCGGAGCGCGTTGCCGACGCCCTTGCCCCACAACTTGCCCGACAGTTCCCGGTTCTGGTGCAGCAGCTTGTCGTCGCGGCCTACGGCCAGAATGATGCTCTGCTCGCGGAGCCGGTCGAGCCGCCACGAGTCGTGCTCGTTCGGGATGAAATCGACCGGGTTCTGCAGATACACCGTCTCGTTGTGATAGCCGCCGAGGAACGTCTTGATGTCGGTAAGGCCGCTCATCGCGAGCACGCGGTTCACGCGGTCCGGGAACCGCAGGCCCATCGAGAGCGCGTGGAACGCGCCGAAACTGGCCCCGGTGAACACGGTGTACGGGTGCCCGTTCCGCCACCGCGCCCACGGCAGCACTTCGTTCATCACGTAGTTGGTGTACTGTTCGTGCCGCCACGCCCTTGCACCGGGGTGCGCGTGGTACGCGTACCAGCTCTCCGCGTCCACGCCGTCGACGCACACCAAATGGAACCAGCCGTGAGTCAGGCCGTGCGCCAGCGCGCGCGGCATCCCGCGGTCTTCCCACTCGAAGAACCGGCCGCGGGAGGTGGGAAACGCGACGACGCGCGCCCCGCCGTGCCCGAATTCGAGCAGTTCCATGTCGCGGTGCAGCGACGGGCTCCACCAGCGGTGATACTCGCGGCGCATGGGTACTCGGAACCGGCAGTCGGCGTGATAAGAGAGGAGATTTAGAGCGAGTATGCGGTTGCGGGGTGCGAACGTCAACGACGAACGCCGCGAACCGGCGGCGCGCGGGCCGAATCGAGTCGGGTTGTGCGGGCGCTACGCCTTGGGCTTCTTCTTGCGGGGCTTGGTTGCGGCGAACAGGTCCGCGAGCGCGAGTTTGAAGCCCGGCAGCACTTTCCCGCCTTCGAGCGTACCGGCCGCGTCCAGTTGTTTGAACCGCTTCGCGCTGGTGTACACCTTCGCGGTCTTCGATTGCGGGTCGATGAGCCACACTCGTTGGCACCCGGCGGTGAACAGTTCCTTCAGTTTGCGGGCCATCTCCGCATCGGTGTTCGACGGGCTGAGCACTTCGACCGCCAGCGCCGGCACCACGGACCAGATTTGTTCGTCGGGGATTTCGCCTTCGGGCAACGCGCTCCACGGAATGAAGCTCACGTCCGGGTAGCGCACGCTTTCGTCGCTCAGGCGCAGCGGCCCGTCGCCGGGAAGCGTGACGCCCAACTCGTGTTCGTCGGCGAAATCCGCAATGAGGCGGAACAGGCGACCGCCGAGGAGCGCTTCCGGTGTGCCCACTGGCTTCTCCACGAGAACGCCGTCGATCAGTTCGAGCAACCGCTTAACGGTACCGTCGCGAGCTTCGAGCACGTCCGCTTCGGTCGCGGTGCCGGGCGGCGGCTGCGTGCGGATGCGCGCGAGCGGTACGCCGCCGAGCCGCGCGTGCAACTCCGCGAACGTGTGCTCTTCGGCGAGTCCTGCGGTCGCCATCGGTTCGGTTCCTGTGTAGGCGTGCATTCTACCACGCGCGCTCACTTTTTGCTCAAGTCGGTCACGGTCACGCTCCACCCGGAGGGGCCGAAGGTGGCGTCGAAGGTGCCCTTCCCCAGCGCCCAGTACGACGGGTTCACTTGCAGGAACGTCGCCTCGCGCACTTTGTCCGGGTACGGCAGTTGCAAATCCGCATCGACGTGCAGCACGAGCAGGTCGCCACGGTCGCGGCCGACGAACGCGCGCACCGGGCGGCGGCTCGCCTGCGCGTCGGCCGCATCGACCGGCACCCAGCCGACGCCGGGCACGAAGAACTCGGCGCGCACGTGCGGCCGGTCGTAGTTCAGCTCGCCCGGTTTGCTGTCCGGGGCCGGCGGCAGCGCGCGCCGCCCCACCAGCGCGCGGGCCGGAATGCCGTGCGCGCGCAGCGCGCCCACCAGCACGAAGGTCATCCCGGCGCAGTCGGTTTTCGCGCACGCGCACGCCGCGCTCGCGCGCTTGTCCGCGTCCGGGTCGAAGTGGTACGTGAAGTCGGCGCGAATCACGTCCAGCACGCGCGCCGCGTAATCGAGTTCGCTTTCGCCCTTCGCGCGCGCCAGTTTCTTCGCTTCGAGCCACTCGCGGAACGCCTTCGTTTCGTAATCGACGCGGCTCGTGGGCGCGAGGTACAGTTTGCGCTCGGCGTCCGGCAGCGGCGGCACTTCGGGCGCGGCCTCGCCGGGCTTCAGGTCCACCAGTTCGCGCGAGCGGAGCGTCGCTTCGATGTCGAGCTTCATGCTCAGCACCGCGCCCGGTTTACCCTTCTCCTTCACCTCGACGTAGCGCACGGTGCGCGCGAGCGGCCCCTTCTCCGGCACCACTTTCGACGCCGGTTCGGTCGCCGTCTTCACCTTCGTCTGCGACGGCAGGTCCGGCGCGTCCGGCAAGAACACTTGCCACTTCGTGACCGCGAACTTCTCCGCGCGAATCTCGTAGCTCGCGGTCGCGCTAACACGCTTCGCGTCGGCGGTTACGAGTTTGAGCGCCGGTTCAGCCGCCCCCGCCGCGCTCGCGAGCGCGAGCGCCATCCCGATCACACCGCCGCGCATGCGCACCTCCGAGAAACGGCACTCGAACAGCATACCCGAACGCGGTACACTGGGCGCGTCTCCACTTTCGGAACGCTGCCATGCTCTCCCTTACCGGTTCGCGCCGCGAGTTCCTCCGCGCCGGCGGTCTCGCGCTCGGTGGCCTTTCGCTGCCGGCGCTGCTGCGCGCCGCCGACCGCGCGCCGAAGCGCGGGCGCGCGAAATCCGTGCTGCTCGTCTTCATGGACGGCGGGCCGAGTCACCTCGAAATGTGGGACCTGAAGCCCGGCGCGCCGGCCGAAGTGCGCGGCGAGTTCCAACCGATCCGCACCGACGTGCCGGGCCTCACGGTGGGCGAACTGCTGCCACTCACGTCGCGCGTGATGCGCCACGTTGCGCAGGTGCGTTCCGTGACGCACGGCATCACCGATCACAACGCCGGGAGTTTCTATGTGTTGACGGGAAAACACCCGGCCGACGGGTCGGCGCGCGGCGTGCAAACCGACAGCGCCGCCACGTTCCCGCCGTTCGGCGCGGTCGCGGCGAAGCTGAAGCCCGTGGATGGGGCGATGCCGCCGTACGTGCTGCTGCCCGAATACCAGTGGAACAACGGTGTGGACATCGGCGGGCAGAAGGGCGGGTTCCTCGGCGCGAAGTTTGACCCGTTCGTGAGCGGCGATCCGAGCCTACCGAACTTCCGCGTGCCCGGTCTCGAACTGAACGCTGAACTGCCACTCGATCGGCTCGCGGCGCGCGACGACCTGCGCCGCGCGCTCGATTCGGCCGTCGGCGCGCGCCGCGACGCGCCCGGTCTCGATAAGCTCGACGCGTTTCAGCGGAAGGCGGTGGAGGTGGTCACGTCGCCGGAGGCGCGGCGCGCGTTCGACCTGAGTGGCGAACCCCTCAAGGTGCGCGAGCGGTACGGCACCGACCCCGGTTCGGACCGCGCGCTCGAAGCCCGCAAGTTCGGCGGACTGCCGCACATCGGCCAGACGTTCCTGCTCGCGCGCCGCATGATCGAAGCCGGCGTGCGGCTCGTCACGGTCGTGACCGGCCGGCGTATCGACCAAGCGTGGGACACGCACCGCGACCACTTCGGGCTGATGCGCCGCGCGCTGTGCCCGCCGTTCGACCGCGCGTTTTCGGCGCTGCTCGAAGACATGAGCGCCCGCGGGCTGCTCGAAGACACGCTGGTGGTGGTCACGGGCGAGTTCGGGCGCACGCCGAAGATCGGCTACGTCACCAGTGGTGCGGGCGCAGCGAAGAACGACGGCCGCGACCACTGGCCGTACTGCTACACGGTGCTGTTCGCGGGCGCGGGCGTGCCGGGCGGCGCGGTGTACGGGTCGAGCGACCGCACGGCGGCGCACCCGCGCGAGCACCCGGTGGGGCCGGAAGACATCGCCGCAACGATCTACGCGGCGCTGGGCATCGACCTCGATGCGGAGCTGCACGACGCCCAGAACCGCCCGCAAGCGCTGTGCAGCGGCAAGCCGATCGCGGCACTGCTGAAGTGAGAGAGGAACCGGAATGCCGATGCACGACTGGACGCGAGTCGACGGCAACATCCACCACCACTTTCACGGGCGGTGGCTGTTCGCCATGTCCGACGCGCTCAACCAAGGTGCATTGCCAAAGGGCTTCTACGCGCTCGCCGATCAGGTGATACGAACGATCGGGCCGGACGTGGTGACGCTTCACGCACCGCCGGCGAACGGGAACGGGCACCCGCGCGAGACCGGTTCCGGTGGCGTCGCCGTCGCGCTCGCGCCACCCAAAGCGCGCGTCGAGGCGCGCGCGGCCAAACGGCCGCTCGAGCGCGGGCAGCGCCGGCTCACGATCCGCCACAGCAGCGGGCACCGCGTCGTCGCGGTCATCGAATTGGTTTCGCCCGCGAACAAGGGCAGCACCGCGGGGTTCAACTCGTTTCTCGGCAAGGCGTGCGCACTGCTGAACGAGGGCGTTCACCTGTTGGTGATCGACCCGTTCCCGCCGACCGCGCGCGATCCGCACGGCATTCACGCCGCGATCTGGGAAGAACTGACCGGCGAGCCGTTCGAGCCGCCCGCGGGCCAACCGCTCACGCTCGCGTCGTACCGCGCCGGCGACGAAGTGTGCGCGTACGTCGATCCCATCGCGGTGGGCGAAACCGTGCCGGACAAGCCGCTGTTCCTCGACGCGGGGGTGTTCGTGAACGTGCCCCTCGAAGCGACTTACGCGACCGCGTGGCAATCGTTCCCGGCCGAGTGGCGCGCGGTGCTCGAACCGGCGTAGCGCTCACTTGGTCGGCGGCGGGTCCGGCGGCGGAACCTCTTCGAGGTCGAACAGGTCTTCGATGTCCGGCACGCTGTCGGGCGGGGCGAGCGGCCGCAGCGCGAACAGGTCTTCAATGTCCGGCACGCTTCCGGGCGCGGCCGCCGCGGGTGCCGGGGGCAACGCGAACGCGCCGGACCGCGTTTCGGGTAGCGGCTCGGCTTCGGGCAACTCCAACTCGGAATCGAGCGCAACAAAGTCGAAGGAACCTTTCGAAGGCGCGTCCGGGCGCACCGGGAGCGGGGAGGCGGTGGCCGTCTCCAAGTCCGACGCACTCGGCGACGGAAGCGGCGCAATGTCGCTGTACGTGTTCACCGCTTCCGGCAGCACGAAACTGAACGCGGACTTGGCCGGCGCGGCGCTCGCGGGCAGCGGCGGCAATTCGATGTCCAGTTGCGATTGCGTCGCGGTGAGGGTGGCCCGGAACCCGTGCCCGCGGTCCGGGTCGCTCACCACGAGTTCCTTGTACAACTGCGCCGCGTCGCGGCCGACCTCGAGCGCCTCGTCGGTGCGCCCGAGGGCGCTGAGCG
>JALHNS010000149.1 GCA_022843445.1 Gemmata sp.
GGAAGCGAAGATCAAGGGCATGAACGCGGCGGCGAAGGTGTACCGCACGCGGAACAGCGCGGTGGAGATGGACCGCATCCTGAACGTGGGCGGGTTCAACCTCGACCGCGCGCTGGACGTGGATCCGCAGTTCTTGGAACCGGAGTACCCGTTCGAGTGGGGCGGGGTGTATTCGCTCGCCCCGGGCACCTACGAGTTCGTGTGCAACGACGGCCCGGACCCGGCGATGGCGGTGGCGCTGCTGCCGTGCCCGAGCGCCGACGAAGCCGGCCGCAAGGTCGCGGAGAAGGACGCGGTGCTGCTGTTCAGCGACGAGGCGCTCGCGGTGCCACCGGGCGGCGCGCTCGAGCCGGCGAAGCGGCTGTACCAACTGGAACTGCCCGAGGGCGGCGAAAAGCGATTCAAGGTGACGGTGCCGGCGACCGGCGCGTACGCGCTGTTCACCGAACACGGGCCGGACGAGTTCGGCGCGAAGTTGGTCGGCCCCGCGGGGGAACTGGAACCGACCGCGACGCACGAGTACAAGCCGGACCACGAGCACGACGACGAGGTGTCGTCGGTGGGTATCACGATCGCCGGCGACCTCGACGCGGACAAGCTGAATGCGTGGATGGGAAAGTTGCTTCAGGAGCGCGGCACGGACATTTACCGGATGAAGGGCGTGCTAAGCGTGAAGGGCAACCCGAACCGGTTCGTGTTTCAGGGCGTTCACATGCTGTTCGACGGGCGCGACGATCGCCCGTGGGGGAAAAGCCCGCGGTCGAATAAGTTGATCTTCATCGGGCGCAACCTGAACCGCGAGGAACTGAACGCCGGGTTCCGCGCGTGCCTCGCGTGAGCGCCGATGGGCCGGGAGTCCGCTCGTCGCTCACTTCTGAAGGGCATCTGATGTTCGGCCTCAACCGATTGTTCGGTGTGCCCGTGAGTGCGGTGTGGCAGGCGCAGACCGGCGACCACGTGATCGCACTCGCGTGGTCGCCGGACGGCCGAGTGCTCGCGGTCGCGGGGGCCGCAGGCGGTGTATGGGCACTAGATGCTGCGGACGGGCGCGCGCGGCACGCGCTCCGCGGGCACGCGTTCGGCGCAACGGCTGTCGCGTGGTTGACGAGTTCCGCACTGGTGTCGGCCGGCCAAGACGGAATCGTGCGCGTGTGGGACGCGGACACTGGGGCGGAACGCCGCGCGCTCGCCGCCCCGGGTCAATGGGTGCAAACCGTGGCGGTCAGCCCGGGCGGAGCGTTCCTCGCGGTCGCGGCGGGGAAAGGCGTGCGCGTCTGGGACGCAGAGGGCCGGACGGTGCGGGACCACACCGACCACCCGAGCACGGTGGCCGATCTCGCTTGGGAACCGAGCGGCACCGACCTCGTTGCCGCCGCGTACGGCGGCCTCACGCGCTGGTCCGCGGCGCGCGCCGAACCGCTCGACCGGTACAGTTGGAAAGGGTCGGTGTTGCGCGTCTCGTGGTCGCCGGACGGTCGCGCGCTCGCCACCGGCAACCAAGACGCGACCGCGCACTGCTGGGTACTCGAGCGCGCCGCGGACCTTAAGATGTACGGTTACCGGAGAAAGGTAACGGAACTGTCTTGGGACCGAACGGCGCGCTTGTTGGCGACCAACGGCGGCCCGCGGGTCACGGTCTGGGACTGTTCGGGTGCCGGCCCGGAGAACACGCGCCCCGCGGTGCTCGCGGCGCACGACGAAACCGGTCACGTGACCGCGGTCGCGTTCCAACCGGCCGGCCCGCTACTGGCGTCCGGCGGCTCGGACGGCCGCGCGTACCTGTGGCTGCCCGACCGCACGACAGCGCCCCTCGCGGAGTGCCGCTTCGCCGCACCCGTCACACGCCTCGCGTGGTCGCCGGACGGCAAACTGCTCGCCGCAGGCACCGACGCGGGCGCGGTCGCCGTGGTCAAGATCGGATAGCGCCGCCCAGCACGTCCGCTTGCCGCGTCCAGTACGGGTCACACGCCCGCGTGCCGAACAAGTTCTTGGCGGTCCACCCCACGAGTAGGGACGACCCCGAACTTCCGCGCGACGGTTGATGCGCACGCCCCACTTTCGAAGGTGATTTCGGACTGCGATTTTCAACGAATGTGAAAGTGGCACCATCTGCCGCTCGGTGCCCTCGTCCGTCCGCCAGCGGACAAACGAGCTGCACACGAGCGGTGCCAATCGGTTACGGTACGGCTTGCCCGTCCGTCACGGCGCTCGCGGGCGCTACGAACTTCTCTTCGCCGGTCACGGCGGTCCATTCCGTGGCGCTCGGGCGACGGTACCGGAGGATCTGCGTGAACTGGGCGTCGCCCCGATGGAGCTGGACGACCACGCGCACCGCCTTCCCGCCTTCGGCCAAGTACATCACCGGTTCGTCGTTGATCTTGCCGATCGCGGCGACCGGCACCGCCCACTCGGGCGGCAACTCGACCGACAGCTTGGCCGAAACGTACATGCCGGGGCGCAACTTGCCCTCCGGGTTCGGCAGATCGACTTCGGCGCGGAGGGTCCGCGACCCCGGTTCGAGCGACCACGACGTGCGGACCACCTTGCCGACGGCGGTCGCGCCCGCCGTCGCGGGGAGTGCCACCCGTACCGACTGCCCGTCTTCGACCAGCCCGGCGTCGCCCTCGGGGACGTTCACCACCACCCGCACGGGGTCGAGCTTGGCGACCGCGAACAGCCCGTGCTTCCCGTCCGCCGTGACGTAATCGCCGGTGTTCACGGTGCGCCGGGTGACGACCCCGTCGTACGGGGCCTTGATGCGCGTGTAGGCCACGAGCGCGGCGACCCGGCGCACGCCGGCCTTCGCGACGTCGAGGCGCGCCTCGGCCGCGACCACGTCGGCGGCGGCTTTGTCCCGGTCGGCGGCGGCTTTCGCAACCGCCGCTTCGGACGACGCGACTTTGGCCGTCGCCTCGGCGCGGGTCGCTTCCGCCGCCCGGAACTGGTTCAGCGTCTCGTCCTTCGTCTGGGTGTCGATCACGCCTCCGGTTACCAGCCGGTTCACGCGGTCCGATTCCGATTTCCAGCGCTCGAAAAGCGCCACGGCGCGGGACAGGCCGGCCTTCGTTTCCGTCACGAACGCCTTGGCCGCGACGACCGCCGCGTCCGACGCGGCCAGCGCCTTCTTGGCTTGGGTGACCTCCGCCTCGGCCTGCCGGACGAGCGCGTCCTTCTGCTTCAACTCCTCGTCCATCTCCGGCACGGCCAGTTCCACGAGCACTTGATCGGCCTTCACGCGGCTGCCGATGTCGATGAGGCGGTCGTGGGCCGGGCGCGCGACCTTGGCCGGGTCCGCGGCGAGGGCGCGAACGTAGCCCGGCACCTTCGGGTACAGCACCGTCTCCTCGAACGCGTGTACGCTGCCGGGTTGCTCGACGGCGCGCGTCACCGGGCGCTTTTCCGGCTTCACGACGGTCACGGCGGGAGCCGCGGTCGGGGCCACCGCCGCGGGCGGCGACGACTTGCCGCACCCCGCCGCGGACAGAACGACCGACAGCCCGAGGGCGATGGCGCGATTAGCCCGCATGGTGTGACTCCGAGGCGTCGGGGACGTAATGGCGGCTCTGGGGATCGAACGGACTGAGGGACGCGGACCGGGCCGGGGAACGGCCCATCACGAGCGCGAACGCCGCCGGGAGCACGAGGAGCGTCGCGAGTGTGGCGGCCACCAGCCCGCCGATGACCGCCCGGCCGAGCGGCGCGGTCTGGTCGCCGCCCTCGCCGAGGCCGAGGGCCATCGGGACCATGCCGGCGATCATCGCCGCGCTCGTCATCAGGATCGGGCGCACCCGCCCGGCGGCCCCTTCGACCGCCGCCTCGCGCGCCGACAGCCCGCGAACCCGGGCGCGCTCCGCGAAGGTGACGAGGAGGATGGCGTTCGCCGTCGCCACGCCCACGGCCATGATCGCGCCCATGAACGACTGCAAGTTGAGCGTCGAACCGGTGGCGAGCAGGGCGACCGCGACGCCGGCCAGCACCGCCGGGACCGGGGTGACAGAAATCGCGGCGAGCCGGACCGACTGAAAGTACGCGGTGAGCATCAGGGCGATGACGACCACGGCCACCGCCAGCCCGAACGCCAGCCCGCGGAACAGCTCGCGGAACGGGGTGATCTGCCCGCGCACGTCCACCGACACGCCCTTCGGCGGGTCGCCGGCCGCTTTGAGGGCGGCGTCCACCCGATTCGCCACGGTGCCGAGGTCGGCCCCTTGGACGTTCCCCGTGAGGCTCACGATCCGCTTCATATTGTAGCGGTCGATCTCGCCGGGCATCGTTCCCTCTTTCACCGTCCCCACGTCCCGCACGTACACCGCGCCGTGCCCGTTCGCGGCGACCGGCACCAGTTCCAAGTCTTTCGGCGTGCTGACCAGTGTGAACGGCACTTCCACTTGCACTTGGTAGCCGACGCCGCTGCCCGGGTCGCGCCAGTAGTTCGGGACGGTGAACCGGCTGGACGACGTGAACGGGGTGACGGCCCGCGCGACGTCCGCGGCCGTTCCGCCGCTGGCCGCGAGTTTCTCGCGGTCCACCAGCACCTCGACCGTGGGGTAGTCGAGCGGTTGGGCGAACTGGAGGTCTTTCAGGGCCGGCACCTTGTTCAACTCGACGGCCAGCTTCTCGGCGAAGGCGCGGTTGGCCGCGACGTTCGACCCGGCCACCTGCACTTCGACCGGCGTCGGCGAGCCGAAGCTCATAACCTCGTTCACGATGTCGGCCGGCTCGAACGAGACGCGCAGTTCCTTCGCGCGCCGGTCGGCTACGGCGTCCGGCACGGCGAACCGCGGCTGTTTCCACCGGGTGGCCGTCCACAGTTGCAGGTGCGCGGGGAGCTTCTCCCGGAGCCGGGCCTTCAGTTCGTCCACCCGCACCGGCCCGCGTTTCAGTTGCACGCGGACGGCGGACTCGTGCGGCCCGCCCATCCACAGGTACACGGCGTTAATCGGGTAGCTCGACGCCACGACGCCGACGTACCCGAGCGAGATGTCCACCTCGCCCCCCAGCGCTTTCACTTCTTCGCCGATGTAGCGGAGGGCCTCTTGTGTGATCGCTTCGGTTTCCTCAATGCGGGTACCGGTGGGGGCGCGGACGCGCAGTTGGAACGAGCCGGCGTCCACCTGCGGGAAGATTTCGGTCCCGAGGTTCGGCCCGACCAGCAGCACGACCGCCGCCGCGAGCGCGAGATACGCCGGCACCAGCACCCACCGCGCGCGCGCGAGCGGGCCGATCGCGCCCGCGTACCAACCGGGAGCGGCGGGCGCTGTCGCGGCACCGTGGTGCTTGTTCTTCAACAACCAGACGCACAGAACCGGGACGAACGTGCTCGACAAGACGTAGCTGGCGATCATCGAGAACCCGACGGCCAGAGCCAGCGGCAGGAACAGCCCGCGGGCCGCCCCTTCCATCACGAACGACGGGATGAACACCGCCAAGATGCAGAGCATGGCGAGGAGCCGCGGCACGGCCGTTTCCGTCACCCCGCGCCACACCGCGAGCGCCACGGACGGCGTTTGCTCCATCTGCACGTGGACGTTTTCGACCGCCACCGTGGACTCGTCTACCAGAATGCCGACCGCCAGCGCCAGCCCGCCGAGCGTCATCAGGTTGATCGACTGCCCCGACAGCCACAGGGCGACCAGCGCCGCGATCAGCGCGAACGGGATGTTCAGCACGACCACGATCACGCTCCGCCAGTCGCGGAGGAACAGCAGCACCATCAGCCCGACGAGGCCGGCCGCGAGCGCGCCCTCGAACGCCACGTCCTTCATCGAGTTGGTGACGTAGGGCGACTGGTCGAACTCGAAGCTCACCTTAATGTCGTCGGGCAACTCGGCCTGCATCTTCGGCAGGTTCGCTTTCACCTTGCTCACCACGTCGAGCGTGCTGGCGTTGGCCCGCTTGGTGACGAGGATGTACACGGCCCGCTTGCCGTTCACCAGCGCGTACCCGGTCGGGATGTCGCTCGCGTCGTCGATCAGGGGCCGGTTGGTCACGGGGTCGTGCTTCACCACATCGCGCAGGAACACGCCGGGCTTGACCTCGATGGTGCCGAGTTCCTCGGGCCTGACGACCATCGCGTTGCTCGGCACCAGCGGCATCCGGGTGGCGTCCCGGATCTGCCCGGAGGGGGCGATCGTGTTCCCCTCGGTGAGCTTCTTCACCACGTCGTCGGCCGACACCTTGTAAGCCTTCAACCGCTCCGGGTCGGCCCGGACGACGACCGTGCGCTGGCTGCCGCCGAAGGGCGGCGGCGCGCTCACGCCCTCAATGGCGGCGAACATCGGGCGGACGCGGAACAGGGCTTTGTCCTGAATCTCGCCGATGGTCCGCGTCTCACTCGACATGACGAGGTAGCCGACCGGCACGCTGCCGGTGTCGAACCGCATGATGAACGGGTTCACGGTGCCCGGCGGCATGAACGCGCGACTGCGGTTCACGTACCCCACCGTCTCGCCCATCGCTTGGGCCATGTCGGTACCGGGGTGGAAGTACAGCTTCATCAGGGACATGCCCTGAACGTTCTTCGATTCGACGTGGTGGATGCCGTTGATGTAAAGGAAGTGGTACTCGTAGTAGTTGGCGATCAGCCCTTCCATCTGCTGCGGGTCCATCCCGCCGTAGGGCTGGCAGACGTAGATGACCGGCAGGTTCAGAGCCGGGAAGATGTCCACCTTCATCCGCGCGTACGCCAGCCACCCGGCGAAGACGGTGCCGACCGCCAGCACCATCACGGTGATCGGGCGGTTGAGTGCCGCAGTAATCGGGTTCATCGTGCCTCCCGCGCCGTCGGTTCCTGCCGGTATTGAACCGCCGCCGCGCGCCGGGGGCTACAACCGCATTGTTAATTCGGCTTTAGGTTGGGCCGGGCCGGCACGGGACTGCCGCCCGCGGGCGCGCCGGGCGGGTCCACGGACACGGTGCCCGGTTCGGCCCGCGGCCCCGCGGGGACGTTGGTCGCGGGCAGGGTTTCGACCGGGCGGCCGATCTGACACAGCGCCTGCGCCGGGTGGCCGAGGGCGCGGTACAGGCGGAACTGGGCGCGGTTGTGGTCGCCCACCGCTTGGTAGTAGTCCCGGTACGCTTGGTCGAGCGCGGCCACGGCCGCGACGGCCTCTTGGGGGCGGAACACGAGGATCAGTTGCTCCCCGGCCCGCTTCGTCTGGCCCAAACCTTGAAGGTTCTTCTCGGCCGTTGCGACCGCGTTCGCCACGCCGTCTTCCGCCGCCCGGACCCGCTTCGCCGCCCGCGCCGCTTGGGCGTGCGCTTGGACCACCTCCGCCGTGACCGCGTCGTGGGTGCGGAGCAGTTCCAGCAAGGCGCGCCGGCTCTCCGCCTCGCGCTCGCGCACTTGCGCGCGGTTCCCGAACCCGAGGTTCTGGAGTTCCCACACCGCTTGGAGGTCCAAACTGAACCGCCCGCCGGGGTTGCCCACGAAGTCGTTCACGCCGCCGGCGAAGTACCCGCCCGCCAGCCCCGGCGTGTTCGACCCGACCCCGCGGACGGCGAGCGTCGGGTACAGCATCCGGCGCTTTTCCTGCTTCACGCGGACGAGGGCGGCTTGAACGACGGCCTGATACGACGACAGTTCCGGCCGGTGGGTCAGGCCGATGGCGACCAACTCGTCGAGCGGGGCCGCGGGGTCGATCAGGGACACCGCGAGCGACGGCTCCTCGGCCGGTTCGACGAGCGTGCCGGGTTGGAGCCGCAGCAGGCGCGTCAGTTCGGCACTCGCCACCTGCCAGCGCTCGTAGGCCGTTTCGACGGCCTGCCGGCGGCGCGCCGCCTCGGTGCGCGCCCGGTTGATTTCCAGTTCCGGGGCGAGATCGGGGGCCAGCTTCTCGGTCCGCGCGACCAAGTCTTCCGCCCGGCGCAACGACTCCGCCGCGCCGGCCACCTCGCCGCGGGCCTGTTGCACGTTGAAGTACGCCACGGCGACTGCCAGCGTGGTGTCGTTCCGACTCGCTTGGGCGTCGAATTGCGCGGCCCGTGCGATCTGCCGGGCGGCGAGCGGGGCGAACACCGCGTCCGAGGTCGAAACGACCGCCTGCGGGCCGGCCCCGATCAGGAACGACGACCGGCTGGTGGTGAACACGGTCCCGACGATGTCTTGGATCTGCCCGTCGTGCCGGAAGTAGTCGGCCCCGAAGTTCAGGTTCGGCAGCCACAGCACGCGCGCCCGGTCGAGCTGGGCGGACGCGGTGCGCACCCGCTCGTCGGCGATCTGAATGTCCAGCGCGTTCGCCCCGGTCAGCGTGAGGGCGGACGAGAGTGTGATCGGCAGCGGCGCGCCCTGCGCCTCTGCCGCGGGCAGCGCGGGCAACTTGAACTCGGCCTTCGCCACCGTCACGCGCCCCGGCCCCGAATCGGCCGACTGCGCCGGCGCGGGCGGCTCCCCGCGCGCGGCGACCTGCGGCGGGGGGAGCGCAATCGGGGCGGGGTCTTTGAGACCGGCGCACGCCGGCAGGCCACCGAGTGCCGCCGCCGCGAGGCACCGCAATGCCGCTCTCTGTGTGCGCGAGGTTGTCATGTGGCTTCCTGCCGTGGCCCCGATTTTTCTTTAAGACTCATCGGCGGAACGACCGGTCGCACTGGAAGGTTGAAGCTTAAATCCCCTTGATGTTTCCCCGGCTGCCGGACTTACGCAGGCGGCCCAGCCGGCAGCGATACGGCGGCTTCCGTCCCGACCCCGACCGTGCTGGTGAGCGAAACGGTTCCGCCGTGGGCCGTGGCGATGCTCTGGACGATGCTCAACCCCAGCCCGGTGCCGCCCTGCTCGCGGCTGCGGGCCTTGTCCACGCGGTAGAAGCGGTCGAACACTCGCGGCAGGTGCTCGGCCGCGATCCCCTCGCCCGTATCGACGACCGTCAGTCGCACGGTGCCGTCCGCCTCCGCCGTGCCGACGCGAACCGAACCGCCCGGCGGGGTGTACTTGATCGCGTTGTCGATGAGGTTCACGACCACCTGCCGCAGCCGAATGGGGTCGCCGCGGACGCCCGCGGGCGGCGCGGGTTCCGCGAACGTGATGGTGACGCCCTTCGCGTCCGCGAGCGGGCGCATGGTGTCGACGACCTCCCGCGCGAGGGCAGCGACCGACAGCCGTTCGAGCGGGCGCGGCACGACGCCCGCGTCGTCGCGGGCCAGCGCCAGCAGTTGCTCGGTGAGCCGGGCCATCCGCCCGCACTCTTCCAGCACGCTCTCGATGATGTCGCGCAGTTCGTCCGCGGTCGGAGTGCCGGCGAGGGCGACTTCCGCCACGGTGCGAATCGCCGTGAGCGGGGTGCGGAGTTCGTGCGAGGCGTCGGCCGTGAACCGCTTGATTTCGGCGAACGACCGCTCGAGCCGGCCGATCATGGTGTTCACGGTGCCGGCCAGTTGGCCCAACTCGTCGTCCGGGTTGCGGACCGGGAGCCGTTCGTGCAGGCGGTCGGCCGTGATGCGTTCGGTCGTCTTGCGCAGTTGCTCGACCGGCGCGACGGCCCCGCGCGCGAGCAGGTACGCCAGTCCCGCGGTCGCCACCAGCCCGATTGGGACGGCGATCAGCATCGCCCGGCCGAGGGCGGCGAGGTCCGCGTCCTGATCCCGAAGGGGGACCATGAGCAGGACGCGCAGTTCTTGGTCGCCGGCCCGGACGCTCTCGACCGCGAGCCGCCAGCGCTGGCCCTCCGGGTCGGTTTCCGACCGCCGCCCGACGACTTCCGCGTTCAGCCCGCGGCCGGTAACGCCGGGGTGCGCGGCGAGGGCGGCCCCGTCCGGCCCGTAGACCGCGGCCCGCACTCCCATGTGTTCGTCGAACTCGCGGACCCAGTACTTGGCCCGCTCCACCGGCTTCGTCGCCACGCGCGGGTCGGTTTCCACGAGCCGGAAGCCGGTGTCCGCGGTTCGGTCGGCGTGCTGGCGGAACGCCCGGCCCGCGAGCCAGTAGACCAGCGCCGCGAACCCGACGAGGACGACCGCGACGCCGACCGCGTTCCACACCGTCAGCCGCCACCGGATGCTCCGTGTCACGCGGGGTCACTCCTCCAGCCGGTAGCCGACGCCCCGCACCGTGGTGATGCGGGACCGCTCGCCGGGCGCGTCGATCTTCTTGCGGAGCAGGTTGACGTACACTTCGACCACGTTGGTGAGAGCGTAGCTCGGGTCGGCCCACACGTCCCGCCCGAGCATCTCGCGGGTCACGGCCTGCCCCTTGTGTCGCGCGAGGTATTCGAGCAGGGCGAACTCCTTATGCGCTAGCGCGATCTCGGCGTCGCCGCGCGTCACCCGCCGGCGCAACAGGTCGATCTCCAGCCCCGCGGCGCGCAGCACCGTTTCCCGGTCCGGTTGGCCGCGGCGGAGCAGTACCCGGAGGCGGGCGAGCAACTCGGCGAACGCGAACGGCTTCACGAGGTAGTCGTCGGCCCCGGCGTCGAGGCCCAGCACGCGGTCCTCGACCGCGTCCCGCGCGGTCAGGATCAGCACCGGCACCGACTGGCCGGCGGCGCGGAGGGCGCGCAGCACCTCTAGCCCGTCCATGCCCGGTAGCATCCAGTCGAGGACAACGGCGTCGAAGCGGCCGTCGCGGCCCAACTGCGCCCCGTCCGGCCCGGTCGCGGCCGCTTCGACCTCGTAGCCGACGCCCGCCAGCCCCTCTTCGAGTCCCCGGCGGACCTTCCGCTCGTCTTCGACGATCAGCACGCGCGGCATGGCACTGCTCCCCTTCGTGGGTATCGTACCGCGGGCCGGTCCGAACCGAGCGGCCGAGAGGTTAAATCTCCTTTATCTGCGGCCCGCGGGTCGGTTCGGGGTGGCGTGTGCGGGCCGCGGGCCACTACAACGGGACTGCCCGAACATCAACCGGACGGAGCCGGACGCGCCCGCGGCTCGGGAGGAACTACCGTGACACGATTCGCAACTCTCGCGGCGACCGTGGTGCTCGCCGCAACCGGCGCGAGCCGCGGGGCCGACTACCCGCGCCCGGACCTGCTGGTCGAACCGGCCGCACTCGCCAAACCCGAAAGTCGCAAGGCGTTCGTGGTCCTCGACGCCCGCCCCAAAGCGAAGTACGCCGCCGGCCACGTGCCGGGCGCGCGGTGGGTGGACCACGCGGAGTGGGCCAAGAGCTTCGGCGACGGCCGAGACGCGGCGGGGTGGTCGAAGCGGATCGCGGGCCTCGGGCTGACCGCCGACAGTCGCGTCGTCGTGTACGACGACATCCAAGCCAAAGACGCCGCCCGCATCTGGTGGGTGCTCCGGTACTGGGGCGTGAAGGACGTGCGCCTCCTCAACGGCGGCTGGGTCGGCTGGGAGAAGGGCGAGTTCCCGACCGAGACGGCGGAACCCGCACTCGCGGCCGGCGAGTTCAAGGCCGTCGCCGCCCCGGAGCGACTGGCGACGAAGGGCGAAATCCTCAAATCGCTTTCGGGCGACAAGCTCCAGATCGTGGACGCCCGCTCGGAGGGCGAGTTCTGCGGGATCGACCCGCTGAAGAACAAACGCGCCGGCGCAATTCCCGGAGCGAAGCAACTGGAGTGGATCGACCTGCTGGATAAGGAGTCGCACCGTTTCAAGTCGCCGGACGAGTTGAAGAAGCTGTTCGACGCCGCCGGGATCAAGCTGGACCGCCCGACCGCCACGCACTGCCAGTCCGGGGGCCGCGCCGCGGTCATGGCCTACGGGCTGGAACTGATGGGGGCGAAGGACGTGCGGAACTACTACAAGAGTTGGTCGGAGTGGGGCAACGCCGACGACACCCCCGTGGTGAAACCGGAACCGAAGAAGAAGTAGGCTCTCTGAACGGATTGCTCCGCGACTCGGACTCGAACCAAGACTCCGACGACTTACCAGAACGAAGTCGCGAGGAGGTCGAGCGGCGCACCGGACGCCGTCATGGAGTGGGAGAAGTGATATACCGTCCCCTTTGCAGATGCAAACGTGATGGAACCACACTTCGGCATAATGTTTCCAACCCGGTGTGCTGTCGGAGTGTGATACCGCAGAAGTTTTGAGACTGCACTCGTTGTGCGGCGCTTGGTGGCAGTTTGCGACCAGAGGGGGGACGGAATCGTCGCGTGCCGAGAATCGGGCGTTTCTTCGTGTCGAAGCTTACGCCGAGTGTTAGACTGATCGGGCACCGCTCCACCGCTGAGCCGAAGCCCATGCCGAAGCCCGCGCCCCCGTTGGTCGAGCACCTGCTTCGCGAACTAATCACGTGCCGCGCGGAAGGCGGCGACCGCTACCCCATTTCGCTGAACGTGCTCGCCGCGCGCCTGTTGCCGCCGCCGACCGCGGACGAACTGCTGAAGGCCGCGAAGCACAAGGAGTTCGCAGCGCGCGCGGTTGTGGTCGCAAAAGGGCGCGCCGACGCCCCGATCGCGCTCCTCGAAGACGCCGACCTGCTCGCCGCCTCGCCCGCGGCGCTCGAATTCGCACTGCGGGCGAAGGGCGAGAGCGGCCCGCCCCCGTGGACCGCGGCGCAACTCGCGGGCGCGATCCTGAAACCACTGCGAGCAGCGTTTGTGCAGCAACTCGCGTCCGCGCCGCTGCCGCCGTTCGCGGTGCACGTCGGTCAGGGCAAGGCCACCAAGTTCCATCACCGCGACCACTCGCCGCCCCCGCCCCCGCCGCCACCCGAACAGCAGGACGCGGAGCGGTTGCTCGAACTGGTGCGCCGCACGGGCGCGAGCACATTGGCCGAATTGGAACGCGCCGCGGGTTTGAAATCGGCGGCGTTCAAGAAGGCGGTGAAGCACGCCGCGTTCGCGGGCGCGGTCGCGCTCGTGCCGCTGAAAGAGAAAGCCGGCGACACGTTCCTGTTGCCGCGCGCGAACGAGTTCGCGCAATTCGTGTACGGTACGCTGCTGCCGCGGTTGCTCGACGCGTGCCCGCGGGCCAAGGCGCACGCGTTTTCGGCCGCGGAGTTGGTCGCGCACCTGAAGGACAAGGACCAACAGAAGCAGATAGCCGCGCTGCTGAACCGCGCCGAGTTGGGCGACGAACTGCCGGACGGCATCGGGTGCGTGCTCGCCAGTGCCGGCACAAGTGCGAAGAACGTGTTCTTCGCGCTCGAACACCTGCGGCGCGCGAAGGGCGCGCCGGCCCCGCACGCGCCCAGCGCCGCGGTGGGCGACTTCGCGCGGGCGTTCGACGAGGCGTTCGCGCGGCTCGACCGCGAGCGCGGCTCGAACAATTTCGTGAGCCTCGTGGACCTGCGCGCGGCTTTGCCCGCGTTCCCGCGCGCCGCGTTCGACGCCGCACTGCACGAGCTGCGCGTCGCCCGCCGCTACGTCCTCAATTCCGCGGAACACTCCGAAGGACTCGGCCCCGATCAGCGCGAGGCCGCCATCCGCGAGGAAGGCGAGTTCCTCCTTCACGTGTCCCGAGGTCGCCAATGAGTGCGCCCGCCAAGACCGCCGCGCCCGCGCGCCCGGCGGACCCGTTCCAGAGCGCGCTCGCGGAGCGCAACCCGTTTGGGCACCACCGCGTGACCGCGACCGGCGCGCAGCCGCCGGACGTGCCCACCATCCACGAGTACGAGTTCCGCCAACTGGTCGCGCTCGCGCGCCGCGCCCACGATCAGAACGAAGCGGTTGGCGCGGTCGTTTGGGGCGAGTCCGGGTCCGGGAAGAGCAACCTGTTGCGGCGGCTCGGCGAGTGGGCCGCGAACGACCACGCCGTGCTGGTTCAGTTCCTCGAACTTCAGGCCGCCCCGCACCGGTTACACCGGGCCGTGCTGAACGCGACCGTCGGCGCGCTCACGAACGGGTTCGCGCGCCCGTGGCACGATACGCCGCTGTACCAATTGCTCGAAGGGCTGATTCGCCCGGCCGTCGGGGGCGGCAAGAAGTCGCTGTCACCGGCGGAACTGAAGGCCGCGTTCGATAAAGCCGTGGCGGGACCGGTCGCTCTCGCCGGTGGCGTACCCGCGGCGCGCGCCGCGGCTTCGTGGCTTCACCTGTTCGTACTCGGCGCGCTGTCCGAGAAGCGCAAGGGCGCGACCGAGACCGCGACCGCCGCACTGCGCCGGCTCAGCGGAGACGAACTGGACGCCGACGAAGCGAAGGTGCTCGGCCTGCGCGCGACCGAGGCGACGCAACCGCTGGACCCGGCCGACTGCGCCGCGGTGCTCGCGCTGCTCGCCCAACTCGTGCGCGCCGCGGGCAAACCGCTCGTCATCTGCTGCGACCAAATCAACACGCTCCCGCGGGCGCAGATTTCCGAAGTATCGCGGTTCCTTCACGACCTGAACGACCGCCTCCGCAACACCCTGCTCGTGCTGTCCGAAGTGCGCGAGGAATTACTCCAGAACCTCGAAGGCGGCGTCATCGCGCAAGCTACTTGGGACCGCCTCTCCGCGAACAAAGTGGACGTACAGCGACTCACCGTCGCGGAGGGGCGGCGCATTTTGGAAGCGCGGCTGGAAGCGTTCTTCACGCCGTTCGAGGGCGAACAGGCGCTGAAGCGGCACTACACCGAAGACCCGCTGTTCCCGCTCGGCGACGGCTGGTTCCGCGAGCGGTTCGGGAAACTCGTGGACGTGCGCCCGCGGCACATGATCGACGCGGCCCGCGAGCGCTGGGAGCAGGTGCAGGCGGCGCTCGCGGGCGCGCCGGACCCGCGGAAGTGGCTCGATTCGTGGCCGGACTTCAAGCCGGTGACGCCGCCGCCCGTAAAACCCGAAACGGAACTGATCGACGCGGAGGTGGAGAAGGCCGTGAGCGGCCGCGTCGCGCGGCACCTCGCGACGCCGGGCGCGCTGCCGCCGAACGCGGACAACCTGTGCGCGCTCGCCGAATCGCTGCTCGCCGGCGGCGGCGTGGGGTTGGCCGTCGAGCGCGCGATTGCGGGCGGTGCATACCACTTGGTCGTGCGCGCGCCGAACGCGGACGGCACGGGCGAAACGACGACCGGGTTACTGTTCGTCACCACCGGGAACGCGACCGGCGTGACCAACGCGCTGCGCCGGCTGGCCGAAGACGCGAAGCGCCCGGCCCGCGTGCTGCTGGTCACCGACGCGCGCGCCCCGCTCGCGCTGGGCAAACAGCCGACCGCGCAGGGGCGCAAGTACTACACGACCCTGACCGCCGCGCCGTGGTTCGCGCACCTCGAATTGCCGACCGAGCAGTACGCCGCACTCGAAGCGCTCGACACCGTGGCGCGACAAGCCGGGGACGTGGAAATCGGTTCGCCGCCGCGCCCGCTGAAGCGGGACGAGGTGCTCGCGTCGTACCGGCGCACCAAGCGGTTCGAAGCGCACCCGCTGCTGGGCCGGTTCGCCGCGCCCGGTCCGATCACCCCGAAGCCCGTTTCCGATGCCGAAGTGCGCGAGTTCGTGCTGGCGCGCCTCGCGCTCACGATGGGCACCGACACGCACGAACTGGCCCAGCAGTTCTTGAACGCGCTCCCCGCCGACCGTCGCGCCGGGTTGGACGCGGCCGCGTGTCGCGCGCGCGTCGAAGCGGTTGCACGACCCCTCGCCGCGGCGGGTGACATCGGCATGACCAAACTGCCGGACGGCTTCTTCCTGCTCCCGTTGCGCCGCCCCGCGGCGCGCTGACCCCGGTGCCCGATGCCGCCCGTTCACTTCAGCGTGTCGCAGGTGTGCGTTGCGGCCGCGTGCCCGCGCGTGCTGTACTTCGACGCGGTGCGCGCCCGCGCCGCGAACGCGCCGCGCCCGGCGGTCACGCGCGTGTGGCGCGCGAGCGACGAA
>JALHNS010000150.1 GCA_022843445.1 Gemmata sp.
CGGTTCGGCGTCCACGGCGAGTTCTTGGTGGGCCAGTCGCTGGGCGTGTACAACGGGGGGTTCGGGCAGTCTTTCAGCGCGCGCACGCTCCGGAGCGTGCGCGCGATCGGCGGGTTCGGCGAAGCGTACTACTACTTCACGAACGCGCTCCACCTGCACGCGGGCTACGGGATCGATGCTCCGCTCGCGCGCGACCTCGCTCCGTCGCAGGTGGTGCGCAACCAAACCTACTACGCGCACCTCGTGTGGGACGTGAGCAAGGCGTTCCAAGTGAGCATCGAAGCGGACTACCGGCGCACGGCCTACACCGCGTTCCGCGACGCCGACGGGGTGGTGTTCCTAGCCCAATTGCTCTGGCGCTTTTGAGCGCGACCGGCGCGATTCGAGTTGTTAGTGCCCTCGCCGACGTGTCGGGCTACCACCGGCGGGTGGTCGCCCGACACGTCGGCGAGGGCCGCTCGCATGACATTTTGTGTGGACGGACTACTTCGCCAAGTCGATGCAGATCAGTTCCTTGTCGTTGCGAACGAAGGCCTTCTTGTCGGCGTAGGCCGGGGCGCACCACACCACCTTGCGCCCGAACGCGGCCCCGGTGGTGTCGAGCACCTTCGCCCGGTCGATCTCCTCGTAGCCCTTCGGCGTGAGCTTGCCGATCACGAGGTCGCCGGTTTCCGCGAAGAAGAAGAACCGGTCGCCGTTCTTCACGATGAACGACGTGCCCGAACCCTGCGCCTTCTTCAGCGGGCCGTCGTCCTCCCACAGGCGCTTGCCGCTGGGCACCTCGATCGCGTACAGCGGGCCGTTCTCGTCGTGCCCGTAGATCACCTCGCCGTCGGCGAACGGTTGCACGTTCACCGGCGAGAACGCGAAGCCCTTCTTGTCCTTGAACAGCACCTCCACACCGGGCTTCTCCGCGTTCAGCTTCAGCATCAGGTTCTTCGTGCGGTAGCCCGCGACGAACAGGTAATCGCCCACGCGAATCGGCGTCATGATGATCGAGGTGTTGTCGGCACTGTAGGGCGTCTTCCACAGTTCCTTGCCCGTTTCCGGGTCGAGCGCGTAGACGCTCTTCGGCGCGGCCACGATCATCTGCCGCTTCCCGCCGGCCTCGGTGAACAGCGGCGGCGCGTACCCGATGTCCTTGTCGGTGTGCGCCTTCCAGATTTCCTTACCGGTGTCTTTGTCGAACGCGACGATGTGGCTGCCCTCACCGCCGGCGAGCGTGATGATCTTCTTGCCGTCCAGAATCGGGTGCGCCGCGTAGCCCCAGATCGCGGGCTTCGCGCCGTACTGCTTCTTGAAATCGACGTGCCACTCTTCCCTGCCGGTCTTCGCGCTGAGGCAGTACAGGTCGCCCATCGCGCCGAGGGTGTACACGCGGCCGTCGGCCACCAGCGGCGTACACCGCGGCCCGGAGTTGTAGCTGATTTGGTAGCCGCACTCGTACTCGTACTTCCACAGTTCCTTGCCGGTCATCTGATCGAAGCACAACACGCGCTCGTAACCGGGGATGCTGTTCTTGGTGTCGAACGGGTTGTCCGGGTTCTTCGCGCCTTCCGCGAGCACGCGATCGGTGACGTACACCTTGCCGTTCGCAACCGCGGGGCCGGAGTAGCCCGCGTTCACCGGCGCGCGCCAGAGCACCTTCGGGCCGCCCGCCGGGAACTTCTCGACGATGCCGGTTTCGCGCCACACGTTGTCGCGCTTCGGCCCCATCCATTGGGGCCAGTCGTCGCCAGAGGCGGCCGGGGCGACGAGCGCCACGGCCGCGACGAAGATCGCGCTGCGGGTCAGCATTCGGGAACTCCTGAGATGGGGCACCGGAGCTACTTCGCGAGATCGACGCAGATCAGTTCCTTGCCGTTGCGAACGAAGACCTTCTTGTCCGCGTAGGCCGGGGCGCACCACACCACCTTCCGCCCGAACGCCGCTTCGGTGCGGTCGAGCAACTTGGCGCGGTCGATCTCCTCGTAGCCCTTCGGGGTCAGTTTACCGATTACGAGGTCGCCCGTTTCGGCGAAGAAGAAGAACCGGTCGCCGTTCTTCACCATGAACGCGGTCGCGGAGCCTTGCGGTTCGTCGCCGCCGACCGGCCCGACCGCGTGCCACAGGCGCTTGCCGGTGGGCACTTCCATCGCGAACAGTTCGCCCTCGTCGTCGTAGCCGTAGAGCGTGGTGTCGATGAGGAACGGTTGCACGTTGATCGGCGACAGCCCGAAGCCCTTCTTGTTCTGCCACACCACCTCCGCACCGGGCTTGTCGGCGCTCAGCTTGAGCATGATGCTCTTCGCGTTGTAGCCGCCCACGAACAGGTGATCGCCGGCGCGCACGGGCGTCATTACCACGCACCCGCTGTCGGCGTTGAACGGCACCTTCCAGTACTGCTCGCCGGTTTCTGGGTTCAGCGCGTAAATAGCCTTCGGCGACGCGACGACGGCCTGCCGCTTCCCACCGGCTTCGGTGAACAGCACGGGCGAGTACCCGGCTTCGGCCTGCGTGCCGGCCTTCCAGATTTCCTTGCCGGTGTCTTTGTCCAGCGCCACCACGTGCGCGCCCTCGCCGCCCGCGATGGTGACGAGTTTCTTGCCGTCGATCACCGGGTGCGCCGCGTAGCCCCACACCGCCGGCTTCGCCTTGTATGCGGCCTTGAAGTCCACCTTCCACACGATCTTGCCGCTGTCGGCCTCGAAGCAGTACAGGTCGCCCATCGCGCCGAGGGTGTAGACCTTCCCGTCGCTCACGAGTGGCGTGCACCGCGGCCCGG
This sequence comes from Gemmata sp., assembly GCA_022843445.1. Classification (GTDB taxonomy): domain Bacteria; phylum Planctomycetota; class Planctomycetia; order Gemmatales; family Gemmataceae; genus Gemmata. Next base: position 2,765 of record JALHNS010000150.1, read on the forward strand.
CCGGGAAGCTGATTTGGTACGGGCAGTCGTACTCGTGCTTCCACAGTTCCTTGCCGGTCTTCTGGTCGAAGCACAGTACGCGCTCGGTGCTGTTGATCTTCACTTTGGTGTCGAAGGGATCGTCCGGGTTCGCCGCGCCTTTCGCGAGCACGCGATCCGTGACGTACACTTTCCCGCCGCTGACCGCGGGGCCGGAATAGCCGGCGTTCACCGGCGCGCGCCACACCACCTTCGGCCCGCTTTTGGGGAACTTCTCGACGATCCCGGTCTCGCGCCACTCGTTGTCCCGCTTCGGCCCCATCCACTGGGGCCAATCGTCGCCACGAACGGCGGGGAGGGCGAGCGCGCAGAGCGCGAGCAACGAGAGGAAGCGCGTCACGAGAGAACTCCGAGGGGATGTGAGAGCGAGCGCATAGTGTGCGTGCGTCGCGGGCGGTGGGCAAGCCCGAAACGGCCTTCGATACACCGGCGTTACACGGTAGACTGGTGCGCGAGGAGGGCCGTGCGTGAACCCGCAACCCGCCCCGGTGTGCGCAATACTCGCCGGCATCAACGGTGCCGGCAAATCGTCGTCGGCCGATCCCATCCTGCGCGTCGGGATGCGCGTGCCCGTGTTCGTGAACCCGGACACGATCGCGCGCGGGCTGAACGCCTTCGACCCGGAAGGTCAGGCGGCGAAGGCCGGGCGCGTGGTGGTGGAGCACCTGCGCGCGTTGGCGAAAGCGCGCAAGAGTTTCGCGTTTGAAACGACGCTGGCCGGCCGTACCTACGCGAGTTGGCTCCGCGAACTGCTCGAAGCCGGCTACACGACGCACATGTTCTACTACTGGCTGCGAAGCCCCGACATGGCCGTTCGCCGCGTGGCCGACCGCGTGCGTTCTGGTGGGCACCACATTCCCGAAGAGACGATCCGCCGCCGGTACTCGCGGAGCGTGTCGAACTTTCTCACCCTGTTCCGCCCGGTGCTGACAACGTGGCAGGTGTATGATAATAGTGGCACGCAAGCGCGGATGATCGCGTTCAACAACGGCTACTTCGACTCGATTCTCGATCCCGACGTGTGGGAACAGTTCCAACGGAGTGCGACCGATGACGGGGCAAGCGACGGTGCCGGCGTTTGAGCCGATCGACCACGAAACCATCAACACGGCGCTCGCGAAGGCATTCCGTGAACTGCGCCTCGAACACGCGCGCATGGGGCGCACGGTATCGCAGTGGCGCGACGGGAAAGTGGTCGAACTGACGCCCGCGGAGGTGTTCGCGGAGTACGGGTTGGACGAATTCGGCCGCCCGAAGTCCGAATAGCCCAACGCCCCGCGGCCCGGTCGCGTTTACAATGTCGCCATGAACCCGATTCTGCTCGTGGGGGCCGCGCTCGTCGGGCTGCCCGTACTGCTGCACCTCATCATGAAACAGGAGCCCAAGCGGCTCCCGTTTCCCGCGTTCCGGTTCCTCACGCAAAAGCTCAAAACCAACCAGCGCAAACTGCGCCTGCGGCACTTCCTGCTGCTCGCGATGCGCATGATTATTATCGCGCTGTTCGCACTCACGCTGTATCAGCCCACGTTCAAGAGCGAGCGGCTCGCCATTCAGGGCGAATCGCCGATTGCCACCGTCATCGTCCTCGACACGACGCCCAGCATGGGCTACGTCGTGAACGACAAGTCGCGTCTCGAAGAGGCCAAGCGCCGCGCGCTCGAACTGCTCGACGAACTGCCGGACAAGTCGCCGGTCGCGGTTCTCGACACCGCGGAACCCGGGGGCGCGTGGCTCTTGGACCGCGAAGTGGCCCGCCGGCGCATCGAAGAGGTGCGCGAAACGAAGGGCGGGCAACCGGTCACGAGCGCGCTCGCGGTCGCGTACCAACTGTTCGCGAAGGTGGATCAGGAGGCGGACGCCGCGGACCCGCTGCCGAAGTTCGTCGCGGTGTTCACCGACCGCACCGCGGCCTCGTGGGACGGCGCGCGGACCGACGATTTGAAGAAACTGCGCGACGCGGTGCCGGACCCGAAGCCGGTTCACGTGGTCATCGACTTCGGGGCCGATGCCGCAGCAAACGTGGGCATCATCGGCGCGGAGGTGAAGCCGCAGGTGATTCCCGACGGCCGCCCCGCGACCGCGCGCGTCACCGTTACCGCGACCGGTAGCGACCGCCCGGTGGACGTGACCGTGGTGGCGAAACTGAGCGGCGCGGCGAAGCCCGAAAGCCGCACGGTGAGCGTGCCGCCGAACCAGACTCGCGACCTCGCCTTCGAGTTCCGCGACCTGAAAGTCGGGCTGCACCAAGTGGAGTTCGCGCTCGCGCAACCGGACAAACTCGCCGCCGACAACGTGCGGTTCCTCACGTTCAAAGTGGGCGAGGCCAAGCGGTTGCTCACGATCGCCGACGACCCGAATGCGGCGCTGTGGTGGCAGCAGGCGCACGTGGCGGGCGAAGCGTTCGCGTGCATCGTGGTGACGCCGGACGACATCGAACTGAGTGCGACCCGCGCCCCGGTGGTGAAGTACGCACCGGACCCCGCCAAGCCGAACGACCGCGTCACCGACGACCTGAGCGCGTTCGACGCGGTGTGCCTCTTGGGCGTGCGCAACCCGAATCGCCCGAACGACGCGCGCCCGGACGACGGTTCGCTGTGGAACCGGTTGCGGCCCTATGTGCGCGCGAACGGGAAGCTCCTCGTCGTACCCGGTTCGGACACCGCGACCGACCTCGCCGGCTACAACGGCCCGGCCACGGACCTGATGCCCGCGACGCTCAAGCAGGTGATCGACGCGCGCAAGCTGAACCCCGCGCCGCCCCCGCAGCCGGCCCCGGGTTGGCCCGAACCGCGCGACGGCAAGAACGGCGTGACGTGGGTGCTCGACGACGCGGCCCTCAAACACCCCCTGCTCGCGATTCTCGAAACGTGGCGGCAACAGCGGCTGAATCTGGACGTGTTTCAAATTCCGCGCCTGAACCGGAAGTATTGGGAAGCCGAACCGGTGCCGGGCGCGACGGTGGTGGTCCGCTACCGCGACTCCGACGACGCCAAGGCGCGCCGCCCCGCGGTCCTCGAGCGCGCGTTCTTGGACGACCGCGACGGCAACCGACCGAAGGGCAAAGTGGTGCTGCTCACCACGCGCCTCGACGTGATGCCCGACGACGACCGCTGGCACGACTACTGGGAACAGGATTCGACGTGGTTCGCGACGTTCCCGTACTTCCTCGCCCGGTACTTGGCCGGCGACATCGCGGACGCGAACTTCAACTTCGTCGCGGGCGCGCAAGTGACGGTCCAGATCCCGCGCGCGCGCGTACCGCGGGAGGCCCGCGTGGTGCTCGACGGCCCGCCGGGCAGCGGCGACGATCCGATCGTGAAGCTCGGCGAGAAGCAAGCGGAACTGCGACTCGGCCCGCCGCGCACGAGCGTGCCGGGCAACTACGCGGTCTCCGCGGCGCGGCCCGCCGGCGGCTTCTACTGGCGCGACGGGTTCAGCACGAACGCCCCGCCCGAAGAGTTCAACTTGGCGAAGGTGCCGGTGGAGGAACTCGAGAAGGTGACGGGCAAGGACCGCGTGTTCGCCATCGACAAGAACGCGACCCTGCGCGACTGGCTCACGGTGACGATGGGCCAGCCGGTCGATCTGTTCCCGTGGCTGCTCTTGGCGGTGCTGGTGCTGTTTTCGGCCGAAGGGCTGATCGCCAACCGGTTCTACCGCCGCGCGAAGCCGTAAGCGCCTCTTATCGTGGTGCGACGCTCCGCGTCGCATTCGCAAACCAACTCGCCCTCGGGGCGCGATACGTGTTGCCGCGGCTTCACGGCGCGGAGCGTCGTGCCACGATAAACGACCGCGGGCGGCCGAAAGGCCGCCCGCTTCGCGTTTCGTTCCTTCGCCCCTTACGCCTTCTTGCGGAGCGCGCGGCGGGCGCCCACAAGCGGCAGAGCGATCAGCGCCAGAGCCAGCGCCGGCGGGGCCGGCACCGGGACAGCGGTCACACCCGCGGTGCCGTTGAACGAGGTGTTCGCCGGCGTGTTGAACCCGGTCGGGATCGAAATCAGGATCACCTGTTGCAGCGCGAACTGGTTCGGGATGCTCGACACGTTCGCAGTGGTGATCGGCGACTCGCCGATCGTGTCCGGGCGCACGTCGGTCGCCACGTCGGTCGGCCCGCCGATGGTGGTGCCGTCGGCCAGCGCGGTCGTGCTGCTCGCGGGCACGGTCAGCGGAACCGACATCATCCGGCTGAACGAATCGACTTGCGCGGCCGCGTCGGTGGCGATCGAAACGCTCGCGGAGTTCCGCAGGGTGCCGCCGCCGGGGCTCGCAACGGTGTAGCCGTCGTCGGTCACGGTAATGCGGAGCGAGTTGGTCGGGTTGTCGACCAGCACCGCGATCCCGAAGTTCGACGACAGCGACGCGGGAACGCTACCGAGGTGGCTGTTGGTCAGCGCGCCGCCGCTCACAATGCTGAGCTGCGAGCCGCTGTAGGTGAACGGCTGGCTGAACACGACCGCGCCCGCGGGCGTGCCGTTGAAGAACGACGAACTACCAACCACGGTGCCGGACGCGTTCAGTTCCTCCACCAGCACCTGAATGCCGGCTTCGGAGCGCGCGGGCGAGGCGAACAGGGCGGCGACGGCGGCGATGCCGGCGAGCGCCCACTTGCGGAACGTCATAACGGGAAGCTCCGGGTAAGGAGGCTGCGTTCTGCGGGTTCGAGCGCGACCACTGTTCCCGGTGCCGAAAAGGGGCGGCACCGGCGGCGCGCGCACTGCGCCCACGACTCCTCTTAGGAAAGCGACTTGGTGGCATTCCTGTCAACACGAATTCCGCCATTCTCCGCTTTTTCCGCTGCCACCGCAACGGCCATTCGATACACGCCGTCCGATTTCCGGTCGCCGGCGCAACTCACTGATTCCTTAAGACTTGGTACCAGAAATTCCCCGGGCGCACCCGCCCGCGAACCGGTGCCACACGAGCGCCGTTTACCCCACTTACCACATTCGCATCCGGCGCTAACTTTCGGAAGCAGCACTACCGGGGGGGGTTGGCTGTCAACCCGGCGGTTCGACCGGACAACACCGGTCATGTCGAACCGCCGGCGCGCCGTCCGGGGGCCGCACGGAACTCATCCGAAACGCCCTCTGGTCTTTGGCGATCCGCTTCGCTACCGACATCGCATTCGGTCGTTCGGTCTGCGCTAAATGTGCGGGTTGATCCGAAAGGAGCGCCGCATGATCCCGCACGCGGATTGGCCCGACGAAGACGAAGAGAAACGACTGCTCGCGGACCTGCGCGCCGAAGCGCGCACCGCGCAGAACGCGCTCGCGCGGCGGTTCCTGCCGCTGCTGGTCGCGTTCCTGCGCGGGCGCTACCCGCGCGCGACCGACGACCACGTGAACGGGGCCGCGGACGAAGCGCTGATGAGCTTGATCGAGCGGCCCGCGCGCTACGACCCGACCCGCGGCCCGCTTTCCACCTATCTGCGCCTGAGTGCCGTTGGCGACCTGAAGAACGCGTTCGCCGGCGACGCCCGGCACCGCGCCGTTGCGCTCGATTCTGTCGCAGACGTGCCGAACCCGCGGAACCCGATTGACGCGACCGAGAACCCGCTGGACGATCCGCGCGTCGCCGCGGAGGTCGCGGCGCTCGCCCCGGACGAGCGCGCCGTGTTGGAACTGATGTGCGAAGGCGTCCGCGATACTGACGAGTACGCCGAAGAACTCGGCGTACTGCACCTGAGTATCGAAGAGCGGCGCGCCGTGGTGAAGCGCGCGAAAGACAAGCTCCAGAAGCGGCTATCGCGCGCGCTCGGAGATCGAGGAGACTCACGATGAACGACCGAATGCCCGAACCCGCGGCCGACCCTCACATGGAACGGTTCGCGCGCCGCGCCGCGACCAACCCCGCGTTTCTCGGCTGGCAGCTCGCGCGCTTCGCCCGCGCCCGCGGGTTCGACGACGCCGCGCTCGCCGCCTATCTGGGGTGCGCGCCCGCGGCGCTCGCGGACGTGCGCACCTGCGGCCCGATCCGCCCGGAGCACCGGCGCGCCGACGTGGCCGAAGTCGCCACCAAGTTCGGGCTGAGCGCGACCGCGCTCGCGGAGGCCACCAAAGAGCTGCCGGCGGAAGCGCGCGACGCGGACGCCGAACCGGACCCGGCACCGGGAGCCGCGTTCCTCGCGGCCCGCGACCGGGCGGACCAATCGTGACGCGCCCGCCGGTTTGGGTGTGCGAACTCGCGGCGCGGTTCTGGGCCGTCGCCGGCGACCCGCCGGAGTTCCCGCGCGACCTGCGCGACGTGCTCGCGTTCGTGGCCGGCGTCCACCTCGTCGATGTGCCGCACCTCACACTGGCGCGCGCCGCGGGGGCGCTCGCGCGGTTCGGCGTGCCGTTCGACCGCACACAGCCCGACCGCGCGCTCGCCGGCTGCTTCTGCGGGCACCGCGGGCGCGGCTACATCCTCTTCGATCCGCTGCTGTCGCCGGCCGAAGTGCGGTTCACGGTCGCGCACGAAACCGCGCACTGGCTGCGCGACTACGACGCAAAACGGCGCAAAGTCGCGAAGCGGCTCGGCGCGAGCGCGCTCGAAGTGCTGGACGGCACGCGCCCACCCACGAGCGACGAACGGTTCGCGGGGGTGCTGCGCGAGGTGCCGGTCGGCCCGTTCGCGCACGTGCTGGACCGCGACCGCACCGGGCGCGTCTGTTCCGAAGGCGCGCGCGAATCGGAAGACGCCGCCGACCGGCTCGCGTTCGAGCTGCTCGCGCCGTTCGACGCGCTGCGCCCGCACCTCGGCAACGAAGTCGCGGCGCTCACGTCCGTGTTCGGGCTCCCGGAGCGCGAAGCGGTGCGATACGCCGCGGCGCTCGGGCGATAAACATTTCTCGCAGAAGGTCGTTCCGAATTTAGCGAATATCGGGGATAATCCGGTCGCACTTTGCGGAGTGTGCCGGAACGGATTCCGCAGCCCTCGCGGGAACCCAACCGATGCCCGTTCGCGCGCCCGGAATCGACCTGCCCGTTTCGCACCCGTCCGGCGCGACCGCCGACTCGTTCGGCCGGTTCTTCGACACCACGCTCGAAAGCGTGCTCGACCTGAACACGTGGCACCCCGGCACCGACCTCGTGCGCGAGTACGCGCGCGTGGAAGCGGAGATCGCGCGGGCCGTGGCCGACGAGAGCGAGTTTCAGCACGAGATTCGCGAGCGCGTGCTGGGCCGGCTCGCGTTCATGACGGAGATGCCCGAACAGGCCGGGCACTACCGGGTGCCTGCGCGCGACATCAGCGACGTGCAGCAGGGGCTGCTGTTCAACGGCGGCACCGAGGCGTGCGACGGCACCACGCAGGTTCACGACACGCTCGCGCTCACCGTGTACCAGATCGGCGTTTCGCTGGTGTCGTACAGCGGGGACCAAGGCAGTTGGAGCCACCGGCTGTTCCGCCGCGACCTGCGCGAGACGCGCGACGACTCGACCGAGGCGCTGGAGCGGCTCCTCGAATCGCGGGCCGCGCGCGCCGGGTTGAACCAGCCCGACCGGCGCGACGGCCTGTCCGAACTGGCACAGCGCGCGCTGATGAGCTACGCGGAGGTGGCCGCGCTGGTGCAGCGGTCGCGGGCGGTGTGGCGCGTGGGGCACGGCAGCCCGGCCCCGTACCAACTGTTGCTGAGCGCCGGCAACGCGGACGTGATGATCCGGTCGGTGCAGTTGCTGCGCGAGTTGATCGAGGGGCACCAGAAGTTCGTGTTCGTGGCGAGCGAACCGGGCGGCCGGCACGACCTGACCATCGGCCAAGCGCTCCACCCGCGCGAGTTCGCCATCCTCGGCACGCTGGACGAGCGCATCGAGCGGTTCAACGAAACGATCCACTTCGACGGCCCCGCGACCGGCGACGACCGGTGGGACGGCGAGCGGCTTCATCCTGAAGAGTGGGTGACGCGGTTCCGCGAGCGGGTGGCCTCGCAAGTGCTGGTCGGCGTGTACCGCGCGTCGCTGTTCGCGCCGCCGCAGGTGTTCTACGCGCACCGCGACCACTTCGAGCTGGCGGCCCGCGTCGCCATCGCGGACAGCGAACTGCAACCGGCCCGCGGGTTCCCGGTGCTGCTCGACCTCGCCGACCGCAGTTGCCGCTCGATCTACGGCGGCGGCAGCCTCGCCGACATCGCGAACACCGCGTACGCGCGCGCCGGCGTCGGCCTGCGGTACGGCAGCGAGCGCCAGAACCGCCCCGAATAAGGAGCGCCCATGATCGGCACCAGCGAAGCGGTAGCGGGTGGTGAGCACGTCGCGCGCGAACTGGCGCGGGACGTCCAACTGGCCGGCGGGCCGAAGAAAGCCGACCCGCGCGCCGACGGCTCGGTCGGCGTCACCATGTTCGACCTGCCCGGCAGCTCCGATCTCGGCGTGACGGTGCTGCTCGGGCGCGAGCAACTGCAAGCCGCGCCGTCGCAATCGCTGCTGCGCATCAAGAGCACCGACGGCAAGAACTACCTCGGCGTGGTGAGCGCCGGGCCGTTCGCCGAACCGGACGGGCTGCGCGCCGATTCGGACATCCTGAAAGCCGTCGCCACGCACCGCGGCGACTACCTGCCGCCGTATCACGGGCGCGTGCAGGTCACCATTCTGGGCGAGGAGCTGAAGGACGGCTCGCTGACTCCGCCGCGCCTTCGGCCGCTCCCGAACAGCCCGGTGTTCGTGCTGAACGACACCGAAGCCGCGGCCGTGCTGAAGTGCGGCGGCGACGTGCGCCTCGGGTTGGCTGTGGGGCACGCGGGCGTGGAGGTCGGCGCGCCGTCCACCTCCAAGTCGGTGTTCCCGCGGCACACGGCGGTGCTGGGCACCACCGGGGGCGGGAAGTCGAACACGGTCGCGGGCCTCGTGGCGCGCGCCCGCGCCGCGGGCATGGCCGTGGTGCTGTTGGACGTGGAAGGCGAGTACACGCACCTGCACGAACCGACCGACCACGCACCGGCGCTCAGCGGGCTGAGTGACAGAGGGCTGTCACCGCAAGGCGTGCCCGCGGGTGCGATGAGCGTGTACCACCTCACCGGGCGCGACACGACCAACGCGAGGCACCCGAACCGCAAGGAGTTCTCGCTCCAGTTCGCGCGCCTGTCGCCCTACGCCGCGATGGAAATTCTCGGCCTCTCGGAGGCGCAGCAGGAGCGGTTCCTCAAGGCGTACGACATCACGAAAGAGCTGATGCGCGACCTCGACATCTTCCCGCAGAAGGGGAACGCCGACCAACAGCGGATGGCGCTGGAGAACGACGAGTTCGAGCGCGGCTACCCGCGCATGCTGCTCTCGCTGCTCATGGACGTGGTGGGCGCGTGTTTGGCCCGCGCGGAGAAAGGCCCGAAGGAAGCGAAGGGGCGGGGCAAAGGCACGGACGACGACGACAAGGACGACGCGCCGCCGGCGTTCGAGTACCGCACGGCCGCGCTGCGCACGCCGGAAGGGAAGGGCAAGCTGGCGACCCGCGTGAGCGCCGCGAACCCGCCCGGCAACGCGATCTCGTGGCGCGCCGTGATCGGCCGGCTCGCGCGGCTGAACCGCGCGAAGGTGTTTCACGACGAGGGCGGCACGCCGCCGATGACGTACCTGAACTTGGTGCGCCCCGGCGCGCTCTCGGTGATCGACCTGTCCGACAGCGGGCACTCCGAGCTGAACAACATCGTCATCTCGGACATCCTGCGCGGCATCCAAGACGAACAGGAGCGCGCGTACGCGGCCTACGAGAGCGCGAAGGCGCGCGAGGGCGCGACCGCGGAGCCGCCGCGCGTCCTCATCGTGATCGAGGAGGCGCACGAGTTCCTGAGCGAGGAGCGCGTGAGCAAAACCCCGGTGCTGTTCGAGCAGGTGGCGAAGATCGCGAAGCGGGGCCGCAAGCGGTGGCTCGGGCTGTGCTTCGTCACGCAACTGCCGTCGCACCTGCCGAAGCAAGTGCTGGGCCTGTGCAACAGCTTCGTGATTCACAAGCTCAAAGACCCGCAAGTGGTGACGATGCTGAAGCGCATGGTGGGCGACGTGGACGAGGGCTTGTGGGACCGCGTACCGAATTTGGCCGCCGGGCAAGCGGTGGTCAGCTTCCCGCACTTCGCGCGCCCGCTCTTGGTGAGCGTGGACCCCAGCGCCGCGAAACTGAAGATGTCGGACTGACGAGTTACGCCGCGGGCCAAAGGAAGGTGCTTCAGGCGATCGCTTCCGACACCGGGTTCCGCGCCCCGGAACGCGGCGCGGCGCGGCTCGCGGCGCTCGATACCGCACTCGGCGCGGCCCGCGAGCGCGGTGTCGATCTCGGAGTGCGCCCCGGCGGGTACTTCACCGTTGGCACCAAACGGCAACGGAACGCGACCTCGGTGCGGACGCCCGCCCACGCGCCGCGGCACGGGTGCTCAACACCGTACCGCCGTCCGGAACGAACGGCCCCGCGCCGGTCGAACTCGCCTTCGCGCGGCGCGTGCGGTTCGCGTAGAGTACCCACTTCGCGTGCGCGGGTCTTGCCCGCGCGCGAATAATGGTCCGGTCACGGACGCACGACCGCAGGGGAGCGAATCATGAGGAACTTGCTCGCGCTGATCGGGCTGGCGGTGGTTCTGTTCGCCGGTCTGGGCTGGTACTTGGGCTGGTACAAGCTGAGTGTCGCGAAGACGGACGACGGCAAGCTGCAGATCAAGGCCGACGTGGACGCGCAGAAGGTGAAGGACGATTCCGGCACGTTTTTCAAGAACGCCGCCACCGCCATCGGGAAGAAGTTGGAAGAGAGCGGTCCGGAACCGAAGGACGCGAAGGGCGCGCCGGCGGGCACGCCCGGCCCCATCGCGCCGCCGGCACCGGACCGCCCGAACGGGCCGATCCCGCTAATTCCGCCGAAGTGAGCGCTAATGGGCATCAGCATGAACCGCTTCGCCGACGTGGTGCGCCGCGCCGTCGAAGCGCTGCCGGAGAGCATCAAGCGGCACCTCGACAACGTCGTGATCGACGTGGACGAGGAGCCGGACGACCAGTTCTTGCGCGACGCCGGCTTCACGGACGAAGAGATCGAAGCCGGCGACACGCTCTACGGGTACTTCATGCCGATGGACGGCGTGAGCGCCGCGGAGATGCTGGAGAACCCGAGCCGCATTCTCATCTTCCGCAACCCGCTGGTGGACGACTTCCCGGACCCGCGCGAGTTGGAGATCGAGATTCGCAAGACCGTGGTTCACGAGATCGCGCACCACTTCGGCCTGACCGACCGCGACTTGGAGCCGTTCGACGACAACCCGGACCCGTTCGGCGACCGGTAGAGGGCGCGCGGTGTTATCGTGGTGCGACGCTCCGCGTCGCAGTCGCGGGTGCGCGCGATTCGTACGAGGAAGAGCAAGAACGACGCGGAGCGTTGCACCACGATACCACTGCGGTGCGGTCAGCCCGCGTCCGGGTTGTGCCACGCGGTCACGTCGAGGCGCGCGTGCGCCGGGCACTGCGCCGTTTCGGGGATCGAGTTGTACGCGGCCGCGGCCGCCGGGCCGAAGTGCGGCAGCGCCGCCAGCGGCACGTCGGGCCACTCGCGGTACACGGTCAGGTCGTCGCGGCTGTCCACCACCGGAAGGCCGGCGACCGGAATCGCGCGGCGGGCCAGTTCGCGCAGGGTTTCGCCGCCGGGGCCGCCGGGGCACGCGAGCACGGCCACCTCGGTCGCGGCCCACGGCCCCGCGCCGGCCCACGCCGGTTCCGCCGCCTGATACGCCTGCTCGATCGCGCGCTCGGCCTGCTGCGGGGTGCGGAACCGCTCCGCGAACATGGCGGCCAAGTCCACGTCGCCCAGCCGCGCGTCCAAGTGCGCGCGGGCCTCTTCGAACACCGCGCCCGCCACGCTCTCCACGCCGCTCGAACTGTTCAGGCACAGTTGGTACAGGCCGCCGCCGCTCGCTTCGAGCACCTGCTGGACGCGGCGGTCGATCTCGGCGAGGTCCGCGCCGGTGACGGCGCGCAGGTACAGCGCCACGGCGTCGCCCGCGGTCGCGCAGCCCGGCGGCATCAGTTTGCGGTGCGCCGCGGGGTCCGCGGTCGGGTCTTCGTCGGGCAGCGCGGCGGTGAGCGCGACCACCTTCTGGCGCGCCGCGGCCACGTCCGCGAGCTGCGCCGCCAGCGCGTCGCGCACGGCGTGGTACACGGTCACCGCGTGCCGGTACGCGACCGCTTGGAACCGCGCCCGCGGGTACTGGCGCAGCGCGTCGGTGAGGTCCGCGGCCGACACCCGCTTCATCCCCTTCTGGAAGTGCGCGCAGTGCGAGAGCACCTCGAACCCGGTCCCGGCTTGGGAATCGAGGTCCGCCGCCTGCTTGGCGAACCGGTCGATGAGTCGGTCCACGTTCGCGAGGAACTGGCGGTACAGCTCCTCGGTGCCGGCGAGCCGGAACTGCTCGTCGTCCACCAGCGCCGGCAGCAGCCCGTGCAGGTCGCGGACGAACGTCGCGCCGGTCTCCTGCGCGGCCCGCGCGAGCGCCTCTTCGACCGCGGTCGGGGCCCGCTTGGCCGACGACGCGGGCGGCCCGAACAGCTTGTTCAGCTTGTCCACTAAGAGAGCGACTTGCGTCGGTTCCGGCATCCGCGCGAGCCAGCCGCGGGGCACGAGCGGTTCGGTCATCAGGCCGAGCAGTTCGTCGATCTTGCCGCCGGCGGCGAGGTCGGCGGCGCGGGTCAGGTGGCCGAGCACGGCGTCCGGGTCGAAGCCCAGTTGCCGCCAGCGGGCCGACGCGAGCGCGGGCATCACTTCGCGGAACCGCTTCTGGTCCGGCAGCGCCCAGCGCTTCAGCACGTCGCGGCCGACGGCCCACGCGGTGCGCGCGACCACCTCGGTGCGGGGCCACTCGAACGCGGCGAGGCCGAACGCGGTGGCGGC
>JALHNS010000151.1 GCA_022843445.1 Gemmata sp.
GCCGCGAGCCGGGCCGCGACCGCGCCGGGGTCGGCCGACACCGGTTCCACGTCGGCGACCGCGGCCAGCGCGGCATCGAGCGGGCCGGCCGACGGGCCGATCAGCAAGAGGCGGGGGCGGTCGATCACGAGTGCTCCGAGTGCGGCGGGCGCGATTTCGGGATTATACGCGATCGGGTTGTGCTCCCACAAGCGCGCGCCGTGCGGTAGACTGGCGAACGGGGTGACGACATGACGGTTACATCGGCTACGCTGCTGGACCGGCTCCGCGACCCGCGCGACGCGGAGGCGTGGGGGCGGCTCGTCGAACTGTACACGCCGCTCATTCGCGCGTGGGCCGAACGGCTGAACGTGCGCGGGGCCGACGCCGACGACCTCGTGCAAGAAGTCATGGCCGTTGTGGTGCGCCGGTTCCCGGAGTTCGTGCACCCGGAGAAGCCCGGGGCCTTTCGCGGCTGGTTGCGGGCCATCGCCGCGAACTGCGCGCGCACGGTCTGGAAGGCGCGCAAGGTGAAGCCCACCGCGCCCGGCGGCAGCGATTTCGCCAGCTACCTCGCGCGGCTCGAAGACCCGAACGACGACCTGTCGCGTGCGTGGGAGCGCGAACACGACCTGCACGTCACGCGCAAGCTCTTGGACCGCATCCGCCCCGAATTCGAAGCGAAAACGTGGGAGATGTTCGCCCGCTTCGTGCTGGACGGCCTTTCCGCCGACGAAGTGGCCGAAGAGGTAAGCGGCACCCCGAACGCGGTGTACATCGCCAAATCGCGCGTGCTCGCGCGCCTGCGCCAAGAAGCCGGCGGATTGCTGGGGTAGCGAACAGTGGGAAGTGGAAAGTGAGCAGTGGGCAGAGCCGCCGTTCGTGTGCTGTCGCGCGAATTCCCTTCTCGTAACTGCGAAACACCGAATACCAAACACGAAACGCCAAACACGAACCACCCGCAAAGACAGATCGCCCGTTCCCGTGCCATCATTGGGGTGTGAACCGCCGCCGCGGAGTGCCTGCCGATGGCCGTTGCCACCTGCCCCAGCGCCGAAACCCTCGCCGCGTTCGCGCGCGGCGACCTTGCCGATACCGAACTCGTGTGCGTGTCCGAACACGTCGGCACGTGCGGGGCGTGCTGCGCCGCGCTGCGCGGCGTGCCTCACGATTCGCTCGCGGAGTTGGCCCGCGCCGCGGCGCTCGAACCGCCGACCGTGAAATCGGAGATCGAGCCGCTCGCGGAGAAACCGGGGCGCGTCACGGTGGGCATCCCGGCGGGCTTCGAAGAGCACCCGCGGTACCGCATCGTGGGCGCGCTCGGCGCGGGCGGCATGGGCACCGTGTACAAGGCCGAAGACCAGCTCATGGGCCGCGTGGTCGCGCTGAAGGTGGTGAGCGCGCACCTGACCGCGAAGCCCGGGGCCGTCGCGCGGTTCCGCCGCGAGATTCGCGCCGCCGCGCAGCTCAAAGACGATCACATCGTCACCGCGTACGACGCGGGCGAAGCCGGCGGCTCGCACTTCCTCGTCATGGAGTACGTCGAAGGCGTCAGCCTCGACCGGCTCGTGGCGAAGAAGGGGCCTTTGCCGGTCAACTTGGCGTGCAACTTCGTGCGCCAAGCGGCGCTCGGGTTGAAGCACGCCGCCGACAAGGGCATGGTTCACCGCGACATCAAACCGCAGAACCTGATGGTCACGCGCAAGGGCCGCGTGAAGATTTTGGATTTCGGCCTCGCGCGATTTGCCAGCAGCGACGAAAGCGACGTGCCCGCCGACCGCCCGGAGTTCGGCGCGGCCAAGAAAAACGTCGATGACGGCGTGACGAACCCGAACCTGTTGATGGGCACGCCCGACTATCTGTCGCCGGAGCAGGCGAAGAACTCGCACACCGTGGACGCGCGGAGCGACCTGTATTCGCTGGGCTGCACGCTGCACTTCCTGCTGACCGGGCGCGCGCCGTTCGGCACCGCGGAAACGCTAATCGACAAATTGCTCGCGCACACGACGCAAGAGCCGCCCCCGGTGCGTGCGGCGCGCCCGGAGGTGCCCGACGCGCTCGTGAATGTACTCGCGAAGATGATGGCGAAGAGCGCCGACGACCGCTACCAGACCGCGCACGAGGTCGCCGCGGCGCTGCTGCCGCTCACGCGCTCGGAGGCCGCGGAGCCGCAGTTCGAGATCGTGGAAGCGCTGCCGGTAGTCGCGCCGCCCGCGGTCACGCCGGCCCCGGTGCTGCCGCTGTTGCTCGCGGACGAATCGGTGCCGAACGGCCCGACGTTGGCCGAAGCGCCGAAGCCGCGCAAGAAAAAGCCGCGCCCGAGTTGGGCGCGCCGGCACCGCCCGAAGCTGATCGCCGCGGCGCTGCTGTTGCTGTTCGTACTCGCCGCGAGCGGCAAGAAAAAGGACGCCGAAAAGCCGAGCGACCCGGACCCGAACGCGACCGCGAAGGCCGACCCGAAGGCGCCCCCGGTTCCGCCGCCCGCGAACGACAAGGGCGCGAAAGCGCGCCCGAACCCGTGGAACAGCGGTACCGTCATCGACGGCAAGGCAAAGGCGGTGCTGTTCGTGGTCCCGAGCGACGGCGTGTTCGTGCCCGATTACCAACCGGTGCGCCGCCGCCTGCTCGCGGACCCGGGCGTGACCGTAAAGACCGCGAGCGGCGACGGCGGGGTCGCGAAAGACGTCGAGAACCCGACCGGGCCGGGAATCGACACCGACCTGTCGTTCCGCGAGCTGCGCCAAGCGGGCTGGAAACAGTTCGACGCGATCGCGTTCTGCGGCTACAAGTGCGAAGAGTACGTCGGCCCGAGCCCGAAGGGTGCGACCGCGGGGCAACTGATCCGCACCGCGCTGGACGCGGGCAAACCGGTCGGCGGCATTTGCGTGGGCGTGGGCGTGCTGGCGGAACACGGTGCGCTCGTGAACCGCGACGCCGCGCGCCCGCCGCAACTGGAGAAGGACTGGCCGCGCGTGTTCGGACCGTTCCGGCGCATCAACTGGAAGCGCGACGGCGTGGTGGTGGACGGCAAGGTCGTGACCGCGGCCGGTCCCGAAGACGCCAAAGCCTTCGCCGAGGCGCTGCTGCGCCTGATGGGTGGCAAGTGACGTTTGGTGTGTGGTGCGGTCGCGTTTGGTGTTTCGTGGTTCGTTTCGAGTGCCGCGTTCGCGGCCCGGTACGCAGCGCGGAACACCAAACGCCGGGCACCAATCAGGCCCGCGCGCCGAAGTACGCGGCGACCGCGGCGATCAGCATGCCCTCCCACACCTTCAGTGCGTTCTGGCTCACCGGTTCGATGTTCGGCACAATCAGGTACTGGAAGACCGTTTCGCCGAGCAGCAGCAGAATGGCGATCACGCCCACCCACGCGCGGAGCGTGAGGAACATGTGCGAGTGGCGACCGAGGACGAACCGGAGGAACAGGGCCACGCCGAACCCGCCCGCGAGGCAGCCCAGCAGCGCCGGCCACTGCACCACGTCGTCCGCGGCCGGCGTCAAGCGCACCGCCGCGGTGTGCGGGTCGCGGTAGATGGCGAACGCGACCGCCGCCACGCTCCCGCCCACGAACAGCAGCTTCATCAGCCACGGGAGCAGGTGCTGCTTCTCGTGAAACGGGTGCGAGGCGAACGCGAGGAACACGAGCGTGAGCAGGAAGAAGTGCCCGAGCGGTGCGCGGATGGTGGAATCCGCGGGGAACATCAGCAGGATCCAGAAGAACGAGCAGATGAGCACCGACAGGATGCCGCGCACGGTTCCGGGCGGCAGGCCGAACGTGTGGAACTCTTCCGGCGCGGCGGGCGCGGGGGCCGGTGCGGTCGCCATGGGTGCGTCTCCTTGAGTGGGAACTCGGTATAAGGTATTCGTTCGCGGGCGGTCCCGCTTTCGGTGCCGCGGGGCACGGCCCCAAACAGGGGCGCGCGTGCCGGTCTTTCCGCGCGTGCGGCCTTGACGCGCCGCCGGCCCGCCCTACCATTACTGTCTTCCGGCGGGCGCGTTCCGCCCCGTTCCTTATTTGTCCGGCCCCGCCGGGCCGCGCGAGTCGAGCTACTGCAATGTCTACGTTCATGGCGAATGCGAAGACCGTGGCGCCGAAGTGGGTCGTCATCGACGCCACCGACCTCGTGGTCGGCCGGCTCGCGGTCACCATCTCCAACGTGCTGCGCGGCAAGCACAAGCCGGACTACACCCCGCACTGCGACACGGGCGATTTCGTCATCGTCATCAACGCCGAGAAGGTGCAGTTCACCGGCAGCAAGTGGGAGCAGAAGGAGTACCAAGACTACTCGCACTACGCGGGCGGCCAGAAGATCACGCCGGCCAAAGAGATGCTCGAGAAGAAGCCGGAAGAGATCATCCGCCGCGCCGTGAAGCGCATGATGCCCCGCGGCCCGCTCGGCTACGCCCAACTCGGCAAGCTGAAGATTTACGCCGGCAACAAGCACCCGCACCAAGCCCAGCAACCGCAAGAGCTGAAGCTCGCGTAACCGGCAGGCGCGCCGCCACCAACAAACAACACATAACAAGCAACCCGCACCATGGCCGAGAAGAAGCCGGCGAAAGCCGCCAAGACGCCCCGCACCTTCTACATCGGCACCGGTCGCCGCAAGACGGCCGTGGCCCGCGTGCGCGTCAGCGAGGGCAAGGGCCAAATCCTCATCAACGGGAAGCCCTTCGACCAGTACTTCCACGAAGAGAAGGACCGCGCGGCGGTGGTCGGGCCGCTGAAGGCGACCGAACAGCTGACGCGGCTCGACGTGTTCGTAACCGCGACCGGCGGCGGCACCACCGGCCAAGCCGGGGCCGTGTCGCAGGGCTTGGCGCGCGCCATCAAGACCATGTTCAGCCCGAAGGACGAGCAGCGGGCGAAGGTGTTCGACAAGACCACCATCATCAAGACCTACCACAACGAAGCCAAAGAGCGCGAGAAGGCGAAGGCCATTCCCGCGAAGCCGGTGGCCCCGGTCGCTCCCGCGGTCGAAGGCGCGCCGCTGATCCCGACGGCCGCGCCCGCGCCGCCCGCCGACCCCGCGACCGGCATGATTAAGAAGCTGCGCGACAGCGGCTACCTGACCCGCGACGCCCGCATGAAGGAACGGAAGAAGTACGGTCTGCGCGGTGCCCGCCGCGGCACGCAGTTCTCGAAGCGCTAACGCCGCCTTCGAGCACCGATCACCGAACCCCGCCGGCACAGCCGGCGGGGTTCGTGCGTTTTCTACGAGCGCGTCCAGAACCAGCCTTTGGCGAGCGGCACGCGTGAGCGTGCCGGTGGGAAGCGAACAACCGGCACGCTCACGCGTGCCGCTCGCCGAAACGCACGCCGACCACTTTCGCGCGATCTACACGGTTGCATTGCCCGCGGGCGGGAGTATCATCCCAACGGAACCCGGTGCCGCGCCTTCACTTCACCCGAAGCGGCACCCGCGGCGACACCCAGACGAGGGCCACTCCGATGAGCTTCAAGATGCAGCGCGTCCACCTGTACCACGCGGAGATCGAAGACAAGCCGGGCGGCGTCTCCGCCAAGCTCAAGACGCTCGCCGAGGCCGGGGCGCACCTCGAGTACGTGTCCAGCGAGCGCTCGGCCACCAAGCCGGGCGTCGGCGACCTGTACGTCGCGCCGCTCACCGGCACCGCGGAACTGAGCGCCGCGAAGGCCGCGGGCATGCACGAGGTGAGCACGCCGATCGTGATGCGCGTGGAGGGCGACGACAAGGCCGGGTTGGGCGGGCGGCTCACGCAGGCGTGGGAACTCGCCGGCATCAACCTGCACGGGCTAGTCATGTCCGTGGTCGCCGGCAAGTTCATCGGCTACGCCACCTTCGACACCGTGGCCGACGCGAACAAGGCCGCAACCATCCTCGCCGAACTGGGCACCGCGTAAGGCCGGTTGGAACCGGCCCGCGGCGCGCGTAAAATGGCGAGCGTTCGTACGCAAGGAGCCTCCCATGACGCGCGCCGCGGTGCTGGTCCTCACGTTCGCCGTACTGTGCGGTGCGCCGTCGCGCGCGAAAGAGCCGACCGCCGCAGAACGCGGCTACAAGGCGCTCACCGGCACCGCGTTCATCCCCGCGTTCTGGACGCCGAACGCGCTGCCGAACGTGTGGAAGCAGTGGGGGGTAACCGAAAAGCCCGCGGACTACGACGCGGCCGTGCGCGACCGCTACGGCCTGCACCCCGCGCCGTACCCGAACGACGGCCTGCCAATGGGCCTGCGCAAAGCGCCTCTGCTGCTGAAAACCGGCGTCGGGGCCGATTGCATGCTGTGCCACGCGGGCAGCATCCTCGGCAAGAGCTACGTCGGCCTCGGGAACAGTTCGCTGGACATCCACTCGCTGTTCGAAGACCTCGCGCGCGCCGACGGCATCGCCAAGAAACTGCCGTTCACCTTCAGCAACGCACGCGGCACGAACGAGGCCGGGGCGTTCGGCGTGTACCTGCTCGGGTTCCGCAACCCGGACCTCAGTTTGAAGGGCGAGTGGACCGATCTCGACCTGCACGACGACCTGTGCGAAGACGTGCCCGCGTGGTGGCACATGCGCAAGAAGAAGACCATCTACTACGGCGGCGCGACCGATTCGCGTTCGGTGCGGACGCTCATGCAGTTCATGATGCACCCGCTCACGCCCGCGAAGGACTTCGAGAAGCACGAGCCGGCATTCCGCGACATCCTCGAACACCTCGTTTCGCTCGAACCGCCGAAGTATCCGTTCGCTTTTGATGCCGCACTCGCCGCGAAGGGCGAGAAGGTGTTCGCGGCGAACTGCGCGAAGTGCCACGGCACCTATGGCAAAGAGTGGAGCTATCCCAACAAGGTGATCGCGCTCGACGAGATCGGCACGGACCCGGCGCGGCACCGCGGCATCACGGAGAAGTACGGCAAGGCGTACGCGGAATCGTGGTTCGGCAAGGAGGGCGGCGCGGTGAAGCCGATTCACATCGGCGAGGGCTACCAAGCGCCGCCGCTCGACGGCGTTTGGGCCACCGCGCCGTACCTGCACAACGGGAGCGTGCCGACGCTCGAAGGCGTGCTGAACTCGAAGGCGCGCCCCAAGCGGTTCACGCGCAGTTTCCGCACCGGCGAGGCCGACTACGACAAAGTGAACGTGGGCTGGAAAACGACAGAAGTGCCGGAGCCGCCCGCGAGCGCGACCGGGTGGGAGCGCCGCAAGGTGTACGACACCACAAAGCCCGGTCGCGGCAACGGCGGCCACACCTACGGCGACCACCTGACCGCCGAGCAACGCGCCGCGCTCATCGAGTACCTGAAAACCTTGTGACTTCGCGTTTGTTCTTTACCCTCTCCCCTTGCAGGTGAGGGTGCCCGCGCTTCGCGGGCGGGTGAGTAACTGTGGCGGCGAACCGGGGTCGAAACTGTGGAAAACGACTGGAAAACCCCGGTCGCCGCCACAGATTACTAGGGCCTTCGGCCATACTAGGGGTGAGCTTACCAACGAGTTCAGCGGCTCAGACGACCGCATCGCTACTCGCCCCTCACCCGGCCTCGCAAAGCCTCGGCCACCCTCTCCCGCACTGGCGTGGGGAGAGGGCAAAACGACGACCGCAAATGCCGAAGTTCGCCTCCCCGGAGTTCCCATGCGCTTCCTCCTCTCCGCCGTCGCGCTCGCGTGCGCACTTCCGCTGTGCGCCGACGAACCGGCCACGCACCCCGGCTACCGCGTACTCGCCCAAGACAGGGGCCGCGTCGCCATCGTTGCGCAAGACGGCAAGATCGAGTGGGAAGTGGCTTGCAAACACAACTCGCACGACATCGCGCTGCTGCCGAACGGCAACTTACTGCTCCACACCACGCCGGTCACGGTCGTCGAAATGACGCCGAAGAAGGAAGTGGTGTGGAAGTACGAGGCGAAGCCGAAAGAGGGCTATAAGGGCCGCGTCGAGGTTCACGCCTTCCAGCGGCTCGCGGACGGCAACACAATGGTCGCGGAGAGCGGCAACCGGCGCATCGTGGAGGTGGACAAAGACGGGAAGATCGTGAAAGAGGTGGCGCTGACCGTGAAGAAACCGGACCCGCACCGCGACACGCGCATGGTGCGCAAGCTCGAAAGCGGCAACTACCTCGTGTGTCACGAGGGCGACGGGTGCGTGCGCGAGTACGACGCGACCGGCAAAGTAGTGTGGGAGTACGCGCTGGACCTCGGCGGCCGGCCCGCGAGCAACGGCCACGGCCCCGAAGGACACGGCACGTCGGTGTACGGCGCGCTGCGCCTGAAGAACGGCAACACGGTCATTTCGGGCGGCAACAACAACCGCGTGCTGGAAGTGGACCCGAAGGGCAAGATCGTGTGGAGCATCGACCAAAAGGAACTACCGGGCATCACGCTCGCGTGGGTGACGACGCTGCACGCGCTGCCGAACGGCAACCTGATCGTGGGCAACTGCCACGCGGGGCCGGACAACCCGCAACTGTTCGAGGTGACGCGAGAGAAAAAAGTCGTGTGGAAGTTCAGTGATTTCAAGACGTTCGGGAACAGCTTGGCGACCGCGCACGTTCTCGACCTGAAGGGCGCGACGCGGTAGCGCGCGGGAGCGGGCGCCCGTTCGGATCGCCGGTGGTGGGCGCGCCCGCATACCCCACCGGGGGGGTCGAAAAAGAGCACGCGAGCGGCGCGGATTCCGCGCTTTTCTATTGCTCCGCACGGGCCGCTCAGCTAATCTTCAAGTCAGAACCAGAGCGATACGAATTCCGCTAGACCTTCCCGCCTTTCTCCCATTCCTGCCGGGAGCCGGTTGCCATGCTGAACCTTCCCTTCGGTCGCGTCCGCTTCTGCGACGGCATTTCGCGCCGCAGTATGTTGCAAGTCGGTGCGCTGTCGTTCGGCGCGATGGGCCTCACGCTCGCCGACGTGCTTCGCGCCGAGGCCGCGGCCAAGAAGAACGACGACCTGCCGCGCACCCGGCACAAGGCGGTCATCAACATCTTCTTGGGCGGCGGCCCCCCGCACCAAGACATGTGGGACCTGAAGCCGGACGCGCCCGCGGAGATTCGCGGCGAGTTCAAGCCCATCGCCACGAAGGTGCCGGGCATTCAGATCGGCGAGACGTTCACCCGCATCGCGAAGGCCGCGGACAAGTTCGCGTTCATCCGCTCGGTCGTGGGCGCGCGCGGCGGGCACGACGCCTTCCAGTGCACCACCGGCTGGCCGCAACAGTCGCTCGCGCCGCTCGGCGGGCGGCCCAGCATCGGCAGCGCCGTGTGGAAACTGCAAGGGAACGTGGACCCCAGCGTGCCGCCGTTCATCGGGATGGCCGAGAAGACGCAGCACGGCCCGTGGAGCGATTCGGGCCAAACCGGGTTCCTCGGTAGCACGTTCGCGGCGTTCAAGCCCAGCGGCCCGGACATGCAGAACATGACGCTCAGCGTGGCGAACAAGGACCACCTGCCGGACCGCAAGAAACTCCTCGCGGGGTTCGACGACCTGAAGCGCGAAATGGACCACGTCGGCAACGTGCGCGCCGCGGACGCCGCCACCGAGCGCGCCTTCGACGTGCTGACCAGCAGCAAACTGGTGGACGCGCTCGACGTGACCAAGGAGAGCCAGAAGGTGCGCGAGCGGTACGGCGACGGCAAGCCGTACAAGTTCCAGTACGACGGCGCGCCGACCGTGAACGAGCACCTGCTCATCGCCCGGCGGTTGGTGGAGGCCGGTGCCCGCGTGGTCACGCTCAGTTACGGCCGCTGGGACAGCCACGGGAAGAACTTCGACCTCGTGCGCGACCACGGCGCGAAGCTCGACCAGTGCCTCACGGCGCTGGTGGAAGACCTCGAGCTGCGCGGGATGCTGGACGACACCACCGTGATCGCGTGGGGCGAGTTCGGGCGCACGCCGCAGATCAACAAGGACGCGGGCCGCGACCACTGGCCGCAAGTGAGCTGCGCGATCCTCGCGGGCGGCGGCATGAAGACGGGCCAAGTGATCGGCAGCACCGACAAGAACGGCGGCTTGGCGAAGGACCGGCCGGTGGGCTTCGGCGACATCTTCGCCACGCTGTACCACAACCTCGGCCTGAACCCGGAAACGACGACAATCACCGACCCGACCGGCCGCCCGCAGCACCTGACCGAAGGCAAGGCGCTGCCGGAACTGGTGTGATCCTCGACCGACGAGCCGGAAGCGTCAGCGACCGGAGCGCGCTGTCAAAAAAAAGAGAAGAAACCCCGTCGCTGTCGCCTCCGGCGCGGTCAAACGCAGCGGGCCAGATCCCCCGGTGTTTCCAGCACGAAATCCGGGTTCGCGGTGCGCAGTAACTCCGCGGCGTGGAAGCCCCACGTCGCCGCGGCGCACCTCACCCCGGCACTTTGCGCCGCCTCGAGGTCGCGCACCTCGTCGCCCACATAGAGCACGTCCGACCGTTCCACTTTCTCGGCGCGCAAGATGCGCTTGAGCGCCTTCCCTTTGCCGAACAGCCGCGGGTAGCCGACCACGAACCCGAAGTGCGTTTCCGCGCCGTTCGCGCGCAGGCACGCGCGGATGGTGCCTTCCGCATTGGACGACAGGATGCCGAGTTTCGCGCCGCCGGCACCCAACTCCGCGAGCGCCTCGGCGACGCCCGCGAACAACTTCAGTTCCGCCGCGCGCTCGGCCGCGAGCGCGCGGAACCGGCGCACCACCCGCGGCAGCCGCCAAAACGAAATGCCGTGCCGCTTCAGGAACTGGCGCGTCGCGAGGTGCCGCGCCGCGGCCGGGTCGGTGATGGGCGCGAAGCCCATCTCGCCCGCGAGCCGGTTGAAGATCTCGACGGTGGCCGCGAGCGAATCGGCCAGCGTACCGTCGAAGTCGAACACGACGAGTTTGAACACGGGGTGCCCCGAGCGCGGTGCGGCGACGTCCGACACACGTATCCTAGCGGCCCCGAACGGCCCGGAGCGGTTGCGGATCGCCCCGAACCCGCCGCGCCCCGGCCGCCTCACTCGTTCGACGCGCAGCAGTTGCGCGCCAACCCGTTCCGGTCGCCGCGAGCGTCGCGGACGGTTTGGCCCTGACCATCGACTCTTGAACGCGCCGCTTACCCCGGAATGTGTCGGTCGCGCGAAGATCGGACTATTCGTGCCGGTTCGTGGCTGTCCACGTCTGGATATTCGCCCCCCACCCCATGAGAATCTTACGGTGCGGTTGGCGCGTGCCGGCGGTAACGTCACAGACGCGCAGGAGTGCCGCATGACCATCAAATTCCGCCCACAGTTGCTCGCGCTGGAAGCGCGCGACGTACCGGCCGCGTTCTCGTTCCGACTGCCCGACGGCACGACCGGCAACGGCACCTTCGCTACGCCCGACGCCCTCGACGCGACGCAGGCGAGCCAAGCGCTCGCGGTGCCCGACCTGACGGTGACACGCGGCGGGGTGAATCTCGTGGTGCAACCGGGCGCGACCGCGAACAACGCGAACGGTGTGCTGGTGGGCGTGACCGCGAGCGCGATCGGCCCCGGCGACCCGGTAGTGCTGAACAACGCGCTGGTGCAAGTGGGCGGCTCCGTCGTCCCGGTTGCATACGACGCCGCAGATACGCGCTACACGTTCCAGTTTAGCAACGGCGTGGGCGGGAACATCTCGTTCACCTTTGACTGGAACCAAGTGAACCCCGATCTGGCATCGCAGGCGCTGGTGCTAGAGCGGTTCTCGTTTGGGTGTAGCGACTGCGACGCGGAGCGTCGCACCACAATAGTGGCACGACGCTCGAAGTCGTTTGTGCCGACACGACACGAACCGCTCCGAACGATTGAGAACCGCTCTAACGGCGTTCAACCTGAACCACGTCGTGCCGATGGGATACGCTCCGCGGACTTGGGCTGTGCCCGTCGTTCCGAAGAAGAAGTAGGAGGCGCGCCGTGTTCGCACACATCGTCGCGTCGGCTCGTTCGCTCGTCCCGACCGAGCGCCAATTCGACTTCGGAACGTGGCCCGGCAACATCACCGCACAGTTCACCATCCGGGTTCGAGCGGCGGGCGGAGTTTCGTACGAGAACACCTACGAACTTCTCCCCGGGTGCAGTATCGGCTTCGCGCGCAACGCGCTGATGGATCACCTCAAGACGGCCGGTTGGACCGTGCGCCCCATCGGCGACGGCGCGTTCGCCCTTCGCGGCCCGAAAACCGCGCGGGTTCAGTCGGTCGAACTCTCTGCAGTGAAAACGTGGGCACCGCTCGTCACGGTGGTGCCCGTCGTTCCGAAGCCGAAGAAGTAACGCTGTCGGAGGCACAGCATGTTCGCAACGGTTCTCACCGCGAGTTTGGCCCTCGTGCCGTGCGAGTGGCACGTCGTACCGAACGACGATCCGCCACCGGTGCAGATCGACTTCGGCCCGCTCGCGGGCGCGATGACGAACGAGTACGAACTGCGTGTTGTTCTCGTCGGCGACGACGGGAAGGGCCTCGAACAGACTTACAAAGTTGGCAAAGGCAACGCGCCCGCGGACATCGCCGAACTCGTTCGCGAATCGCTTCCTGACGGGTTCGACGCGAAACGCGACGGCGCGAAACTCGTGGTCAACAGTTTCATGGGCAAGTCGATTACGAACGTCTCGGCGGCAGGGATCGGCCTGCCGGACGAATCTCAACCGAAGGTTGGCCGACCGAAGACGTGAACGAAGTAGCCGCGCGCGAACTTCGCGCGCCGGGCGCTTGCCCGGCGCGCCGGCCGCGGGTAACGTGTCCGGGTTGTCGTCGCGCTCGCACACCCGGGGCTACGCTGTGGTTCTGTTGCTCGTGTTCCTGATGCTCGCGCTGGGGCTGTTCGCGCTGTTCCTCGGCGGCGGCCTCGTCGCGCAGGGCTACCTGTACCAAGACCCGGCCGACCGGTTCCCGATCCGCGCCGCGGTCGCGGGTTTGCTCGTCGCGGGCTACCTCACGCTCTGGGTGGCGCTCGATCAGAAGAAACCGGGCCGCTACGACACGTTCTTCAACTTCATGCCCTACACCACCGCCGAGTTCGACGAGTTCGACGCGATCCGGTGGAGCGGCTCGGGCGGCGCGCTCAAGCTCAACGAGAACGGCGCGCCGGTCGAAACCGTCGTCACGTTCCGCCGACCGGCGGGCGGCAAGGCCGCGCAGTTCGCGGCGGTGGGTACCAACGAGAAGTTCGAGCCGCGCGGCACGTCGCCCGGCGGCGGGCAGTACATGACCGGGGCGCTGCGCGTGAAGTTGCCCACCGACCCGGAACCGGTGCGGTTCAACGCGCTCGTGGTGGAGAGCGCCGCGGCGAAGACCAAGACCTACACCAAGGACCGGAAGTTCGTAGAAGAGAACGGCGCGCGGTACGTCGAGGCGGTGCAACCGGGAACGGTGTACGTCCCGAGCACGGGCGCGGTGCTCACGGCGCTGCTCATCAACTTCGGGCTGCTGGTGGTGTGGGCGGTGGCGCTGTGGCCGGTGCTGAAGTTCACGTTCACGCACGCGCTGCTGTTCGCCGGGGCCGCGACGGTGGTGTGCCTGCTCGCGCTGATGCCGGTGCTGTTCAAGCAGGGCCGCGCCGCGGTCGCGCCGCCGGTGGAAGCACAGGCCGTCGCGCCGCAATGACTCGTTGTGTTTGGCGCTCACCGGGGCGCGCGCCGCGCGCACCCGGTGTCACTCGCGCACTTCGGTTCCGCTCACGATCTGAAGCCGGCTACGGTCACCGGCGCGCACGCCCACCGTGCGCACCGCTTCGTAGGTCTTGCCGTTCTGCTCCCAGCGGGCCTTCAGCTCGAAGGTGTGGCTCGCGCCGAGGGGGAGCGCCGCGCTCTCGAACGCGAACTGCTCCCGCGCCGCGCCGCCGACCTCGGTCCCGTTCAGCCACACGCGCGCCGGGGCCGGGAACTGTACGCTCAGTGTCGCGGGGAACTCGTTCGCCAGCACGGTCCCGGGTTCGCGCGGCAGCGCCGGCCCCGCGGGTGGCGGTTGCACGATGACCACGAGCGGCGCGGCGGGCGGGTAGTACGGGCCGAAGCCGATCACGGGGCCGAAGAAGCCGCCCCCCACCAGCGGGAACACGTTGGTCGGTGGCACTACCGGGACCGGCGCGCGCGGCGGAACGAACCGCGGCCCGGTTTGCGGAAGGAACTGCGTGCCCGGCCCGATGCTGCTGCCGGGGTGAACGCCCGGCGACAGCGGCAACGGGCCCGGTTGCGCGCTGGCGGGTTGGGCGAACGAAACGGCGCTAGCGAGCGCGAGCGCGGCGCGATACATGGTGCGGCCTCTTGTGGTGCTCGCACCATGATACCGCCGTTACAACCGGAACGTGCGCGAAAGGGTGGCGAAAAAGAAGTGGGGCACGGGATTCGGCGGGGGGACTCGCATACCCCCGCTATTCCCGTGCCCGTGTGTGGAGTGGAGTGTTAGCTCCGAGCCGGGACTCGCATACCGGCTCTGTCTCACACAGAAAGCACGCGCGGTGCCAATTTCCGTGAGCTACCGGTGAAGAAGCTGCAACAGATTGCCATTCCGATATTTACGCGGATAGAATATTCTCGTAACGGTAGCGTAACGCGAACCGCGTTGTGGGAAGTCGGGTGAGATGTGCGGTTCCGATACACGACTTGTGCGATTCTACCGAAGCGCGAAAACGCGCGGATTGCTCGCAGTGGTGCGCCCGGAAAACAGTAAGATGGTTGTAACGGGGGCGAATCGGGGCGCACCCGCCTCGCGCACGGAGGGCGAACCATGAACGCGGTCGCAATCGTGAGCTTCGTTACCGGATTCAGCGGTGCGCTCTCGGCGGTCGCGACCGACCCCGACGTGACCGGCTTGTGGAAATGGACGACCACCGTCGGCACCAAAGAGTTCGACCAAGTGCTGAACCTCGAACTCAAAGACGGCAAGCTGACAGGCACTGTGAGCCGCGGGCAGGAAACGGTGCCCATCGAGGGCGCGAAGTGCGCCAACGGCGAGCTCACGTTCGCAGTCACGCTCGACCGCAGCGGGCAGAAGTTGGTGACGAAGTACGCGGCCAAGATCACCGGCGACGCGCTCAAAGGGACGATCACCGCGGAGTTCGGCGGCAAGGGGCGCGCGCTGCCGTGGGAAGCGGCCCGCGAGAAGCGCCCGGAGTAGTGTCCGATTCTTGTGTGACTCGCGCCGCGCTCATCTATGACACGCTGTGACCTTTTGACACCACCTCCAGTTGGCGTTTCGCTCGCGGGGACCGGAACCGCGGTCCCGGTTCGCGTCGTACCCAACGCCGAGTTCGCCGACCGCTACGGCCTCGACACGTCCGACGAGTGGATCCGCACCCGCACGGGCATTCGCGAGCGCCGGTTCGCCGGCCCCGCCGATACCGCCGCTTCGCTGGGCGCGAGCGCCGCGCGGCGGGCGCTGGCGGCCGCCAATCTCGCCGCCACCGACCTCGACCTGATCGCGTTTGCGACCGTGACGCCGGACCTCATGTGCCCGTCGTGCGCGGCGCTGGTGCAAGCGGAACTGGGGTGCCGCGCGATCCCGGCGTTCGACCTGAGCGCCGCGTGCAGCGGGTTCCTGTACGGTCTGGGCACCGCGACACAGTTCGTGCGCACCGGCGCGGCCCGGCACGCGCTGGTGATCGGCGCGGAGGTGCTGAGCCGCACGCTCGACATGACCGACCGCGCCACCTGTGTGCTGTTCGGCGACGGCGCGGGCGCGGCGGTGCTGTCGGCCGCGCCGCCGGACGCGC